>NZ_SNWA01000001.1:623722-935583 GCF_004361815.1 Paraburkholderia sp. BL10I2N1 | reverse complement strand
ATGCGCGGTTCGCCGAGCAAACGGGTGAACCCATTGAATACACCCATCTGCTGGCGCCCGTCGATGCGTTCGTGCCACATGTGCGTGCGTTCATCGAAGCGGGTGGCCGCGGCATGAACGTGACCGTCCCGTTCAAGCTCGAAGCGCACGCGCTGGCCGACACCCTGTCGCCGCGCGCCGCGGCGGCGGGCGCAGTCAACACGCTGCGCTTTGGCGCGGACGGTATCTATGGCGATAACACGGACGGGGTCGGCCTCGTGAGCGACATCGAGCGCAATCTCGGCGTCCCGCTGAAGGGCGCGCGCATTTTGCTGCTCGGTGCCGGCGGCGCGGCGCGCGGCGTCGTGTTGCCGATACTCGAACGCCTGCCGCACACACTGACTATCGTGAACCGTACCCGAACCAAAGCCGAAGAGCTCGTCGCGCAATTTGCCGGGGCGGCGCGCGAGGCTGGCTGTCGTCTGAAAGGTGGTGGCGTACACGCGATCGAACCGGGCGCTTACGACGTGATCGTCAACGCGACGGCCGGCAGTCTCGATGCGTCGCTGCCAGATTGCGACGACCGCGCGTTTGGTGCGGGCACGCTTGCGTACGACATGATGTACGGCGCACAACCTACGGTTTTCATGCGTCACGCGCAGGCATTTGGCGCGCGCCCGGCGGACGGTCTGGGCATGCTGGTCGAGCAGGCGGCGGAATCGTTCTTTGTATGGCGCGGCATGCGTCCGGACGGTGCGCCGGTACTGGCGGCACTGCGCGAGATGATGCGGGTGTCGGCGGCCTGACGATGTGCGTGCCAGAAGTGCAGAGGGCGCGGCGGGCGTGACATACGTGGCAGATGCGGCGCGAGCCGGCCAGAACATTTCAGAATCAGGCGAACCGGGGACTTCGACGATGACACGAACGAGGCACGCGGGCCGGGGCGGCATCCGTTGGGTTGTCTACGTGTTCGCGGTATTTGCGTGCGCGTGGGTGGCGACGCAACTGTTCTACTTCGCGCAGATCGCGATCTGGACGACGGTGAATCCCCAGTCGACCGCGTTTATGCGCTCGGATGCGTGGCGCCTGTCCGAAGACAGGCCGGATCTGTCGGTGCAGCACACGTGGGTGCCGTACGACCAGATCTCGCGCAACCTGAAGCGGGCGATCATTGCGTCCGAGGATGCGAATTTCGTTAGCAACAACGGCTACGAGACCGACGCCATCCTGCAGGCGTGGGAGAAGAACAAGGCGCGCGGAAAGATCGTCCGGGGCGGATCGACGATTACGCAGCAGCTGGCGCGCAACCTGTTTCTGTCGCGGGAGAAGAGCTACATCCGCAAGGGGCAGGAGCTGATCATCACGTGGATGCTCGAAACGCTGATGGACAAGGAACGGATCTTCGAGATTTATCTCAACTCCGTCGAATGGGGCAATGGCGTGTATGGCGCCGAGGCGGCGGCTCATTACTATTTCAGGACTTCGGCCGCGAAGCTTGGCGCGGCGCAGTCCGCGAGGCTTGCTGTGATGTTGCCGAGGCCTAAGTATTTCGACGAGCATCGGGGGTCTGGATATCTTGCCCAGCGGGCCGGGGTGATTGCACGGCGGATGGGGGCGGCTGAATTGCCGCAGTGAAATTTTTTCTCTGGTTTGGTTCTGGTTGTTGCCTTTCCTTGTTTTGCTTCTGGTTTATTGGCGTTGCCCCTGTGCGGGGCGGCACCTACTTTTCTTTGTCCCCCAAGGGGACTTCCTTCGGGGCGTCTTCCAAAGAAAAGTAGGCAAAAGAAAGGCGCTTCGAAAACTCACCTCTTCAGGGTGTGTCGCTGACGGAGATTGGCCACCCATGAAGTGTCGCCCTCGCAGAAATGGCGACATAGGTCCCACACCAGACCGTCCCTCGCACAGTACCGCACTCATCCATCCCACTCCTCACTGCGTGCGTCGCGGACCGCTTCAGTCGCAGTTGTACTGAAGACTGGCGAGTATCGGGACTTCGCCGCGACGGACGACCTGGACGATCAAACAATCAAAAGGTGAACGCTAACCGGCAACTGGCTACCAGCGTTGACAATGATGATGGCCGTTTGCAAGAGGCGGATGCCGCGCGGCAGCGCTTCACACGCCGCTGCCGCGTTGAATTCCACCACGAAGCAACCCGGTCCGCGACGCACGCAGTGCGGAGTGGGATGGATGAGTCCTTTGTCACGGGCGGTACTGTGCGAGGGACGGTCTGGTGTGGGACCTATGTCGCCATTTCTGCGAGGGCGACACTTCATGGGTGGCCATTCTCCGTCAGCGACACACCCTGAAGAGGTGAGTTTTCGAAGCGCCTTTCTTTTGCCTACTTTTCTTTGGAAGACGCCCCGAAGGAAGTCCCCTTGGGGGACAAAGAAAAGTAGGTGCCGCCCCGCACAGGGGCAACGCCAATAAACCAGAAGCAAAACAAGGAAAGGCCAAAAACCCCACCCCAGCCCGCGCAGCAAAAAAATCCCAATATATGAATCCATCACTCACATATTGGAGATTTCAAAAAAACCGCCCTACAATCCAGACCAGCAAAGCCGCAAGGCGAAAAGTACCGCCGGCTGCCCCGCAGCGAGAAAGGGCAGGTACAAGAAAACGAATCGGAGACAAAACCAGCCATGTCCGTCATCGATAGGCGAGAAGAGACGCGCGACGCCGACGCGCTTCCGTCGCATCCGTCGTCGCCCCACACGGCAGCGAGATCGAACGGCTCCGCCGCGCCGCACTCCGGGCAGGCGGCTCAGTGCGACTCCATCGGTTTGCCGAGCACGCTCCTCGACGTCACGCCGCAGCAGGCGGGCACGCAAACGCTACTGCGCGGTCTCGCGATCCTTGAAGCCGCCGCCGCCGGCGTGCGCGACCTGCGTACCTTCGGCGCCGCGCTCGGCACGACCCGCAGCACGACGCATCGCCTGGTCAGCAGCCTCGTCCAGGCGCGCTACCTGCGTCAGGTGCAGGGCGGCTACCTCCTCGGACCCAAGCTGATCGAACTCGGCACCATCGCGCTGGAACAGATGCCGCTCACCGCCGTCGCGCATCCGCATCTCGAAGCGCTCGCCGAGCAGACCCTCGACACGATCCACCTCGGTGTGCGCGATGGCGATGACGTGCTCTATATCGACAAGATTCCCGGCACCCGCGGCCTCGAAATGCGCTCGCGCGTCGGTCACCGGATGCCGCTCGCGTCGACCGGCATCGGCAAGGCGATGATGCTCGACCTCACCCCGGACGCGTGGCGTTCGCTCTTCGAGGCATCGCGGCGCGCGCTCGCGGGCGTCACCTTCAAGCCGGACAACCGTCCCGATTCGCTGACTTTCATGCAGCGCATGACCAACTACTCGACGGGCGGCTATACCTTCGACCTCGAAGAGAACGAAGCGTCGATCCGCTGCGTCGCCGCGCCCGTGCGCGACGCGTCGGGTGCGATAGTCGCGGCGCTATCGGTGGCGAGCACGATTCCCTATATGTCGCTCGAACGCATGGATGAACTGATCCCGGTCGTGCAGCGCGAAGCGCGCGCGATCTCTGAAGAACTCGGCTGGCGTGCGCCGCAACCCGCCACACGCAGGATCAAACGATGACTCAGTCGAGGAGCGCGCCCGTCGTCCGCGCAGGTGGCGCGTCTGCCGCAGACGCTGCCACCGCAATGGACGTCGCAGGCGCGGCGAACACGTCGTCAGGTACGGCAAACGCCCCGCGTGCCGCCGATGTCGCGAACCTCGGGCATGCCGCGCTGATCGCGCTCGACTGGGGCACGACGTCACTGCGTGCGTATCTGTTCAATGCGTCGGGCGAGGTGCTCGCGACGCGCGCATCGGCGGCCGGCATCATGAATCTGCCGCGTCCCGCCGCCGAAGGCGGCTTCGATGTCGCGTTCGAGGCGGTTTGCGGTGTATGGCTCGACCACCGGACGGATCTGCCTGTCATCGCAGCGGGCATGGTCGGCAGTGCGCAAGGCTGGCTCGAAGCGCCGTACGTTGACACGCCAGCCAGTGCCGACGCGCTCGTCGCCGGCATCGTTCGCGTGCAGACCGCGCGCGGCGTTACCCTGCACATCGTGCCGGGCGTGCTCGAACACGGCGAACTGCCAAATGTGATGCGCGGCGAGGAAACGCAGATCTTCGGTGCGCTGAGCGCCCGGCCTGCAGCGCCGGATGACGCCGGCGTACTGATTGGCCTGCCCGGCACGCACGCCAAATGGGCGGTCGCGCGCGATGACCGCATCGAACGCTTTCACACCTTCATGACGGGCGAAGTGTTCGCCGCGCTGCGCGATCACACGATACTTGGCCGCACGATGGTCGCACCGGACCTTCCTGATACCGAAGCCTTTCTCCGGGGTGTGAACGTCGCGCGAACCCGAGGCCGCGCCGGTGTGCTCGCGACGATTTTCAGCACGCGCACGCTCGGCCTGACCGGGCAGCTTCCGGCCGACCAGCAGCCGGACTATCTGTCCGGGCTCTTGATCGGCCATGAACTGGCTGGTCTCGACACCTTACTCACACAGCAGGGAACGACGCTCGCCAGCAAGTCACTGCTGCTCATCGGCAACGACGCGCTGTGCGAACGCTACCGGCTTGCACTGGCGCAGTTCGGCTGCACTCAGGCGGCTCTCGTCCAGCAGGCGACCGAACACGGCCTGTGGCGCATCGCCACCCAGGCGGGTCTGGTCGATCCGCACGCAATGGCCGCCGTGCCCTCAGCAGACAACGCGAAAGCGAACGGGGCCGGCGCGGGCAACACCACGCGCACCGCCGGCTGACGTAGCCCACGACACGCCCAAGGACTCGACATGCAACCTCACATCAATCTGCCCGCACCGTACATGCCGCACGCGAGACTGATCGCGGCGTTCGAGGCGTGCCCGCTGATTGCGATCATGCGCGGCGTCACACCGGCCGACGCCGCCGATCACGGCCGCGCGCTGTACGAAGCGGGCTTCCGGATCGTCGAAGTGCCGCTTAACTCGCCGCAGCCTTTCGACAGCATTGCCGCGATCCGTCAGGCGTTGCCCGCCGATGCGATAGTCGGCGCGGGGACGGTGTTGCACCCGAGCTTCGTCGCCGACGTCAAGGCGGCCGGCGGCGAAGTGATCGTGATGCCGCACAGCGACCCGGAAGTCGTCTGCGCCGCGAAAGCGCAGGGCCTCGCCTGCGCGCCGGGCGTCGCGACGCCAACCGAAGCCTTCATCGCGCTGAAGAACGGCGCGGACGTGCTGAAGATGTTCCCCGCTGAACAGCTCGGCGCACATGTCGTGAAGGCATGGCGCGCGGTAATCGCGGCGGAAGTGCCGCTCGTGCCGGTCGGTGGCGTCACGCCGGACAACATGGGCCCGTTCCTGTCGGCCGGCGCAAACGGCTTCGGCCTCGGATCAGCACTCTACAAGCCGGGCCAGAGCGCAGCGGTCACGGCGTCGCACGCGAAGGCGTTCATCAACGGCCTGCGCATCGCGAAGGCAGGTGCAAGTCGATGAACCGGCTCGCCGACAAGGTCGCGTTGATCACCGGGGCCGGTCGCGGAATCGGTGCGGCGATTGCGCACGCGTTCGCACGGGAAGGCGCGGCGGTCGTGCTGGCGGAACTGGATATCGAAACGGCGCAGCGCACCGCACGCGAGATCGCCGCACGACACGGGCAACACGGCGTGAAAGTGCTGGCGGTAGAGACCGACGTGACGCAGTCCGCGTCGGTACAGCACGCAGTAAGCGAAGCCGAGCGCGCGTTCGGTCCGCTCTCCGTGCTGGTGAACAACGCGGGCATCAACGTGTTCTGCGATCCGCTGACAATGACCGACGACGACTGGCGCCGTTGCTTCGCAGTCGATCTGGACGGCGTCTGGAACGGCTGTCGCGCGGTGTTGCCGGGCATGGTCGAGCGCGGCGCGGGCAGCATCGTGAATATCGCCTCGACGCATGCCTTCAAGATCATTCCGGGCTGCTTTCCGTACCCGGTTGCGAAACACGGCGTGCTGGGTCTCACGCGCGCGCTCGGCATCGAATACGCGCCGCGCAATGTGCGGGTGAATGCGATCGCGCCGGGCTATATCGAAACCCAGCTGACGCGCGACTGGTGGGACGCGCAAGCGGATCCGGCTTCCGCGCAACAGGCGACGCTCGATCTGCAGCCGATGAAACGCATCGGCCGTCCGGAGGAAGTGGCGATGACGGCGGTGTTCCTTGCGTCGGACGAGGCGCCGTTTATCAACGCGAGTTGCATCACGGTCGATGGCGGGCGCTCGGCGCTTTACCACGACTGAGCGGGGCGCAGCTGAGCTGGGAAAACGAAGGACGAACGGATAGTTTCAGTCGGGTGACGCACTGGCCGCGTGCGTCACAGAAAGCCGATAAAAGAAGACGCGGCCACTACCTTCTCGTTATCAACGAATTAGTCAGGAGACACGCATCATGAAACGTAGAATTTTCCTCACGTTGGCAGCAGCGGCGACGGGTGTGCTCTTCAGCGCAACGGCTGCGCAGGCCGCCGACCCGGTCAAAATCGGCTTTCTGGTGAAGCAGCCGGAAGAGCCGTGGTTCCAGGACGAATGGAAGTTTGCCGAGGTCGCTGCAAAAGAGAAGGGTTTCACGCTGGTGAAGATCGGCGCGCCGTCGGGCGAGAAGGTAATGAGCGCAATCGACAACCTCGCGGCACAGAAGGCGCAGGGCTTCGTGATCTGCACGCCGGATGTGAAGCTCGGGCCGGGCATCGTCGCGAAGGCGAAGGCTGACGGCCTGAAGATGATGACGGTCGATGACCGCCTCGTCGACGGTGCGGGCAAGCCGATCGAATCCGTGCCGCACATGGGCATTTCGGCCTACAACATCGGCAAGCAGGTCGGCGATGGCCTCGCGGCTGAAATCAAGAAGCGCGGCTGGGACATGAAGGACGTCGGCGCGATCGATGTCACCTACGAGCAACTGCCGACCGCGCATGATCGCACGACCGGCGCGACCGATGCGCTCGTCGCCGCCGGCTTCCCGAAGGCGAACATCGTCGCGGCGCCGCAGGCGAAGACCGACACGGAAAACGCCTTCAACGCCGCCAACATCGCGCTCACGAAGAACCCGCAGTACAAGCACTGGGTGGCCTACGCGCTGAACGACGAAGGCGTGCTCGGCTCGGTGCGCGCAGCAGAAGGCCGCGGCTTCAAGGCCGACAACATGATCGGCATCGGTATCGGCGGCTCGGAATCGGCCTTGAATGAGTTCAAGAAGCCGAACCCGACGGGCTTCTTCGGTACCGTGATCATCAGCCCGAAGCGCCACGGCGAGGAAACCTCGGATTTGATGTATGCCTGGATTACGCAAGGCAAGGAACCGCCGATGCTCACGCTGACGTCCGGCATGCTGGCCACGCGCGATAACGTCAGCGAAGTGCGCGAAAAGATGGGTCTCGCATCGAAGTAAGTCGAAGCAGGTAACAGGCAGTAGCGGACGGGCGGCCGGATGCGTGACGCATCGGGTCGCCCCTACCGGTATCAGGCGGCATCCGTTGGACATAGGTCCGCGGTCGCCCGGAGGATGACAGGGCTTTCGCCCGCGCGTGACGGCCAGTACGTGAGCGAAGTGTCCATCAAGTGAGGGGAAGCGAAGTGTCAGCGACGCTGCGTTTTGACAATATCGGCAAGGTGTTTCCAGGCGTGCGCGCGCTCGACGGTGTGTCCTTCGAGGTCAACGTCGGCCAGGTGCACGGCCTGATGGGCGAGAACGGTGCGGGGAAATCGACCCTGCTGAAGATTCTCGGTGGCGAGTATCAGCCGGACTCCGGTCAGATCATGATCGACGGCAAGGAGGTGCGCTTTTCGAGCGCTGCCTCGTCGATTGCGGCCGGGATCGCCGTGATTCACCAGGAACTGCAGTACGTGCCCGATCTGACCGTGGCAGAAAATCTGCTGCTCGGCCAGTTGCCGAATTCGTTCGGCTGGGTGAACAAGCGCGAAGGGAAGCGCTTCGTGCGCGAGCGGCTCGCCGCGATGGGCGTCAATCTCGATCCCAACGCGAAGCTGCGCAAACTGTCCATCGCCCAGCGGCAGATGGTCGAAATCTGCAAGGCGTTGCTGCGCAACGCCCGCGTGATCGCGCTCGACGAACCGACCAGTTCGCTGTCGCACCGTGAAACGGAAGTGCTGTTCAAGCTCGTGCGCGACCTGCGCGCGGACAACCGTGCGCTGATCTACATCTCGCACCGGATGGACGAGATCTATCAGCTGTGCGACGCATGCACGATTTTCCGTGATGGTCGCAAGGTCGCGTCGCACCCCACACTTGAAGGCGTCAGGCGCGACACGATCGTGAGCGAGATGGTCGGCCGCGAAATCTCGGATATCTACAACTATTCGCCGCGTCCGCTCGGCGAAGTGCGCTTTGCGGCGAAGGCGATCGAAGGTCAAGCGTTGAAGGAACCGACGAGCTTCGAAGTGCGCCGTGGCGAGATCGTCGGCTTTTTCGGGCTGGTGGGCGCCGGGCGCAGCGAACTCATGCACCTCGTCTACGGCGCCGATCACAAGAAGGGCGGCGAGCTGCTGCTCGACGGCAAGCCGATCAAGGTGCGTAGCGCAGGCGAAGCGATTCGCCACGGCATCGTGCTGTGCCCGGAAGATCGCAAGGAAGAGGGCATCGTCGCGATGGCGACCGTGTCGGAAAACATCAACATCAGCTGCCGCCGGCACTATCTGCACGCGGGGGTCTTCCTGGATCGCAAGAAGGAAGCTGAAACGGCCGACCGCTTCATCAAACTGCTGAAGATCAAGACGCCGAGCCGCCGGCAGAAGATCCGTTTTCTGTCGGGCGGCAATCAGCAGAAAGCGATTCTGTCGCGCTGGCTCGCGGAGCCGGATCTGAAAGTGGTGATTCTGGATGAGCCGACGCGTGGCATCGATGTCGGTGCCAAGCACGAGATCTACAACGTGATTTATCAGCTCGCCGAACGCGGCTGCGCGATCGTGATGATCTCTTCGGAGTTGCCGGAGGTGCTTGGCGTATCGGATCGCATCGTCGTCATGCGTCAGGGCCGGATCTCTGGCGAGCTTACGCGCAGCGAGGCCACCGAACAGACCGTCTTGAGCCTTGCGCTGCCGCAAAGCGCGACCGAACCCGCCGCTCAGGCGGCCTGAATTCACCGGGCCGATCGTTCCATCATCTGTCCGACAACCCGTAGGTAACGGGAGGAGTCAACAAAATGCAAGCCAGAGAAAATCTCGCGCAACAGGGCGCCAAGAGCGCCGCTGAAGCACTCATTCCACAGGGCAACGACAGGCAGAAATGGTGGCAGCACGTCACCGAGTACAGCCTGATCGTGATCTTCGTCGTGATGTTCATCACGATGTCCCTGAGCGTCGATCACTTCTTCTCGATCGAGAACATGCTGGGCCTCGCACTGTCGATCTCGCAGATCGGCATGGTCGCGTGCACGATGATGTTCTGTCTCGCGTCACGCGACTTCGATCTTTCGGTCGGCTCGATCGTCGCGTTCGCCGGCGTGCTGTGCGCGATGGTGCTCAATGCGACCGGCAACACGTTCATCGCGATTGTCGCAGCGGTCGCCGCAGGCAGCGTGATCGGTTTCGTGAACGGCGCGGTCATCGCGTATTTGCGCATCAATGCGTTGATCACGACGCTGGCGACGATGGAAATCGTCCGCGGGCTCGGCTTCATCGTGTCGCACGGGCAGGCGGTTGGCGTGTCGTCGGATTCGTTTATCGCGTTGGGCGGCCTGACATTGTTTGGCGTATCGCTGCCGATCTGGGTCACGCTGCTGTGCTTCATCGTGTTCGGCGTGATGCTCAACCAGACCGTGTATGGCCGCAACACGCTCGCCATCGGCGGCAATCCGGAGGCGTCGCGTCTTGCCGGTATCAATGTGGAGCGCACGCGCGTCTACATTTTTCTGATTCAGGGCGCGGTGACCGCGCTTGCCGGCGTGATACTCGCATCGCGTATCACGTCGGGTCAGCCGAATGCCGCCGAAGGCTTCGA
This sequence comes from Paraburkholderia sp. BL10I2N1, assembly GCF_004361815.1. Taxonomy (NCBI): domain Bacteria; kingdom Pseudomonadati; phylum Pseudomonadota; class Betaproteobacteria; order Burkholderiales; family Burkholderiaceae; genus Paraburkholderia; species Paraburkholderia sp. BL10I2N1. The sequence continues at coordinate 925,610 of NZ_SNWA01000001.1, read as the reverse complement.
GCTGAACGTGATCTCGGCGTGCGTGCTGGGCGGCGTGTCGCTGCTCGGCGGCCGCGCGACGATTTCGGGTGTCGTGATCGGCGTGCTGATCATGGGCACGGTCGAGAACGTGATGAACCTGATGAACATCGACGCGTTCTACCAGTACCTCGTGCGCGGCGCGATCCTGCTCGCCGCTGTGCTGCTCGACCAGTTGAAGAACCGCGGTGCGCGCGATTAAGCTGCCGAAACGGCGACCCAACCCATCTGCTCATAAAGGAATCGAACGATGTCGTCTCCTGCCAATGCGAATGAACGCGAGGCCGATAGTGTCTACGCGCGCTATCCGAGTCTGACCGACCGCACGGTGTTGATCACGGGCGGCGCAACCGGCATCGGCGCATCGTTCGTCGAGCACTTCGCGGCGCAGGGCGCGCGCGTTGCCTTCTTCGATATCGACGCGGGCGCGGGTAAAGCGCTCGCAGATGAACTGGGCGATTCGCGCCACCAGCCGCTTTTTCTGCCGTGCGATCTCACCGATATCGATGCGCTCAGGAAAGCGATCGCCGATGTGCGCGCGGCGCTCGGGCCGATCGCCGTGCTGGTGAACAACGCGGCGAATGACCGCCGTCACAGGATCGCCGAAGTCACGCCGGAATCGTTCGATGCGGGTATTGCGGTGAACATCCGTCACCAGTTCTTCGCGGCGCAGGCTGTGATGGACGACATGAAAGCAGCTGGCCGCGGCTCGATCATCAATCTCGGCTCGATCAGCTGGATGCTGAAAAACGGCGGTTACCCGGTGTACGTGATATCGAAATCGGCGGTGCAGGGACTCACGCGCGGGCTCGCGCGCGATCTCGGGCCGTTCAATATCCGCGTCAATTCGCTGGTGCCCGGCTGGGTGATGACCGAGAAACAGAAGCGCCTGTGGCTCGATGACGCCGGACGGCGTTCGATCAAGGAAGGCCAGTGCATTGACAGCGAATTGCTGCCGGAGGATCTGGCCCGCATGGCGCTCTTCCTCGCCGCCGACGATAGCCGCATGATCACCGCGCAGGATGTGATCGTCGACGGAGGCTGGGCATGAGCGTGGCGGCGCGAGAGTTGCAGGCCGCGCTCCTCATCGACTCGAAATGCACGCTGGGCGAAGGCGCGACATGGTGCGCGCGGACGGGCCGTTTCTACTGGACCGATATCGAAGGCGCGCGACTGTGGCGCTACGATCCGCGTGATGGCCGCAGCACGTGCTGGCCGATGCCCGAGCGGCTCGCGACGTTCGCGCTGTGCGCCGATCCGCACTATCTGCTGTTGGGTCTCGCGACTCACCTCGCGTTCTTCGATCTGTCGACCGGTGAAACGCAGAAGATCGTCGACGTCGAACCGGGCATCAACACGCGCGTGAACGATGGGCGCTGTGACCGCCAGGGGCGTTTTGTCTTCGGTACGAAGGATGAGGCGTCGCCCGTGAAGGCAATCGGCGGCTTCTACCGGCTGAATCCTGATCTGACACTTGAGCGTTTACCATTGCCAGCGCCCGCGATTGCGAACAGTATTGCGTTCAGCCCGGACGGCGCGACGATGTACTACTGCGATTCGCCGACCCGCACGATCCGTACCTGCGAATATGATGCCGCGGGTGGGAGCATCACGAACGACCGCGTGTTTGCGACGCTGACCGACGCGACCGGCGAACCGGATGGTTCGACAGTCGACCGTGACGGCGGGCTGTGGAATGCGCAGTGGGGTGGCGGCCGGGTGGTGCGTTATGGCCCGGACGGCGTCGAAGCCGCGCGAGTGTCGGTGCCGACTGCGCAGCCGAGTTGCGTTGCGCTGGGCGGCGCGCAGCTGGGTACGCTGTACATCACGAGTGCGCGTGTCGGTCTTGACGCCGCGGCGCTCGCTAAAGATTCGCGCGCCGGTGGCGTTTTCATCGCCACGCCGGGCGCACGCGGTTTGCAGGAACCGTTTTTTCAGGGCTCGCCTGCGCGTCGCCGGGAAGTTTCCTCCTCTTACCGGTAGGGACCCAGGGCAGAGGGACGCACGGCAGTGAGCAGCACGCGGTACGACGTAGTAGACGCCAATGAGGCGGCCGGCTCGCCGAGTCGCCCAGAACGAAACTTCCGTCAGCCATGACGGCAACGTTTTACGCCTCTCGAGGAGACTGACATGACCGTCACGAATTCCGTTGGCTCGTCTTCATCGCAGTCGCGCCGCGCAAGACTCTCCGCGGCCGCGAATCCCGTGCTGGCGGGTCCGGGCACATCCGCCGTGGCGGTGGGGTCGGCAGTGACGGGCGATGTCGCCGCGATCACGCTCGCCAACGCACAACTCAGGCTCGACGTCGCGCCGACGCTCGGCGGCGGCATCACACGCTTCGACTGGCGCAGCGACGGCGGTCTCACGCCGATCTTTCGACGCTGCCGGCACGTCACCAGCGACACCGATCCGAACGAACTTGCGTGTTATCCGTTGCTGCCGTATTCAAACCGGATCGGCGGCGGACAGTTCACCTTTTCCGGACGCGCAATCGATGTGCCCCGCAATCGCAACTGCGAGCCGTTGCCGATTCACGGCGACGGCTGGCTCGCGCCCTGGCAGGTCGCGAACGCGGATCACGAGAGCGTGCGCCTGACGCTCGATCGCAGCCGTCACAAGCCGTACGCGTATCACGCGACGCAAACTTATACGCTCGACGGGCCGACGTTGATCGTCACGCTCGAAATCGAGAACACCGGACGCGAGGTGCTGCCGTTCGGTCTCGGCATTCATCCGTTCTTGCCGCGCGATGCCGTTACGGAGCTGTCGGCGGCCGCGGGCGGCCTGTGGCTCGCCGACGACGAATGGCTGCCCGTACGACACGTGCCGGCCCCGCCCGCCTGGCAATTCGGTGTCGCCTATCCGCTGCCGAAGACCGTCGTCAATCACGCCTTTACCGGCTGGAGTGGACGTTCGGCAGTCGTGTGGCCGAAGCGGCACCTGTCGTTGACGATCGCAGCGGACACCGACTATTACGTGCTGTACACGCCTGCGGACAAGGACTTCTTCTGTTTCGAACCGGTCGATCATCCAATCAACGCGATGAATCTGCCCGGCGGCGCAACGGCGAACGGCATGACAGTGTTGACCCGCGGCGAGCGCCTGACGCGGCAATTCACGTTCACGGTCCAACGCACCGGCATGCGTGCAGCCGCGGGTGGGCGAGGGAGCAAGCGGTCGTAGGCGGGAAGGGGCTGGTAACCGGCGCCGGAAGGCAGAGGCGCGCAGCGCAAAGCGTTGACAAGGGGTTGCATGGGGTAGCAGGCCTGCCGCCGGTTAAAATACGCGCCTCATCCGCTTATGGCTCGTCGCGAGTTCTTCATCATGACCTCTTTTATCAAGACGCTTAACGACGCGTGGCAGCGCACGAATTCGCTGCTGTGCGTCGGCCTCGACCCCGAGCCCACGAAGTTTCCGGGCGCACTCGCGAACCGGCCTGACGCGATTTTCGAATTTTGCCGTGCGATCGTCGATGCGACCGCACCGTACGCGTCGTCGTTCAAGCCGCAGATTGCCTACTTTGCCGCTCATCGTGCGGAAGACCAGCTCGAACAGTTGATCGCGCACATTCATGCGCATCATCCTGGGCTGCCGGTGATTCTCGATGCCAAGCGCGGGGATATCGGCAGTACCGCCGAGCAGTACGCGCGCGAGGCGTTCGAACGCTACCGTGCGGACGCCGTGACGGTGAACCCGTATATGGGCTTCGATTCGATCGAGCCGTATCTCGAGCATCATGGCAAGGGTGTGATCGTGCTGTGCCGGACGTCGAACGCGGGCGGCTCGGATTTGCAGTTTCTCGAGACCGGCGGACGTCCGCTGTATCAGGTCGTCGCACAGCTTGCTGCGGAAAAGTGGAACGCTAGCGGCCAGCTCGGCCTCGTGGTCGGCGCGACGTTTCCGAAGGAAATCGAAGTCGTGCGCGGGATTGTCGGCGACATGCCTTTGCTGATTCCTGGCATCGGCGCCCAGGGCGGCGATGTCGAATCGACAGTACGGGCTGGCGCCACGGCAGCGGGCACGGGGATGTTGATCAATTCGTCGCGCGCGATCATCTATGCCGGCAAGGGCGACGACTTTGTGGATGCCGCGGCAAAGGCTGCCCGGGACACACGGGACCGGATCAATCAGTATCGTTGAGGTGAGCGTTCCGGCGCAGGTCGAACCGGTTGCCCCGGTTGCCGCATCACGTTGCGGCGTGCGGTAAGGGCCTGCGGTTCGGACGCGTTGATCCGGCGTCGTGCGAGGGCGTGATGCTGCGGGACGTCACTTCGGCGAGCCCGCGTCAGAACCCATCCGCGTAATGATCTCCCGATGCGCCGGCCAGGCCTCCACCAGCGCATTCACGCTGGCCAGTTCGAATTCGCTGAATTCGAATCCCGGCGCAACGGTACACCCGACAAGCGCAAAGCCTGTCGGATCAGCACATTCAGCGGCAAACCACAGCCCAGCCGGCACGACGGCCTGAAATGCCGCGCCGGGATGCGTGAGCGCGTTGCCGAGCCTGTGCGACGTCAGGTTTCCGACGTGATCGAGCACGTGAACCAGCAACGGTTCGCCCGCGTAGAAGTGCCAGACCTCGTCGGACCTGATCCGATGCCAGGCCGAGTGGGCGCCATCGGCGAGCAGATAGTAGATCGCCGTCGACGCGGACCTCGTCCCTTTCGAACCTTCGCGGCAAACCGCCGCTTCCGAACGATACGTTTCGCGAAAGAATCCGCCTTCCGGATGTGGCTGCAGATCGAAGCGGCGAATCAGTTCGTCTTTTTGAGCGTCGGTCGTAGGCATCGGGAATGCGTTTGTCGGAGGGTTCAAGGGCGTGACGTTTCAGCGCTCACGTTCGTCGAGCAACGCCAGCACGCCGCGCAGCGCGTGGGCGGCGGCCTGCACACGGATCTGTTCGCGGTCGCCCTTGAACACAACCGTGTCGACTGTCGTGTGCAACCGGTTGCTCCAGCTGAACGACACCATGCCGACTGGCTTCGTTTCCGTGCCACCGCCCGGGCCGGCCACCCCGGTGACAGCCAGCGACACCTGAGCGCGGCTATTGCGCAGCGCGCCCTCGGCCATCGCACGGGCGACAGGCTCGCTCACCGCGCCGTGTTTTTCGATCAGTTCGGCAGGGACGCCGATCATTTCGCTTTTTGCCACGTTCGAGTAAGTGACGAAGCCGCGTTCGAACCAGCCGCTGCTGCCGGAAATATCGGTCAGGGCCGTGGCGACCATGCCGCCGGTGCAGGACTCGGCGGTCGTGAGCATCAGGCGTTCGTCGCGCAAACGATTGCCGACGCGGATGGCGAGTTGATGGACAACGGTGTCGGTAGGCATATGGGGTCCGTGGGCGTGCGAGGACGTGCGTTGCTTCGATGTACGTCGGTTAGACCGACATGCGCCACAGCGCAATCACGAGCAGCGTGAAAAACGCAGCAACCAGATCGTCGAACATGATGCCAAAGCCACCCTTCAGTCTGCGGTCGAAGTAACGGATCGGCGGTGGTTTCACCATGTCGAAGAAGCGGAACACGACGAACGCCCATAGCTGACCGGTGAACGTCACTGGCGTGACCATCAGGAGCACGAGCCAGAACGCGACGATTTCGTCCCACACCACAGGCGACGGATCGTCGATGCCGAGCTTCGTTGCCGTGAAGCCCGTGATGCTGATTCCGGCGACAAAACCGACGGCGATCAGGATGCCCCACTCGAGCACGGTCAAATAGTGATTGAAGACCGCAAACGACGCCCATGCGAACAGCGTGCCGACGGTGCCCGGTGCGATTGGCGACAGGCCGCTCCCAAAGCCGAGCGAGATCAGGTGCAGCGGATGCGACAGCATGAAGCGCGCGGTGGCGCGGCGCGGTCGCGGCGGTTGCGGATCGGGGCCAGGATTGAAGTCGCCGGCGGGGCCGAGCGGGGGTTCAGTTCGCATGGAAGTGATCGAAGCCTTGCAATGTCAGGGTGAGTGGCATGCCTGCGGCGTCGTGCCAGGTGATGGCAGGCTCGGCCGCCGCATTCTGGAGAGCGCTTATTGTACCGATGCGCGTCACCGGTACGGCGACGCTGTTGCCCGCCGCTTCGATTGCCACGCGTGCGGCAGCCGGAGCGGTGAAGCACAGTTCGTAGTCGTCGCCGCCGGCAAGCGTGCAGCGGCGCTGCAGGTCCGACGGCAGGCGGCGCAGGGCGGCGGAGCGCGGTACCGCGTCGACATCGACGGTGGCGTTGACGCGTGAGCGTTCGAGGATGTGCAGCAGGTCGCCGGCGAGTCCGTCGGAGATGTCGAGCGCGGCGCGCGCATGGCTGCGAAGCGCGAGGCCAAGCGCGACACGCGGCTCGGGCCGCTCGAGCGCGCGACAGAATGTCGCAGCATCGCCGGCATCGACGGACCACTCCTGGCGCAGCACGCCAAGGCCTGCGCGGGCGTCGCCAAGCGTGCCGGAAACCCAGATGTCGTCGCCTGGCTTTGCGGCGTCGCGGCGCAACGCCAACTGGGGCGGCACCTCGCCGAACACGGTGATGCAGATATTCAGCGGGCCGCCTGTCGTATCGCCTCCCACCAGTTCGCAGTCGAAGCGCTCCGCGATCTCGAACATACCTTCGCTGAACGCGGCGAGCCATTCCTCGCGCGCCTGCGGCAGCGCGAGCGCCAGCGTGAACGCCTGCGGTTTTGCACCCATTGCGGCGAGATCGGAGAGGTTGACCGCGAGAGCCTTGTGACCAAGCGCGTGCGGATCGACATCTGCAAGGAAGTGCCGGCCTTCGACCAGCATGTCCGTTGATATCGCCAGTATCTCGCCGGCGCGCGGCGCAAATAGCGCGCAGTCGTCGCCGATGCCGAGTACGGCGCGTGGCGTGATGCGTGCGCGGCGCGCAAAGAAGCGGTCGATCAGCGAAAACTCGGAAAGCATGGTGTGGGTCCGTTGCGCGGAAGGGCGGCTGAAGGCAAGTGAGCGGTGATGGGTACAGGGTAACCGGCGCCAGCGGGTAAGCGACATTGTCGTGCCGCGACGCCAGGCCGGAAAAGCGCACGAGGCACGCGGAAGCCCCAGGAGCGCGTGCCGGCAAGCGAATTGTACGGGCGCCAGTGTGCCCGGACGACCTGGCTATTCGGCGGATTCGCTGCCGTTTGCGCTGTTTCTGTCGCGGCAGTTGTACCCTTATTGAAGGAATTGGCCTCGGGATTGGCGCTACAATGCGTCGAACACCTATTCTAATCTGCACTTCCAAGCCCGCCTTATGTCGACTCCCGCCAATACCAAACTTCGCGAAGCCGCTCTCGACTACCATGAGTTCCCGACCCCGGGGAAGATCGCGATTGCGCCAACCAAACAGATGATCAACCAGCGCGACCTCGCGCTGGCGTATTCGCCCGGCGTGGCCTTCGCGTGCGAGGAGATCGTCGAGAACCCGCTGAACGCGGCGCGCTTCACCGCGCGCAGCAACCTTGTCGGCGTCGTGACGAACGGCACCGCGGTGCTGGGCCTCGGCAACATCGGGCCGCTCGCGTCGAAGCCGGTGATGGAAGGCAAGGCGGTGCTGTTCAAGAAGTTCGCCGGCATCGACGTGTTCGACATCGAGCTGAACGAGTCCGATCCGCACAAGCTGGTTGACGTGATCGCCGCGCTCGAGCCGACCTTCGGCGGCATCAACCTTGAAGACATCAAGGCGCCCGACTGCTTCATCGTCGAGCGCGAATGCCGCAAGCGCATGAAGATTCCGGTGTTCCACGACGACCAGCACGGTACCGCGATTGTCGTTGCAGCCGCGATCTCGAACGGGCTGAAGGTGGTCGGCAAGGACATCTCGAAGGTGAAGCTGGTGGCATCCGGCGCGGGCGCCGCCGCGCTCGCCTGTCTGGACCTGCTCGTCGACCTCGGCCTGCCGCTCGAAAACATCCTCGTGACCGACCTCGCAGGCGTGGTCTACAAGGGCCGCGTCGAGCTGATGGATCCGGACAAGGAGCGCTTTGCGCGCGAAACGTCCGCCCGCACGCTCGCCGAGGCGATCGAAGGCGCGGACATTTTCCTTGGCCTGTCGGCCGGCGGCGTCCTGAAACAGGACATGGTAAAGAAGATGGCCGACAAGCCGCTGATCCTCGCGCTTGCCAATCCGACGCCGGAAATCCTGCCGGAACTGGCGCTCGAAGTGCGCCCGGACGCGGTGCTGTGCACCGGCCGCACCGATTATCCGAACCAGGTCAATAACGTCCTGTGCTTTCCGTTCATCTTCCGCGGCGCGCTGGATGCCGGCGCAACGACGGTCACGCGTGAAATGGAAATCGCCACGGTGAACGCGATTGCCGAACTGGCCCGTCAGGAGCAGAGCGATATCGTCGCGACGGCCTACGGTATCCAGGATCTGTCGTTCGGGCCGGAATACCTGATTCCAAAGCCGTTCGATCCGCGTCTGATCGTGAAGATCGCGCCGGCCGTCGCGAAGGCGGCGATGGATTCGGGCGTCGCGACCCGTCCGATCGAGGACATGGACGCGTACGAGCAGCATCTGCAGCAGTTCGTCTACCACAGCGGCACGACGATGAAGCCGATCTTCCAGGTCGCGCGCAGTGTCGAGGCTGAGAAAAAGCGCATCGTGTTCGCGGAAGGCGAAGAGGAGCGCGTGCTGCGTGCCGTGCAGATCGTCGTCGACGAAAAGCTCGCGACGCCGATCCTGATCGGCCGGCCGGCGGTAATCGAGCAGCGCATCACGCGTTATGGCCTGCGCCTCGTCGCCGGTCAGGACTACTCGGTCGTCAACACCGATCACGACGAGCGCTATCGCGACTTCTGGAAGACCTATTACAAGATGATGGTCCGAAAGGGCATCAGCGAGCAGATGGCCAAGCTCGAAATGCGCCGCCGCACGACGCTGATCGGCGCGATGCTGGTGAAGAAGGGCGAGGCCGACGGCATGATCTGCGGCACGGTTTCCACCACGCATCGCCATCTGCACTTCATCGATCAGGTGATCGGCAAGCGCGAAGGCTGCTGCACCTATGCTGCCATGAACGCGCTGGTGCTGCCGGGCCGGCAGATTTTCATCGTCGACACGCACGTGAACGTCGACCCGACGCCGGAACAGCTTGCCGAGATCACGGTCATGGCGGCTGAAGAAGTGCGCCGCTTCGGCATCGAGCCGAAAATCGCGCTTGTGTCGCATTCGAACTTCGGCACCAGCAATGCGCCGTCAGCGCAGAAGATGCGCGATGTGCTCGCGATCCTGAAGGAGCGTGCACCGGATCTGCAGGTGGACGGCGAAATGCACGGCGACGTCGCGCTCGACGCGAATCTGCGCCGCGAAGTGCTGCCGGATTCGACGCTCGAAGGCGATGCGAACCTGCTGATCCTGCCGAACATCGATGCAGCGAACATCTCGTACAACCTGCTCAAGACGGCCGCGGGCAACAACATTGCGATCGGCCCGATGCTGCTAGGCGCCGCGCAGCCAGTGCACGTGCTGACGGCGTCGGCAACCGTGCGCCGGATTGTCAACATGGCCGCGCTGCTGGTGGCGGACGTGGTCGCCTCGCGTTAAGCGGTGTTTTGAAGCGGCAGGGCGTTTCCGCTTTGGGAATGCCCTGCCGAGGTCTCTCCTCGGGCAATCCTGCCCGGAATATTGCAATTTCCTTTCGTTTTCGGATTGGCGCGGCATTCCGGCCCCTTTTGTCGTCAATTTACCCCCAGATCATTGCTCCCCAAAAGATAAATTCATCGTCGAAATGCCGCCGGGACGCCCGCCCGTGGTAGGTGGACGGCTTAGTGGAGCCTCAGATTGGCCTGACGAACGTTGATTCCAGGGGCCATTAGCGATACCCTTACACCTTTCATGGTCGTCGAACTCGTGATCTAACAGCGGGAACCTTGGTTCATGGCACGCAAGTGGCTCCGCAACGGCGTGCTTCCGGCCGCCCTGATAGTCGTCAGCCTGCTTGGGAATGCCGTTCCCGGCGCCTTCGCACGGGAAACCGCAGCGGCCACGGATCAGGCGCAGGGCACCATCGCGGTGGCACAACTGCCGCCGGAAGCAGTCAATACTTTGAACCTGATTGCAGCAGGCGGGCCTTACCCGTATGAGAAGGACGGCATCGTATTCGGCAATCACGAGCGGTTGCTGACGCCGCATAAGCGCGGCTATTACCACGAATACACCGTCCCTACGCCACGTGCCCGCAATCGGGGCGCGCGCCGCATAGTCTGCGGTGGTCCGCCCGGGCGAACCGACAACTGTTATTACTCCGACGACCACTACACGAGTTTTAAACGTATTGTTGAATGACATCGGGATGAACGGCATGAGCGACAACGTCTACGCGCACGACTCCGGGGTCGCGACGGATCTTTTCGCGGCTGGCGACGGCAATCTGTTCCAGCGCGTCATGCAGATGCGCAGTGCCACGCCTGGCGGGGACAACCAGAACGAAGCCAGCACTTTGCTTTCATCGAACGAGGGCCCCATGAGTCTTTTCAAGACCGTACGACCGAACATCGTACAGTCGATCCGCGCGTTCCGCGTGCAGGATCTTGCTGACGAAGCGCAGCAGCTCGGGCAGCATTTTCTTTACGCCTGTTGTGGGAATGCGCAATCAAAGCAGGAAGTGATGGAAACGATCGCGACGTCGTTCACGTTTCCGAAGCACTTCGGCAAGAACTACGACGCGCTATACGATTGTCTGACCGATCTGGTCGCGAAAGCAGGCACGCAGCCGGGTTTCGTGATCGTGCTCGAAGCATTGCCTGTTGCGCAGAAGTTCGACAAGGAAGGCCGTGAGACCTTGCTCGACGTGTTCCGTGAAGCTGCCGAGTTCTGGGCTGAGCGCAAGGTGGCGTTCCGCGTGTTCTATTCGTTCGCGTAATGTGTGATTGACGCGCCTGAACGGGCGCGATGAAAGAGCAAGCCCGCCGATCGGCGGGCTCTTTGTTTTTTTGCGCCAGCGGAAAACCAGCGAGCTACCACCCCCCCCAACGTGCCGCCAGCGCGGCAAGAATCGCGATGCCCGCTGTTTCGGTGCGCAGCACGCGCGGCCCGAGCCCGAGCCCGCTGAAGCCCTGACTCAGCGCCAGCCCTTCTTCCTCGGTGGACAGGCCGCCCTCCGGTCCGATCAGGATCGTCACCGGGCCTTTCGGCGCGACCTTCGGCAAAGCGGAAAATTCGATGCTCGCACGCGGCGACAGCAGCAGCCGCAGTTCATCGTCGTCGGGCGTGGCGGGGAGGTTTGCGAGCCAGGTAGTCAGGTCGACGGCCGATGCGACGTCCGGCAGACGGTTGCGACCGCATTGTTCGCACGACGCGCGCACGATCCCTTGCCAGTGCGCCTGACGGCGTACTGCCCGCTCGCCGGACAGGCGCACGACGCTGCGCGCAGTCGTCAGTGGCACGAACGCCGAGGCGCCGAGTTCGACCGCTTTCTCGATCAGCCAGTCCATCTTGTCGCCGCCGGCGACGCCCTGTGCGAGCGTCACGCGATAGGGCGGCTCCACATCGATCGATCTGAATTCCCCGACCTTTACCCGAACCGAGCGCCGTTCGACTTCGACGAGTTCGGCGCTGAACTCGCCGCCTTCGCCGTTGAAAAGCGCGATCGAGTCGCCGGGTTGCAGGCGGAGGACCTGAACGTGTCGCATGACATCGTCGGGAAGAACCAGCAGGTCGCCACCCAGTAGAGGCGCGCCGACGAAAAAGCGAGGCATCGTGGAAAGGCTCATCGAATCAGGAAAGGTGACGGGCAAGCGCCCAACGGTAGCCGTCGAGATCCTCGATCTGAGCGAAACGGTCGCCCCAGAACTGATCCTGCGGCTCACTCAGCGATTTTGCGCCGGCGGCCAGCGCGCGCGTGTAGACGGCATCGACGTCGTCCACATAAAGATAGAACGACTGCGGTGCGATCGCACCTGCGCTCTTCGGTGTCTTTGCGGTCGAACCGAAAGCGCCCTCCGGTGCGAACATCACGATCAACTGATCTTGCCACGTCATTTCGACGTGCATCATCGCGCCGTCGTCGTGCACGCTGTCGCGGACCCTGAAGCCAAACGCGCTCTCGAAGAAGGCGGTAGCGGCACGCGCGTCGCGCACAGTCAGGTATGGCGTCAACCACGGCACACCGGCTGGGCGTAGGGCAGTCATTGAATTCTCCTGGTCCTTTGGTTCATCAACACGTTGTGAGAGCGGCCTGTTTGCGGCGGACGGACAGCCCGTTCGTCGTCATGGTTCTGTAAGTCACTTAAGGACCGGCTTAGTTTATCGCGCGGCACGCGGCGCGGCGAAGAGCGCGAAACACGCTGCGTCGTACCCGAGCGGGTTTCGATACCTCACTTCGCGAGTCGCGCCGTCGTTCTCGATGGGCCGATTATAGAGGGCGACTCGTGCGTGAGGCGGGGCGAACCCGGCACTGCCCGGACGGTCGAATCAAGGGCAAAACGTGGCTGGCCGGGCCGTTCGCGGCCGGGGATACGGTTGACGATCTGTTAGAATGTCACGCTTTGCAGCCTTGTCCGTTTGCTCTGCCCGTTTCGCGTCTCCCGGCGCCGCATCGTGCGCCGGAGCACTCTGGCCGCCGAGCTTCCGGACCGGCGCCCCCGCTTTTTTGGACTCGTTCTCCGGACTCGACATGACGACCCCGTCTCCCGCTCCCACCTCCCTGATGGCCAATGCGATCCGCGCATTGTCGATGGATGCCGTTCAGAAGGCCAATTCTGGTCACCCCGGCATGCCGATGGGCATGGCTGAAATTGGCGTTGCGCTGTGGTCGCGCCATCTGCGCCACAACCCGAAGAACCCGCAATGGGCCGATCGCGACCGTTTCGTTCTGTCGAACGGTCACGGCTCGATGCTGCTGTATTCGCTACTGCATCTGACCGGCTACGGCCTGCCGATGGAAGAACTGAAGAACTTTCGTCAACTTCATTCGAAGACGCCGGGCCACCCGGAATACGGCATCACGCCGGGCGTCGAGACGACCACCGGTCCGCTCGGCCAGGGTCTGGCGAACGCGGTCGGCATGGCGCTCGCCGAAGCGCTGCTCGCCTCCGAATTCAACAAGCCTGACGCGAAGATCGTCGATCACCACACGTATGTGTTCGTCGGCGACGGCTGCCTGATGGAAGGGATCTCGCACGAAGCCTGCTCGCTCGCAGGCGTGCTGAAGCTGAACAAGCTGATCGCGTTCTACGACGACAACGGCATCTCGATCGATGGCGAAGTGGTCCACTGGTTCCGCGACGACACGCCGAAGCGCTTCGAAGCCTATGGCTGGAAGGTGATTCCTGGCGTCAACGGCCACGACGTCGCTGCAGTTGATGCGGCCATTGTCCAGGCGAAGCAGTCGGACAGGCCGACGCTGATCTGCTGCAAGACGGTGATCGGCGAAGGCGCGCCGACCAAGGCGGGTGGCCACGACGCGCACGGCGCGCCGCTCGGCGACAAGGAAATCGCCGCGACCCGCGAGGCGATCGGCTGGAAGTGGGAACCGTTCGTGATCCCGTCGGAAGTCTACGAGGCATGGGACGCGAAGGAAGCGGGCGCACGCGTCGAGTCCGACTGGGACAAGGCATTCGCGGCATACCGCGCGAAGTATCCGCAGGAAGCAGCCGAATTCGAACGCCGCATGGCGAAGAAGCTGCCGGCTGACTGGGCGGAAAAGGCCCAGGCCATCATCGCCGGTGCAAACGCACGCGCTGAAACGGTCGCGACCCGCAAGGCTTCGCAACAGGCCATCGAAGGTCTGTCGACGGTGCTGCCTGAACTCTTCGGCGGCTCGGCCGACCTGACCGGCTCAAACCTGACCAACTGGAAGGCGTCGAAGCAAGTCGGCATCGACGCCGAGGGCGTCCTTCGCGGCAATTACCTCAGCTACGGCGTGCGCGAATTCGGCATGAGCGCGGCCATCAACGGCATCGCGCTGCATGGCGGCCTAAAGGCATTCGGCGGCACCTTCCTGACCTTCTCCGACTATAGCCGCAACGCACTGCGCGTCGCCGCGCTGATGAAGGCGCCGTCGATTTTCGTGTTCACGCACGATTCGATCGGCCTCGGCGAAGACGGCCCGACTCACCAGTCGATCGAGCACGTGGCGAGCCTGCGCCTGATTCCGCATATGCAGGTCTGGCGCCCGGCTGATACGGTCGAAACGGCTGTCGCGTGGACGCAGGCTGTCGAGCATCATGGCCCGTCGTGCCTGATCTTCACTCGCCAGAATCTCGCGTTCTCGGAGCGCACCGATGCGCAGATCGCAAACGTCGCGAAGGGCGGCTACGTGCTGCGCGACTGGAACGACGAAATCGTCGCGCGCAAGGTCATCCTGATCGCGACCGGCTCGGAAGTCGAGCTGGCGTTGAAGGCGATCGAGCCGCTCGCGCAGGAAGGCATTGCGGCGCGCGTGGTGTCGATGCCGTCGACGACGGTGTTCGACAAGCAGGACGTCGCATACCGCGAACGCGTGCTGCCGCACGGCGTGCGTCGCGTGGCGATCGAAGCAGGTGTGACGGATTACTGGCGCAAGTATGTGGGCCTGGAAGGCGGCGTGGTCGGCATCGACACGTTCGGCGAATCCGCCCCGGCTGGCGTGCTGTTCAAGCATTTCGGCTTCACCGTCGAGCACGTTGTAGAGACGGCAAAGGCCGCCCTCGGCTGAGCGGCAACCGGTTCTGCCGGACGCGCCTCACGCTCCGGCAGAATTCGCCCGCCCGACCCAACCCAAGGTATTTTTTCAGCCATCAGGAGATAGACAATGACGATTCGCGTCGCAATCAACGGCTACGGCCGGATCGGCCGCAATACGCTGCGCGCCTTTTATGAAAACGGCAAGAAGCACGATATCGAAATCGTCGCCATCAACGACCTCGGCGATGCCAGGACGAATGCCCACCTGACGCAGTACGACACCGCGCACGGCAAGTTCCCGGGCGAAGTGTCGGTGGACGGCGACTTCCTCGTCGTGAACGGCGACAAGATCCGCGTGCTGGCAAACCGCAACCCGGCTGAACTGCCGTGGGGCGAGCTGGGCGTCGACGTCGTGATGGAGTGCACGGGCTTTTTCACGACCAAGGAAAAAGCCAGCGCTCACATCAAGGGTGGCGCGAAGAAGGTGATCATCTCGGCACCGGGCGGCAAGGATGTCGATGCAACGATCGTCTACGGCGTGAACCATCACGCGCTGAAGGCTGAGCACACGGTCATCTCGAACGCATCGTGCACGACCAACTGCCTTGCACCGCTCGTCAAACCGCTGAACGACAAGATTGGCCTCGAAACGGGCCTGATGACGACGATTCACGCCTACACGAACGACCAGGTTCTGACCGACGTGTACCACGAAGACCTGCGTCGCGCGCGCTCCGCCACGCACAGCCAGATCCCCACGAAGACGGGTGCAGCATCGGCTGTCGGCCTCGTGTTGCCGGAACTGAACGGCAAGCTGGACGGTTACGCGATTCGCGTCCCGACGATCAACGTGTCGATCGTCGACCTGTCGTTCATCGCGAAGCGCGACACCACGGTGGACGAAGTGAACGCGATCATGAAGGAAGCATCGGAAGGCGCGCTGAAGGGCATTCTCGGCTACAACACGGCGCCACTGGTTTCGATCGACTTCAACCACAACCCGGCTTCGTCGACGTTCGATGCAACGCTGACGAAGGTGTCGGGCCGTCTCGTGAAGGTGTCGAGCTGGTACGACAACGAGTGGGGTTTCTCGAACCGCATGCTGGATACGGCAGTGGCACTCGCCAACGCGAAATAAGTCATCGACGCGTTTACGCTGAACAGAAAGCGGCCTGCGGGCCGCTTTTTTTATGCAACGTCCTGGCGGTTCAATCTCTACGACCGCGGCGTCGGAAAGTACACACCTGCGCGCTGCGCGGCGTTCGAGATATGCGTTTCGATGGCCTTGCCGGCTGCCTCGGGGTTGCGCGCCTTCAGCGCATCGAGAATCGCCCGGTGCTCGTGCCAGGTGGTCAGAACAAGCTCGCGCCTGTAGAACGGCATTCGCTGGCTTTCTTTCATGATGTCGGCGCTGCTGCGCAGGATCGATTCGATCGCTGCGTTGCCGGCGATGCTGACAATCCGCATATGGAAATCGAAGTCGAGCTGCGCGGCTTCGTCGAGTTCAGCCGCAACCAGCGCGCCGTGCAACGCAGCGATGTTGTCCTCGAACCAGTCGATGTCGCTGTCGCTGATCGCAAGCGCTGCCATCCTTGCGACGAAGCCCTCCAGCGCGAAGCGCATCTGATAGGTATCCGGTAGCGACGACTGATCGGCGAACCGCCATGGATGGCCGGCCGACGCCTGCGCGCTCTCCACATAGACGCCCTTGCCAGGCCGGATGGTGAGCAGGCCGAGCGCTTCGAGCGTCGACAGCGCCTCCCGTAGCGACGCGCGGCTGATCTCCAGTTCCTCGGAAAGCTGGCGTTGCGCCGGAAGAAGACTGCCGACCGGATAGGCGCCGCCTTCGATCCGTTCCCGAATCGTGGCGATCGCGGCGTCAGTAACAGTGTGCGGGACGTTTTTCATCTTACTTTTGATCGGCGTGGTCTGACCGGCATTGTAATCCGCGTTCGCGGTCGCTGCACGGCATGCTTGTAAAGCATCGGGAAGCGGGTCGAAAGACTCCACTAGCGCAACGGGTAAACCCCGTCAAATCGGTCCTTGACTGCACTATATCGGCTTCCTACTATTCGCCATAACAGTGCTGGTCGGACCAGTATGAACAGATGAACCCAGGAACCAGGAGAAAGCCGTGTTGAAGTTTTTCAATTCGCTGTTTGGCCGGGTGGTGATCGCTCTCGTAGCGGGCATTGTGATCGGCGCGCTGTTCCCCCATTTCGCCCAGTCGCTGCGGCCGCTTGGCGACGGTTTTCTCAAGCTGATCAAGATGGTGATCGGGCCTATCGTGTTCTGCGTGGTCGTTGGCGGAATGGCGCACGCGGGTGACCTGAAGAAGGTCGGGCGCGTCGGTCTGAAGGCGGTGGTCTACTTCGAAATCATGACGACGATCGCGCTCGTGATCGGCGCCGTGCTTGCGTACCTGACGAAGCCGGGTGTCGGGATGAACATCAACCTTCATTCGCTCGATGCCGCGTCGCTCTCGACCTACACGGAACACGCGAAGAGCCTGAAGGACACGGCCGGGTTTCTGCTGAAGATCATCCCCGAGACGGCCATCGACGCCTTCGCCAAGGGCGACATCCTGCAGATCCTGGTGTTTTCGGTGCTGTTCGGCTCGGCGCTGTCGCTGCTCGGCGAGAAGGCGCAGCGGGTAAGCAGCCTGATCGACGAACTGGCGCAGGTGTTCTTCCGCGTGATGAGCTTCATCATCAAGCTCGCGCCGCTTGGGGTGCTCGGCGCGATCGCCTTCACGACGGGCACGTACGGCGTGGAGTCGCTCAAGCAACTCGGCATGCTGGTGCTCGTGTTCTACGCAAGCTGCATCGTGTTCGTCGCGGTGGTGCTTGGCGTGGTGATGCGTCTGGCCGGTTTCAATGTGTTCAAGCTGATCCGCTACCTGCGCGAAGAGCTGTCGATCGTGCTTGGCACGGCATCGTCGGACGCCGTGCTGCCCCAGATCATGCGCAAGCTCGAATGGATGGGTGTGAAGGATTCGACCGTCGGCCTCGTGATTCCGACGGGCTACTCGTTCAACCTCGACGGTTTCTCGATCTACCTGACGCTCGCTGTGATCTTCATCGCGCAGGCCACGAATACACCGCTGTCGATGCATGATCTGATCGTGGTTGTGCTGGTGTCGCTGGTGACGTCGAAGGGCGCGCACGGTATTCCCGGTTCCGCGATCGTGATTCTCGCCGCGACCCTTTCCGCGATTCCGGCGATTCCGGTGCTCGGGCTCGTGTTGATCCTGCCGGTCGACTGGTTCGTCGGCATCGCGCGGGCATTGACCAACCTGATCGGCAACTGCGTGGCGACGGTGGTAGTCGCCGTGTGGGAAAACGATATCGACAAGGTGCGCGCCCGTCGCGTGCTGAATCAGGATGCCGAACTGCGCTACGTCCCGGCCGGCGATGAGAAAGCCGGACCGGAGGTCGCAGGCGAGCACGCTCACGCAATCTGACGACGAAACCCTGACCGACGCATTCTCAGGCGGGCGGCAACGCCCGCCGCCTTCACCGACCCTACCGACCCCGACAGACCCACATCATGGCTAATCCGATCCTCGACCCCAACGCTCCCGCCTTCACGCGCCGCTATATGAATCTCGCCGATCCGCGTCTGGGCGCGAAAGCGCTCTTCGCCAGCGACGAATTCTTCGCACCCAAGGAACGCATGCTCGACCCTCAGCCGGCGGTGTTCATCCCCGGCAAGTACGATGACCACGGTAAATGGATGGACGGTTGGGAAACCCGCCGCAAGCGCACGACCGGCCACGACTCCTGTGTGATCCGGCTCGCCCGCCCGGGCGTCGTGCATGGGGTCGATCTGGATACGAGCCACTTCACCGGCAATTTCCCTCCCGCCGCGTCGATCGAAGCGTGCTACGCCGAAAGCGATTTGCCGCCGGACAACGCAGTCTGGCAGACACTCGTACCCGCCACGACGCTGCAAGGCAACCAGCACCATTACGTCGAGGTCGACGACGCGCGCGCCTTTACGCATCTGCGCGTGAACCTGTATCCGGACGGCGGCCTCGCCCGCCTGCGGGTGTACGGTCAACCGAAGCGCGACTGGACCAGCCTTGCACGTGGCGAGCTGATCGATCTTGCAGCGATTGAAAACGGCGCGTATCTCGTCACCGCGAACAACCAGCATTTCGGGCCGGCCTCGCAGATACTGATGCCGGGTCGCGGCGTGAATATGGGCGACGGCTGGGAAACGCGGCGTCGTCGCGAGCCGGGCAACGACTGGGCCATCATCGCGCTTGCCCGGCCGGGCACGATCCGCAAGGTCGAAGTCGATACGGCGCACTTCAAGGGCAATTTCCCGGATCGCTGTTCGCTGCAGGCGGCATCCGTTGTGGGCGGCACGGACGAATCGCTCGTCACGCAGGCGATGTTCTGGCCCGTGCTGATGCCCGAACAGTCCCTCAAAATGGATCACGTGCACACGTTCAGCGAGCAGCTGGCGTCCCTCGGGCCTGTGACGCACGTGCGATTCAATATCTACCCGGACGGCGGCGTGTCGCGTCTGCGTCTGTGGGGCGAGACCGAGTAACGGAGCCGCCGCCATGAAAACACTGAAGATGGAACGGCTGACGCGCGAGGCCTTCGCGCCTTTCGGCGATGTGATCGAACTGGAAGGCGCACGCCATTTTCCGATCAATGGCGGCACGACCGTGCGCTTTCACGACCTTGCCACGATCGACGTGTGCAGCGACGGCGGCCGGCCGCTCGTCAACGTATTTCGCGCTCAGCCGCGTAGTCTGCCGCTGGAGATCGCGATGATGGAGCGTCATCCGCTCGGCAGCCAGGCGTTTCTGCCGCTTGCCGGCGTGCGCTACCTGGTCGTCGTCGCGCCGGCGGGCGAGTTCGATCCGTCGCGCATGCGGGCCTTCCGGGCGGATGGCTGGCAGGGCGTCAATTACGCCGCGGGAGTGTGGCATCATCCGCTGCTCGCGCTCGAGCGGGTAAGCGATTTCGTGGTGATCGACCGCGGCGGCGAACAGCCGAATTGCGATGAAGTGGCCTTGCAGGAGCCGTGGCGGCTGGAATCGTCAGGCCTGGTCGCGGAAATCACGACGCCTTGACCGTCAGATCGCACGATGTAAAAAGACCCGGTCAGCTTCCGCTGACCGGGTCTTTTTGTTGTCGATGTGCGCGAGCTGGAAAGCGCTCTTCCGCGAACTGCCGTCCGCTCAGTGCTTGCGATGGGGACAGTTTTCCTTGGTGCAGGCACCGTACAGTGCGAGCGCGTGTTCCTGCAGCTTGAAGCCGCGTTCTTTCGCGATCGACTGCTGGCGGCTTTCGATTTCGGGGTCGAAAAACTCTTCGACGAGCCCGCAGTCGAGGCACACCAGGTGGTCGTGGTGGGTTCCTTCGTTCAGCTCGAAAACGGCTTTGCCGGATTCGAAATTACTACGCGACAGGAGCCCCGCCTGCTCGAACTGCGTGAGCACGCGATACACCGTGGCGAGACCGATATCGAGTTCCTCGTGCAGCAGACTGCGGTACACATCTTCTGCTGTCAGATGGCGGACCGCGCTATGCTGGAAAATTTCGAGGATTTTGAGGCGCGGAAGGGTCGCCTTGAGCCCGATGTTCTTGAGATCGGTTGGATTGGTCATGACAAGGGATCCCTAGAGTACAATGCAGGGTTCTAATAGTAATGTGAATTGCTGTTCAGGTCATCTTCGATGGAACGAAATTCGCGCGGCTTGTCAGCAAGCCCGCACGGTGAGTGAAATGATTTCAAAATCTCAATTGATCTACCGGGGGAGCCGCATGCGGGGTACCTTGATCGCTGCTGCGGCTGTTGCGGTTCTTGCTGGATGTTCCACTTACGACAGCCTGACGCAACGTATTGCCCAGAGCATTACGCCGTATCGGATTACTGTCGTGCAGGGCAACTTCGTCTCGGCAGAAATGGCCGCACAGATGAAGGTCGGCATGTCGCGTGCGGAAGTGAAGCAGGTGCTCGGCACGCCGTTGCTGACGGACCTGTTCCACGACAATCGCTGGGACTATATCTTCTATTTCCGGCGCGGTTCACGCCAGATCGTGGAGCAGCGCGACTTCATCGTGCATTTCGAGAGTGACCGCGTCGCGAGCTGGACGGGTGGCGAAGATTTGCCGTCCAACCTCGAATTGCTAGCCCAGATCGACGGTGACAGAACCGGCCGGAGAGGGGCTGCTACGGCAGTCGCGGCGAGCGGCGCCAGCGCGCCGGTTGCAGCTGCTTCCGCGCCCGCGGAGGCGGCGGCTGCGACCGATACGGCGCGTTCGCCGTCAGCCGATGCGGCCGCGGCTGCGGCGCCGTCGACGGATCCGAATGCGCAGGCCGCTCAGGCCGCGAACCGCGCAACCGAGGCCGTGCAGACGCCGTCTCGCAATGCGACGCCGGCGGTGCGCGCCAACAGGCCGCCGTCGGCAGGCTTGCCGCCGAACACCAACGCGCCAGGTCAGCCGCAGTTCCAGTTCAGGCGTCCGCCGCCGCCCGAGACGAACGGTCCGTCGGAGAACCCGGTTGGGCCAGTCGGGCCGCAAAGCAACGCCCCGGCGTCGCAGCCGTCGCAGACTTCGACTGGCGCCTCGACGGGAACAGGCGGCTAAACCCGCTGTCCGTTTCTCTTTGGGTCGCGCGCGGGAGTGAGCGAAGTGCGTGCGCAGGCAGGCCCGCTACTCTTGCGCGTTGGCGCGCGTTGACCTCGACGCGCGCTGGAGTTGTTTCTGCGTTGCCTGTGTGTCGGCTGAGTTGCCTCAGTTGCGTGCGGTTGCCTGTGAGTTGCCCATGAAAATCGCTATTGCCGGAGCATCGGGCCGCATGGGCCGGATGCTCATCGAAACCGTCCTGAACGACCCTGAAGCGGCGCTCGTCGGCGCGCTCTGCCGCGCAGGTTCGCCGCAACTGGGGCGGGATGCCGGTGCGTTTCTCGGCAAAGAGACCGGTGTCGCACTGATGGACGACATCGAAGCCGTCTTCGCGGAAGCCGACTATCTGATCGACTTCACGCGTCCCGAAGGCACGATGGCGCATCTTGAAGCCGCGCTGCGCCACAACGTGAAGCTCGTGATCGGCACCACCGGTTTCGACAATGCGCAGAAGGCGCAACTGCGTGGCGCAGGCGAAAAAATCGCCATCATGGCCGCGGGAAACATGAGCGTCGGCGTGAACGTCACGCTGAAGCTGCTCGAATTCGCGGCACGCCATTTTGCAACCGGTTACGACATCGAAATCATCGAGGCGCATCACCGGCACAAGGTCGACGCGCCGTCCGGCACGGCGCTGATGATGGGCGAAGTGATCGCCGACGCGCTCGGGCGCAATCTCGATGAGTGCGCCGTGTATGGCCGCGAAGGCGTGACCGGCGAGCGCGATCCGTCGACGATCGGTTTTTCCGCGATTCGCGGCGGCGATATCGTGGGCGATCATACGGTGCTATTTGCGGGCGTCGGCGAGCGCATCGAGATCACGCACAAATCCGCGAGCCGGCTCTCTTATGCGCAGGGCGCGCTGCGTGCTGTGCGTTTCCTCGCAGGCCACCCGACTGGTTTCTTCGATATGCAGGACGTGCTCGGCCTGCGGTAACCCCACGCATCTTTCGACGGCGAGGCTCGATGGCGACCACCGGCATCCTCCACTATCTGCAGACGAGCGACCCTATTACGCATGGCGTAGCGTGGGTGTTGCTGGCGATGTCGGTGGCGAGCTGGTGCTTCCTGATCGTGAAAGGCTGGATGCTAGGCCGTGCGAAGCGCCAGGGGCCGCGCGCGGTTGCGCTGTTCTGGCAGGCGCAGACGCTGTCGGACGGGGTGGTGGCGTTGCGTCTTGCCGACCGCGAACGCGTCTTTGCGCCGCTGGCGGAGGCGGCGCTTCATGCCGCGGAAACCGACATGCCGAACGCGCTGCTCGCGCGTGTCGAGCGCAGTGAGCGCGTGCTGCGCGCGTTGCGTCAGGCGCTGAGCGCGTCGCAGCGGCGGCTCGAATTCGGGCAGGTGCTGCTGGCATCGGTGGGCAGCACGGCGCCGTTTGTGGGCTTGCTCGGCACCGTCTGGGGTATCTATCACGCGCTCGGCAGTATCGCGGCAAGCGGACAGGCGATGATCGAAAACGTCGCCGGGCCGGTTGGCGAAGCGCTCATCATGACGGCCTTCGGTCTGGTCGTCGCCATTCCAGCGGTGCTTGCCTACAACGTGCTCGGACGCATGGTGCGTCAGCTCTCCGAAGAACTGGACGGCTTCGCTCACGACCTGCACGCCTACGTGTGCGCCCCCGCCGGTTGAGCGGCGCCGGGACATCCTTCGCGGAGATCGACATGGCATTCGGCGGACTCGAAAAGAAGCAGACTGCCCCGCCGATGGCAGACATCAACATGACGCCGCTGATCGACGTGATGCTCGTGCTGCTCGTCATCTTCATCATTACCGCGCCGCTGTTGACGCACGCGATCCGGCTGGATCTGCCGAAGGTCGCCTCGGCCCCCGCGCGACCGACACCGCAAACCATTTCGCTGTCGATCGACGCTGCCGGCAAACTGTACTGGGACACCAAACCCATCACCCTCGACCAGATGCGCGCCAGGTTTTCCGAGGCAGGCAAGCGCGCCGACCCGCCCGAGATCCATCTGCGCGCCGAGCGCTCGACGCGCTACGAGGTAATTGCCCAGGTGATGGGCGCGGCGCAACAGGCAGGGCTGGAGCGGATCGGTTTCGTGACGGATCCGCCGGCTGCCTCACCGGCCGCAGCAGGTCATCCGTAAGGTTTGAGGACGGCTAAGCCGATGCCGCAGCCTGCCAACAGCCGGAGCCGCGGCCGGTCGTCATGGCGGTGGTCCGCGCGTAACGCCTGCCGCCAGGCGGGGTAACCGGAAGGAAGCGCAAATCCCGGTTCTCACGACCCGGGCACGGCGGCGTCGGACGGTATAATCAGCCCTTTCCCCCGCAAGGGGGCGATCGATCCCATCCAGCAAAGCACCAGGCCCGGTGCGAAAGCACCGAACCCAGCGACTCACCACACCATGCACGAAAAATACGTTCCCTCCGACGTTGAATCCGCCGCGCAAGGGCAATGGCGCGCCAGCGACGCCTACAAGACGACGGAAGCCACAGACAAGCCCAAGTTCTATTGCGTCTCGATGCTGCCGTACCCGTCGGGCAAGCTGCACATGGGTCACGTGCGCAACTACACGATCAACGACGTGATGTACCGCTATCTGCGGATGAACGGCTACAACGTGCTGATGCCGATGGGTTGGGACGCGTTCGGCATGCCTGCCGAAAACGCGGCAATGGCCAACAACGTGCCGCCGGCAAGGTGGACGTACGACAACATCGCGTACATGAAGGGGCAGATGCAGTCGATGGGTCTCGCGATCGACTGGTCGCGCGAAGTCGCCACGTGCAGCCCCGATTACTACAAGTGGAACCAGTGGCTGTTCCTGAAGATGCTCGAAAAGGGCATCGCGTACAAGAAAACCGGCACCGTGAACTGGGACCCGGTCGACCAGACCGTGCTCGCCAACGAACAGGTGATCGACGGGCGTGGCTGGCGCTCTGGCGCGCTCGTCGAGAAGCGCGAAATCCCGATGTACTACATGCGCATCACGCAATACGCGGATGAACTGCTGAACGACCTCGAAGGCCTCGGCTGGCCCGAGCGCGTCAAGGTGATGCAGCAGAACTGGATCGGCAAGAGCTTCGGTGTGAACTTCGGCTTCCCGTATGAAATCGACGGTGAAGCGAAACTGCTGCGCGTCTTCACGACGCGCGCCGACACGATCATGGGCGTCACGTTCTGCGCGGTCGCCGCCGAGCATCCGCTCGCGACACGCCTCGCGCAGGGCAAGCCCGAACTGCAGGCGTTCATCGAAGAATGCAAGCGCGGGGGCGTGGCCGAAGCCGACATCGCGACGATGGAAAAGAAGGGCATGGCCACCGGCTTCTTCGTCACGCATCCGCTGACGCAGGAGAAGGTCGAAGTGTGGATCGGCAACTACGTGCTGATGAGCTACGGCGAAGGCGCGGTGATGGGCGTGCCGGCGCACGACGAACGCGACTTCGCGTTCGCAAAGAAATACGACCTCGCAATCAAACAGGTCGTCACCGCCGCAGGCAAGACCTATTCGACCGATGCATGGCAGGAATGGTACGGCGACAAGGAAGGCGCCGCCTGCGTGAACAGCGGCAAATACGACGGTCTCGACTATGCGGCCGCCGTCGACGCGATCGCTGCCGATCTGAAGGAACTGCGCCTCGGTGACAAGCAGGTCACGTGGCGTCTGCGCGACTGGGGCATTTCGCGCCAGCGCTACTGGGGCACGCCGATTCCGATCATCCACTGCGCCACCTGCGGCGACGTGCCGGTGCCGGAACAGGACCTGCCCGTCGTGCTCCCCGAAGACCTCGTGCCGGACGGCACGGGCAATCCGCTTGCGAAGTCCGAAGCGTTCCTGAACTGCACGTGTCCAACCTGCGGCGCGTCCGCGAAGCGCGAAACCGACACGATGGACACGTTTGTCGATTCGGCCTGGTACTTCTATCGCTATGCGGCGCCCGATGCGAAAACGATGGTCGACGCGCGCACCGATTACTGGATGCCGATGGATCAGTACATCGGCGGCATCGAGCACGCGATCCTGCACCTGTTGTATTCGCGATTCTGGGCAAAGGTGTCGCGCGACCTCGGTATTGTGAAGTTCGGCGAGCCGGCGAAGAATCTGCTTACGCAGGGCATGGTGCTCAACGAAACGTATTACCGCGAGAACGAAGCGGGCAAGAAGACCTGGTGCGACCCGGCCGACGTCACGGTAACGTTCGACGACAAGGGTCGCCCGGTCGGCGCGGTGCTGAACGCGGACGGCCAGCCGGTCGTGCTGGGCGGTGTCGAGAAGATGTCGAAGTCGAAGAACAATGGCGTCGATCCGCAGGTTCTGATCGACCAGTACGGCGCCGATACCGCACGTCTCTTCACGATGTTCGCCGCGCCCCCTGAGCAGCAGCTCGAGTGGTCGGGCGCCGGCGTCGAAGGGGCGAGCCGCTTTCTGCGCCGTGTGTGGGCCTTCGGGTACGCCAACGAGGCGGCATTGCGCGAACCCGCGTCGCTGGATGTCGCGCGGCTCGCCGACACGGACAAGGCGCTGCGCCGTGAGATCTACAGCGTGCTGAAGCAGGCCGACTACGACTATCAGCGTTTGCAGTACAACACGGTGGTGTCTGCGGCGATGAAGATGCTCAACGCAATCGAAGGCGCGAAGGGTGCAACGCCGGCCGTGTTGCGTGAAACGTACGGCGTGTTGCTGCGGGTGCTGTATCCGGTCGTGCCGCACGCGACGTTCCAGTTGTGGCAGGAACTCGGATACGCAGACGAACTTGGCACGCTGCTCGATGCGCCGTGGCCGAAGGTCGACGAAAAGGCGCTCGAGCAGTCCGAGATCGAACTCGTGCTGCAGGTGAACGGCAAGGTGCGTGGCGCCGTGACGATCGCGAAGGACGCACCGCGCGAAGCGATCGAACAGGCTGCGGTCGCACACGAGATGTTCGCAAAGTTCGGCGAAGGCAAGACGCCGAAGAAGATCATCGTCGTGCCGGGGCGCCTCGTGAATGTTGTCGTTTGATGCTGGCGGCAGAACCAGGCGCCACCACGCAATAGCAGACGGAAGTGTGCAGGAGGCCGGCGCGTCGAGCGACAGCATCCTGCGCTTGTTGAAGAATCAGGAGCCAATGTGACTCGCAGAACGTTTTTGACGCTTGCGTGCGGCGTGATGATGTTGTCCGCCTGCGGCTTTCAGCTGCGCGGCCAGCAGGACTACGCGTTCAAGCGTCTCGCCATCGCGGGTGCGCCGCCGCCGTTTGTTGCACGCCTTACCCGGCAGATCGAAGGCGGCAGCGATACGGTGATCGTCAATGTGCCAACCTACGCGGACGCGGTGCTGCATATCTCCGAGTCGCGCGGCACGAGTACATTGACGCTGAATTCGTTCGGTGTCGTCTCCGAGTACCAGTTGAACTATTCGCTGAGCTACACGCTCACCGGGGCCGACGGCACGTTGCTGATTCCTCCCAGCGCGATCTCGTTGAACCGCGCGATGACGTATAACGACCAGTTTACGCTGGCAAAGTCCGCGGAATCGGACTTGCTGTTCGCCGACATGCAGAACGATGCGGTCGACCAACTGACGCGGCGCCTCGCCGTTGTGCGCTCGCTGCATCCGGGGCCGGGCGAACAGGTCCCAGCCGTCGCCCCGCGCGCACCGTTGCCGCCGCCGCCGCTGTGAGCGTCGCGCGACAACATGTTCACTACGTTTATCCGTAATCATGCAACTGCGACTTGACGCGCTCGAACCGCATCTCGCGAAAGGGCTCGCTGGCCTGTACGTCGTGTACGGCGACGAGCATCTGCTCGCGCAGGAAGCGTGCGACCGCATTCGTGCGACTGCGCGCGCGGCAGGCTTTACCGACCGCTCGGTGTTCACTGTCGAGCGCGGTTTCGACTGGAGTTCGCTGCTTGGCGCAAGCCAGTCGATGTCGCTGTTCGGCGACCGTCAACTGGTCGAATTGCGGATTCCATCGGGCAAGCCAGGCAAGGAAGGCGCGGACACTCTGAAAACGCTCGCCGCAGCCGCGAATCCCGATGTGCTGACGCTCATCACGTTGCCGCGTCTCGACGCGGCAACGCAGAAGGCGGCGTGGTTCACCGCGCTTGGCGACGCCGGTGTCGCACTGAAGATCGATCCGGTCGAGCGTGCGCAGTTGCCGAACTGGGTCGGCCAGCGGCTCGCCCTGCAGGGCCAGCGTGTCGCGGCCGGCGAAGAAGGGCGGCGCGCATTGCAGTTCATCGCCGAGCGCGTGGAGGGCAATCTGCTCGCGGCACACCAGGAAATCCAGAAACTGGGGTTGCTGTATCCCCAGGGCGTATTGAGCTTCGAGCAGATCCAGGACGCCGTGCTGAACGTCGCGCGCTACGACGTGTTCAAGCTGAACGAAGCGATGCTCGCCGGCGATGTCGGCCGGCTTTCGCGGATGCTAGACGGTCTGCGCGGCGAAGGCGAAGCCGCGGTGCTGGTGCTCTGGGCGGTGGTCGAGGAAGTGCGAACGCTGCTGCGCATCAAGCGCGGTGTCGCAGCGGGCAAGCCGCTCGCGATCCTGCTGCGTGAGAACCGGGTCTGGGGGCCGCGCGAGCGCCTCGTCGGGCCGGCACTTTCGCGCGTGACCGAGGCTGCGCTCGAAAAGGGGCTGGCGCTCGCCGCGCGGCTCGATCGTCAGGTGAAGGGCTTGTCCGGCGGGACGCCAGGCAACCATCGACATGATCCGCCGCCCGATCCATGGAGCGGACTTTTCGAGCTGGCTATGACCGTCGCCTCGCCAGCGAAGTCCGCAACTGTAGCGTCCGCGAGGCCATCACGGCGGCCAGCCTGAAGTGTCCACGGCGCATGCCGGCGTAGCTGCTGAAGCGGCGAAGCTTTTTGCGCAAGAAGGCTTTGCAGCATGTTGGCCGGTGCCAGAAAGACCGTCGTATTGACGCGTCCCCCCACTCGCAATGAATCAGAGCCGGCGCGACAAGGCCCCAGACAAGCAAAGCCGCCGCACCCGACTTACAATCGACGCTTACTTCCGCTAATCCTGCCTGTCCGCCGAGCGTGAATCAGGCGCGACATCACGAGAATCAAGATGGATATCGACCAGTACATGACCGACCTCGGCCGCCGCGCGCGTCACGCATCGCGCGCGATGGCGCGAGCCTCGACGGCTGCGAAGAACGCCGCGCTCGAAGCGGTTGCGCGCGCGATCGAACGCGACGCGGCGACGCTCAAGGAAGCGAACGCGCGCGACGTCGCACGGGCGCGCGATAAAGGCCTAGACGCGGCCTTTATCGACCGTTTGACGCTGTCCGACAAGGCGTTGACGACGATGGTCGAAGGCTTGCGACAGGTCGCGGCGCTGCCGGATCCGATCGGTGAGATCAGCAACCTGAAGTACCGCCCGAGCGGCATCCAGGTCGGGCAGATGCGCGTGCCGCTGGGCGTGATCGGCATCATCTACGAATCGCGTCCGAATGTGACGATCGATGCGGCCGCGTTGTGCCTGAAGTCCGGCAACGCGACGATCCTGCGCGGCGGCTCGGAAGCACTCGAATGCAATACGGCACTCTCGAAGCTGATCGGCGAAGGGCTGGAAGCCGCCGGTTTGCCGCAGGACGCCGTTCAGGTCGTCGAGACGCCCGATCGCGCGGCGGTTGGCGTGCTGATCACGATGACCGAATTCGTCGACGTGATCGTGCCGCGCGGCGGCAAGAGCCTGATCGCGCGCCTGATGGAAGATGCACGCGTGCCGATGATCAAGCATCTCGACGGCATCTGCCATGTGTATGTCGACGACCGCGCGGATGTGACGAAGGCGCTCACCGTCTGCGACAACGCGAAGACGCATCGGTACGGTACCTGCAACACGATGGAAACGCTGCTC
This sequence comes from Paraburkholderia sp. BL10I2N1, assembly GCF_004361815.1. Taxonomy (NCBI): domain Bacteria; kingdom Pseudomonadati; phylum Pseudomonadota; class Betaproteobacteria; order Burkholderiales; family Burkholderiaceae; genus Paraburkholderia; species Paraburkholderia sp. BL10I2N1. The sequence goes on along the minus strand of NZ_SNWA01000001.1, from coordinate 896,541 downwards.
GTCGCGCGCGGCGTCGCGCATGCAGTGCTGCCGCCGCTCGGCAAGCTGTATCGCGGCAAGGAAGTCGAATTGCGCGTCGATCCCGCGGCGCGCGCGGTGCTCGAAGCGGCAGGCGTCGGCCCGCTCGTCGATGCGACCGAAGAAGACTGGCGCACCGAATATCTCGCGCCGGTGCTGGCGATCAAGGTGGTGGACGGCATCGACATGGCGATCGAGCACATCAACACCTACGGTTCCGCGCACACGGACGCGATCGTCACCGAAGACCACGACCGCGCCATGCGCTTCCTGCGCGAAGTCGATTCGGCGAGCGTGATGGTCAACGCGTCGACGCGTTTCGCCGACGGCTTCGAATTCGGCCTCGGCGCGGAAATCGGCATTTCGAACGACAAGCTGCACGCGCGCGGGCCGGTCGGTCTGGAAGGACTGACGTCGATGAAGTACGTCGTGCTCGGACACGGGGAAGGCCGTCAATAAGCGCGAAGCGTCACGCTAACAACAACATCAACAATTCGCACGAGGACCGCCGATGCTCTGGGTGAAGACGTTACACATTGTTCTGATTGCTGCCTGGTTTGCCGGACTGTTTTATCTGCCGCGCATCTTCGTCAATCTGGCGATGGAAACGGAGCCTGCCGCAGTGAGCAGGCTGCTTATCATGGCGCGCAAGCTGTTTCGCTTCATGACCTTCATCGCCGTGCCGGCGCTCGCATGCGGGCTCTGGCTGTGGCTCGGAGTCGGCATCGGCCAGGGCCAGGGCTGGATTCACGCGAAGGTCGGCGTGGTGCTGCTGCTCATCGTGTATCACGCTTACTGCGGCAAGCTGCTCAAGACCTTCGAGCGTGGTCAGAACAAACGCTCGGACAAGTGGTACCGGATGTTCAACGAACTGCCGGTGCTCGGCATGCTGGCCGCGGTCGCGCTCGTGGTGATCAAGCCGTTCTGATCAACGCTTCAACGCGCCCGTTCCCTTTTTCTCCGCACCCGCACCCGCGGGCGCGTCTTCGATCCGCCGGCGCCGCAGCACGTCCTTCGCCTGCGCCAGCTTGCCGACGAGGTTCGGCCCCAGCTTGAGCGCTACGCCCACCGCCAGAATGTCGCCGATCGCGAGATGCGATACGCGCGACGTCATCGGCGAAAAGATATCGGTGTCCTCATCCACGTTCGCAAAGAGCCCGACGGTGGCGACGCGCGCGAGCGGCGAATTGCCGTGCGTGATCGCGATCACCTGTGCGCCCGCCGCGAGCGCTGACTTCGCCGCCTCGACGATATCGCGAGTGCGCCCGGTGTTCGAAATCGCGACTACGACGTCGCCCTTGCCCAGTAGCGCGGCCGACATCAGGAACGTATGCGGGTCCGAATAGGCAACGCTCGGCATCCCGAGGCGGAAAAATTTGTGTTGCACGTCGAGCGCCGCGACGCCGGAACCTCCCGCGCCGTAGAACTCGATGCGACGTGCCTCGGCCAGCAACGCAATCGCTGCCGCGACGCTGTCCGAGGACAGGTTATTGCGTACCTGAATCAGCGCGCCGATCGTCCGGTCGAGTACTTTTGCCGCCACGCCGGGCGTGGGTTCGTCGGGGCGCACGTCGCGATACACGGCCGGCACTTCGGCTGCAATGCCCTGGGCGAGCCGGATCTTGAACTCCCGGAAGCCTGAAAAGCCGAGCGCGTGACAGAAGCGCGCGATCGTCGGCTGGCTCACGCCTGCGCGTGCCGCCACTTCGGTCATTGACAGATCGAGCACCTCGCGCGGCGCCTCGATCACGTAATCGGCCAGCTTGCGCTCGGAAGGGCGCAGCTGGTCGCGCATGGATTCCACTTGGGACAGCATCATCGGAAAACTCGCACTATGCTGAAGAATGCGTGGACTATATCCGATCGTACAGACATGTACAAAAACTACATTTATCGAGGTAGGTATATTCCCTGGGTTTTTGTGTTTACGGGCAGAAAGCCCGCGTAGAGGCGTTATGAGCCAGATTCTGGCAGGATGAGTAGGTGGATCTCTGGGCATTGCGGCTGTGTAGTTTTTCTACTAATATGCTGATGTCGGCTGCCAAGGCCGTCCCCCGCGTTTATCAAATCTGGCGCCGCGCCCGTGCTCGCCCTACCAGCGACGAAGGAGCTTCGATGGTTTCCCCGCATCCGCAACTCATCAAGGTCACGCAGCGCGTGATCGAACGCAGCAAGCCCACCCGCGCGGCCTATCTGGCGCACATCGACCGTGCGCAGGGCCGGTTTCCCGCGCGCGGCGCGCTGTCGTGCGCGAACCTCGCCCATGGCTTCGCCGGGCTCGAAGGCAAGGAGAAGCTGGCAATCAAGACGATCCGCGAACCGAACATCGGCATCGTGTCGTCGTACAACGAAATGCTCTCGGCTCACGCGCCGTACAAGAACTTCCCGGACATCATCAAGGCCGCTGCGCGCGAGAACGGCGGCGTCGCGCAATTCGCCGGCGGCGTGCCGGCCATGTGCGATGGCGTGACGCAAGGCAACCCGGGTATGGAGCTGTCGCTGTTTTCACGCGAAGTGATCGCGATGAGCACGGCAGTGGCGCTCACGCACAACATGTTCGACGCGGCGCTGTGTCTGGGCGTGTGTGACAAGATCGTGCCGGGCCTGCTGATCGGCGCGCTGCAGTTCGGCCATTTGCCGACGATCTTCGTGCCCGCCGGCCCGATGACGAGCGGCCTGTCGAATGACGACAAGGCGAAGATCCGCCAGCGCTTCGCAATCGGCCAGTGCGAGCGCAACGAGCTGCTCGAAGCCGAAGCTGCCGCGTATCACGGCCACGGCACCTGCACGTTCTACGGCACGGCAAACAGTAACCAGATGCTGATGGAAGTGATGGGCCTGCATCTGCCTGGCTCGGCATTCGTGCATCCGCATACGCCGCTGCGCGATGCGCTGACGGCACAGGCGGCGCGCCGCGTGCTCGATCTGACGGCGGAGCGCGGCAACTACATGCCGATCGGCCACGTGATCGACGAGAAAGCCATCGTCAACGGCATCGCCGCGCTGCTCGCGACCGGCGGCTCGACGAACCATACGCTGCATCTGGTTGCGATCGCCCGCGCGGCCGGCATCGTGATCGACTGGGACGACTTCGACACGCTGTCTCAAGCCGTGCCGCTCCTGGCGAAAATCTATCCGAACGGCAAGGCCGACGTGAATCACTATCACGCGGCCGGCGGCATGGCGTTCCTGATCCGCAATATGCTCGAAGGCGGCCTGCTGCACGAAGACGTGAATACGGTTGCCGGCAAGGGCCTCTCGCATTACACCGAAGAGCCGAAGCTGATCGACGGCAAGCTCACGTGGGTGCCGGGCGTTGCGAACAGCCACGACACTGCCGTGCTGCGCGGCATCAAGGAACCGTTCCAGCCCGATGGCGGCCTTCGTCTGATGCAGGGCAAGCTCGGCCGCGGGGTCATCAAGATTTCGGCGGTTGCGGCGCAGCATCGCAAGGTGAAGGCGCCAGCGATCGTATTCGACTCGCAGGAAGCCGTGCAGAAAGCATTCGATAACGGCGAGCTGAAGCGCGATTTCGTTGCCGTTGTACGCTTTCAGGGTGCACGCGCAAACGGCATGCCTGAACTGCATCGTTTGACGCCGCTCCTCGGCGTGTTGCAGGATCAGGGTTTCCACGTTGCGCTGGTTACCGATGGACGTATGTCGGGGGCTTCAGGCAAGGTGCCGGCAGTCATCCATATCTCGCCGGAAGCCCTGTTGCAGGGACCGATCGGCAAGGTGCAGACGGGCGACATGATCGTGATCGATGCGGAAGCCGGCGTGCTCGATATCGAGATCGACGCAGCCGGGTGGGCGGCGCGCACGGTCGCGCAACCCGCGCATCAGGCGGAAAATGAATTTGGCTTCGGCCGCGAGCTATTCGGCGTCTTCCGTGCGGCAGCAGCACCTGCGGAGCAGGGCGCATCGGTATTCGGCCGGATGGTGGGCGAGACTCACACCAGCCACGAGTTGCAGAAACAGGGAGTCTGAACATGACAGCAAGGTCAGTAAGCGAAATCGTGCGCCTCGGCCCGGTCATTCCGGTGCTGGCGTTCGATTCGGTCGAGCAGGGCGAAAACGTGTCGCGTGCGCTGCATGCGGGCGGCGTCAAGGTGCTCGAAATCACGCTGCGCACCGAAGCGGGCCTGAAGGCGATCGAACGTGCGAGCCAACTGGCGGAAGATATCGTCGTGGGCGTCGGCACGATCACGAAGCCGGAGCAGTGCGCGCTGGCGAAGAAGGCCGGCGCCACGTTCGGCGTGTCGCCGGGCCTGACGAAGGCAATGCACCAGGCCGCGCAGGACGCGGGCCTGCCGCTCTTGCCCGGCGTGATGACGCCGACCGACATCATTGTCGCGCTGGAACTCGGCTACGAGATCGTCAAGTTTTTCCCGGCGCAGCAGGCCGGCGGCGTGCCGATGCTGCAGGCGTTCAGCGGCCCGTTTCCGACGCTGAAGTTCTGCCCGACGGGCGGCATCACCGCCGAATCGGCGCCGAATTTCCTCGCGTTGCCGAACGTGGTGTGCGTCGGCGGTTCATGGCTCACGCCGAAGGCAGCGCTCACCACGCAGAACTGGGACGAAGTCACGCGCCTCGCCCGTGCGGCCAGCCAGCTGGCAGCGCCGGCACATTGATCCAGCGCGTCGCGCGCCGCTTTTGCGCAGGCTTTTGCGTCATCCAGAGCCTGTGCCCGCTAATAACGGGCTTGCGAACGTGCCTTTCCGCCCGCAGTGCAGCGTTGGGCGGCGCCTGTCCCTCAAGGGGACTTCCTTCGGGGCGTTTGGCCCGGTCAAACAGCGCTCCCTGCGGGCCCTGAATTTGAATCATATTTAGAACGTATCCCAGCCATCGCTGCCGGTGGCACTCAACGGAGCGTGTGCTGCTTTCGGCGCCCGCATCGACGGGGCGCGCGTACCTGCATGATTGCCGGCACGCGTGCCATTTTCAGCTGGCGTGGCGACCGAAGCTGTATCGCGCCGGTGCAGCGGGTTGGCCTGGTCGAGCCGGAACAGCGCAACCGCTTCGGTCAGGTGCCGCCCCTGATCTTCGAGCGACTTCGATGCCGCGGTCGCCTCTTCGACGAGCGCCGCGTTCTGCTGGGTCACGGTGTCCATCTGCGTGATCGCCTGATTGACCTGCTCTATGCCGCGGCTCTGTTCGGTCGACGCCGCCGCGATCTCGCCCATAATGTCGGTCACGCGCGCGACCGCCTGGGTCACTTCCGACATCGTCGCACCCGCCTCGGTCGCCAGTGAAGAGCCAGCCTGGATCTGGTTCACCGATTGGGCGATCAGTTCCTTGATTTCCTTCGCCGCGCTGGACGAACGTTGCGCAAGATTGCGCACTTCGCTGGCGACCACGGCGAACCCACGGCCTTCCTCGCCTGCGCGGGCGGCTTCCACGGCCGCATTCAGTGCAAGGATGTTGGTCTGGAACGCAATACCTTCGATGATCCCCGTAATCTCTGCGATACGGCTCGAGCTTGCGCTGATCTGGCCCATCGTTTCGACCACCTGGCCGACCACCTGATTGCCTTTCATGGCCACGTCCGACGCGTTGGCCGACAACGCCCTGGCCTGCTGAGCGTTCTCCGCGTTCTGCTTCACGGTCGACGTCAATTCCTCCATGCTGGAGGCCGTTTCCTGAAGTGACGACGCCTGCTCTTCTGTGCGGGAAGACAGGTCGACATTACCCGACGCAATCTGGCTCGAACCGGTGGCAATGCTGTCGGCTGCTTTGTGAACCCGGCCAATCAGTTCCACGAGGCTTTGCTGCATCTGTGCCATCGAAGCAAGCACGCTGCCTGAGGGCGCCGAAGTTGCCCCTGGTACGCTGCTCAGATCGCCGCCGGCGACGCGCTGCGCCACCCGGCCAAGGTCAGCAGGCTCCGCGCCGAGCGCGCCCAGAATGCCGCGCGTTATCAGAGTGCTGGCCAGAGCAGACAGCACAATTGCCGCCAGACAGATTCCAAGTAGCAGATTGCGCTGCATCTCGTAGTGTTCGTATGACTGCCGGACCAGCAGATCGGCACGATCCCGCGTGTAGCTCTGGTAGTCGTTCGTGGCTCTGATCAGCGCCACCAGCAACGGCCTGCAATCGTTATTGAGCTTTGCGACGGCCTCTTCGCGTTTGCCGGCAACGGCGAGTTCCACGATCGCCCGCGCGACAGGACCATACAAGCCCTCGATCCGGTTGATCTCCTGCAGGAGGTTGCGGGCCTGATCGGTGACATCTACAGCGCTCGCCATCATCGCGTTCAGTTTCGCAAGCCGTGCGTCCACGTCCTGCTGCGCCTGGGCCTCGGCGGCCTTTTCGACGGCGAAGTCCTCCGGCTTCGTCACCAGCGCCATGTTGCGTGCCGCAATGGCACGCCGGTCTACGGCCGTGCGAACGGTCTGGGATAGCTGCGCGCGCGCATTGATTCCGGAAACGAAGCTGGAAAAATGGGCATTAGCGCTGTTCAACGCATTCAACGACAGTCCGGACACCACCAGAACAACCATGGTGAGGCTGGCAAATGTGCCGTACAGCTTTGCCCTAACGGACATCTGCTTGATCTTCATACTATTCGTCTCCGGTCGCCCTGAGTGAAACAAAATGAAAGGTAACGCCTGGCTTTTTCTCTCAGAACTGACGACCTCGGCCGACCGTGGCACTGTATGCCATCTAGGTGATATAACGACCCGACGATAAGGTTTCTTGAGTGACCCAAAGGTTTGTGGGGAATTTGATTTTTTTGTCTGACGATTTATTGAGCGGTGCTCAATCAACGTCGACATCGGCAGGGAGTGCTGGGGGGGTGAGTCGATGGCCAGTTGGGGGGCGAGATGAATCGGGTCAAGGGAATCGACGAATACATCGCTCACCACAATACCCATCCCAAGGCATTCGTCTGGACCAGGACCGCTCGCGACCTCCTGCAAAGGTCATTCGCGCGAACAGTCGCTTGAGTTCCAGACAGAATGCAACGCTACACTAGCGCACCGGTTGGCGCGCCGCACCCTGGGCATGCAGTAGTGCACGCTTTGACATGGGTTTCATCGAAGAAGCCTCGCTGAACCGGCCTTCATGGCGGCCTCGGCGAGGCTTCTTTTTTGCGTTCCTGGACAACCTGTCACGCGAGTCATCTACTAAAGTCCAGTACGGGTAACGAAAACAGACAGTAAAATCCAGCCGTCCGCGCGGACGGCCGGCTCGACCGGCACCGCGTAAGGTCGCAAGCCAGGATGTCAGCCACGTCTTGCATCCATTCGAATAACACCAAGGAGGAGCTTCATGGAAGCTGTCCACGGCAGCATGCTGCTGATTTACGCGGTGATCGCCATCGCGGCGCTGATCCTGATGATCACGCGCTTCAAGGTTTATCCATTTCTCGTTCTGATCATCGTTTCGCTGCTGCTGGGCCTTGCCGTCGGCATGCCGATGAACACGATCGTCAAGTCGTTCGAAACTGGCAACGGCAATACGCTCGGTCACATCGCGATCGTCGTGGGTCTGGGGACGATGCTCGGCAAGATGATGGCCGAATCAGGCGGCGCGGAGCGCGTCGCCACGACCCTCATCAACTGGTTCGGCGAAAAGAACATTCACTGGGCGATGATGTTTGTCGCGATCATCGTCGGCTTGCCGGTATTTTTTGAAGTCGGCTTCGTGCTGCTGATTCCGATTGCGTTCAACGTCGCGAAGCGCACCGGTAAATCGCTGCTGCTGGTGGGGCTGCCGATGGTCGCGGGGCTGTCGGTCGTGCACGGTCTGATTCCGCCGCACCCGGCCGCGCTGCTCGCGGTGCAGGCCTATCACGCGGATATCGGCAAGACGATTGCGTATGGTCTGATCGTCGGGGTTCCGACTGCGATTGTCGCCGGTCCGCTGTTCGCGCTGTTGATCCATCGCTCGATCCAGCTGCCGGAGAATAACCCGCTTGCCGCGCAGTTCATCGGGTCGAGCGAGGCGCAAGGCGAGAAGAAGCGCGAGTTGCCGAGCTTCGGCATCACGCTCTTCACGATTCTGTTGCCGGTGCTGCTGATGCTGATCGGCAGCTGGGCCGATCTGCTGTTCGCACCGAAGACGCTGCCGAACGACCTGCTGCGATTCGTCGGCACATCTGACGTCGCGCTGCTGATCTCGGTGCTGGTCAGCTTCTGGACCTTCGGCGCCAATCGCGGCTTCAATCGCGAGCAGATCCAGAAGTTCTGCGGCGAGTGTCTTGCGCCGATCGCCGGCATCACTCTGATCGTCGGCGCGGGCGGCGGCTTTGGCCGCGTGCTGCTGGATAGCGGCATCTCGAAGCAGATCGTCGATACGGCGACCGCGGCGCATCTTTCGCCGCTTCTGCTCGGCTGGTTTGTCGCTGCGCTGATCCGCCTCGCGACGGGTTCGGCGACGGTCGCCATGACGACGGCCTGCGGCATCGTTGCGCCGATTGCAGCGGCGGCGGGTACGCAGGCGAAGCCGGAACTGCTGGTGCTCGCGACGGGCTCGGGTTCGCTGATCTTCTCGCACGTGAACGACGGCGGCTTCTGGCTGATCAAGGAATATTTCGGCATGACCGTGGTGCAGACGTTCAAGACCTGGTCGCTGTGCGAAACCATCATCTCGGTGATGGGCTTGGGTTTGACCTTCGCGCTGGCGGCGGTCCTGTAAGGAGTATCTGATGATTCTGATAGCGATGGGTGTGTCGGGCGCGGGCAAGACGCGGATTGGCGAAATGCTCGCGGAGAAGCTGAAATGCGACTTTACCGATGGCGACGCGTTTCACAGCGAAGCCAACAAGGAAAAGATGCATCACGGCATTCCCTTGACCGACGAGGACCGCTGGCCGTGGCTGCGAACGATTCGCGCGGCGATCGAGAAAGAGCAGGAGGCCGGGCGCACGGCGGTGTTCACGTGCTCATCGCTGAAGCGTTCGTATCGCGACATCCTGCGCGCGGGCGACAGGGATGTGTGCTTCGTCTACCTGAAAGGGTCGCGCGAAGTGCTGCAGGAGCGGCTGCAGACGCGCACCGGGCATTTCTTCGATCCGTCGCTCCTGCAAAGCCAACTCGATACGCTCGAAGAGCCGGCTGCGGACGAAGCGATCACCGTCAGTGTCGAACTGTCGCCGGAAGAAATCGTCGATGATGTGTTGAAACAGATTCAGGCGCGTTGATTGACGCCTGTCTCTCCGGGCAGCACAGCACGTAAAAAAGGCGCTCCACGGAGCGCCTTTTCTATTCCAGCATGAAGCGGAGAATCGCGCTTTATGCGATCCGCTTCGCCAGTTCCACCGCCTTGCCGACGTACGATGCGGGGGTCATCGCGAGCAGGCGCTCCTTCGCGTCGGCCGGAATGGCGAGGCCCTTGATAAAAGCCTGCAGGCCTTCACGGGTAATGCCCTTGCCGCGCGTCAGTTCCTTCAGCTGTTCGTAGGGGTTCTCGATGCCGTAACGGCGCATGACGGTTTGCACCGGCTCAGCCAGCACTTCCCAGCAGTTGTCGAGATCTTCGTTCAGACGCTGCGCGTTCACTTCGAGCTTGTCGAGGCCGCGGATCAGCGAGTCGTACGCGAGCAGCGAATAGCCGAACGCAACGCCGATGTTGCGCAGCACAGTCGAGTCGGTCAGGTCGCGCTGCCAGCGCGAGATCGGCAGCTTGTCGGCGAGGTGACGCAGCGTTGCGTTGGCGAGGCCGAGGTTGCCTTCCGAGTTCTCGAAGTCGATCGGGTTGACCTTGTGCGGCATCGTCGACGAACCGATTTCACCGGCCTTCGTGCGCTGTTTGAAGTAGCCGACCGAGATGTAGCCCCACACGTCGCGGTCGAGGTCGAGCAGGATCGTGTTCGCGCGCGAGACGGCGTCGAACAGTTCGGCCATGTAGTCGTGCGGTTCGATCTGGATCGTGTACGGATTGAACGAGAGCTTCAGACGCTGTTCGACCACTTCGCGCGAGAAGGCTTCCCAGTCGAATTGCGGATACGCCGAAAGGTGGGCGTTGAAGTTGCCGACCGCACCGTTCATCTTGCCGAGCAGTTCGACCTTTGCGATGCGTTCGATGGCGCGTTCGAGGCGCGCCGCGACGTTGGCGATTTCCTTGCCGAGCGTCGTCGGGCTGGCCGGCTGGCCGTGCGTGCGCGACAGCATCGGCTGCGCAGCCTGTGTGTGGGCGAGTGCAACGAGGCGCGCGTGGACCGAGCGCAGCGCCGGAATGATCACGTGTTCGCGCGCGCCGGCCAGCATCAGGCCGTGCGACGTGTTGTTGATGTCTTCAGATGTGCAGGCGAAATGGATGAATTCGCTGGCACGTTCGAGTTCCGGCTGACCCTTCACCGATTCCTTGAGCCAGTATTCGACCGCCTTCACGTCATGGTTCGTGACGCGTTCGATGTCCTTGATTCGTGCCGCGTCGTGCGCGGTGAAGCGCTCGACGAGTTGCAGCAGGAACTGCTCCGACGCATCGGAAAAACGCGGCACCTCGGCGAAACCGGCGCGCGACAGGGCAATCAGCCAGTGAATTTCGACCATCACGCGATGGCGCATGAAGGCGGCTTCCGAGAGCCAGTCGCGCAGCGCTTCGGTTTTCGCTGCATAGCGGCCGTCGAGCGGAGAGAGCGCGGTCAGGGCGAAGAGGGTGTCGGGGCGGGTGTCGGACATGATGGGGCGGGGACGGAAGGTGAGGATCAGAAAGCGGAGTAACCGGGGATTTTACCACTGGCGCGCAGGGGCGCCTTTCGAAGGGCACGACCTGGCGCTACGCCGCTAGAATGCTGACTTCTTTTTCCTCTTTCGCCGCTCACTGGCAGAGTCCGCATGGAACTGAAATGGCTCGAAGACTTCGTTTCGCTGGCGGAGACCCGCAGTTTCAGCCGCTCGGCTGAGTTGCGGCACGTGACGCAACCTGCGTTTTCGCGCCGGATCCAGGCGCTCGAGGCGTGGCTGGGCACGGAGCTGATCGATCGTTCGGTTTATCCGACGCGCCTGACTTCCGCCGGACAGGTGTTCTACGAGCAGGCGCTCGCGATGCTGTCGCAGTTCCACGAGGCGCGCACGCTGTTGCGCGGCCACACCGCCACGCCCGCGGCGACGATCGAATTCGCGGTGCCGCATACCTTGTCGCTGACGTATTTTCCGAAGTGGTTGCAGCGTATCGAGGCCAGGCTGGGCTCCGTGCACACGCGGCTGCGCGCACTGAACGTGCACGATGCGGTGCTTTCGCTGGTGGAAGGTGGTTGCGATCTGGTTATGGGTTATCACCATCCGAGTCATCCGGTGGCGCTCGATCCGGCTCGCTACGACATGCTGACGCTCGGCGTCGAGGAAATCAGTCCGTTCTCGGCGCCGGGCCGCGCCGGGCGGCCCCGGCACACGCTACCCGGCACGCCCGACGCCCCAGCGCCCTATCTGTCGTACACGCCGAACGCGTACCTCGGGCGCATGACCGAGGTGATCATCGCGAATGCGCCGGCCCGCCTGTACCTTGATCGTGTCTACGAAACGGACATGGCCGAAGGGTTGAAAGCGATGGCGCTCGCTGGTCACGGGCTTGCCTTCCTGCCGCATAGCGCGGTCGAGGACGCCGTCGCGGAAGGTCATCTGATTCGCCTCGATCGCGCATCGCGGGGTGTCCCACAGGGGCAGTTCTCGCTGACGATGGAGATTCGCCTGTACCGGGACAAGCTCGCGGCGCAGGGCGACGATCCTCGCCAGGTGCTGGTGCGGCAACTGTGGGACGTCGTCACCGCGGAGCTCGCGCAGGGACAGCAGTAAGGCGCCGCGTTGCGCCAGTCTGGTCGCCTGCATCCTGCAGGCGACTACCACGCATCCATGCGACACACTTTTTCGTTTTTTAAACGTTATGCAAGAAAAACATAACGGGATGATCAAACGGCATTGGATTTAGACTGAGCGTTTTTCGACAATGGCGTCATTCCGATCGACGCCGGAGCGTTCATGTCATCTCAACCGCAGTCCGCAGCATCCTCGCAATCCATCCCGTCCTACCTGCATAGCGACGATCTTGGCCCCTGGGGCAACTATCTTCGTCAGGTCGACCGCGTAGCGCCCTATCTCGGTCCGCTGTCGCGCTGGCTCGAAACCCTGAAGCGGCCGAAGCGGATTCTGATCGTTGATGTGCCTATCGAACTCGATAACGGCACGGTCGCTCACTTCGAAGGCTATCGCGTGCAGCACAACGTTTCGCGTGGTCCGGGCAAGGGTGGTGTGCGTTATCACCAGGACGTGACACTGTCGGAAGTGATGGCGCTGTCCGCGTGGATGTCGGTCAAGAATGCGGCTGTGAACGTGCCGTACGGCGGCGCGAAAGGCGGCATCCGTCTCGATCCGCGCAAGCTTTCGCGTGGCGAACTGGAGCGCGTAACGCGCCGCTACACCAGCGAAATCGGCATCATCATCGGGCCGAACACCGACATCCCCGCGCCGGACGTGAACACGAACGAGCAGATCATGGCGTGGATGATGGACACCTACTCGATGAACCAGGGCCAGACGGCCACGGGCGTTGTGACCGGCAAGCCGATCACGCTCGGCGGTTCGCTCGGCCGTCGTGAAGCGACGGGCCGCGGCGTGTTTGTGGTCGGTTGCGAAGCGGCACGCCGTATCGGCTTCGACATCGAAGGCGCACGGATCGCCGTGCAGGGCTTCGGCAACGTCGGCGGGATCGCGGCGCGCCTGTTCCAGGAAGCGGGTGCGAAGGTCGTCGCCGTGCAGGATCACACGGGAACGCTTTACAAGTCGTCGGGCATCGACGCCGTGGCGCTCCTCGAACACGTTGCGAAGACGGGCGGCGTGGGCGGTTACCCCGAAGCCGACACGATCGCCAACGAAGATTTCTGGGGCATCGAGTCGGACATCCTGATCCCGGCCGCGCTCGAAAACCAGATCACCGAGAAGAATGCGTCGAAAATCCGTACGAAGATCATCGTCGAAGGCGCGAACGGCCCGACTACGACCGCGGCCGACGACATTCTCCATGACAAGGGCATCCTCGTGATTCCGGACGTGGTCGCGAATGCGGGCGGCGTCACGGTGTCGTACTTCGAATGGGTGCAGGATTTCTCGAGCTTCTTCTGGACCGAAGACGAGATCAACGAGCGCCTCGAGCGCGTGATGCGCGAGGCATTTGCGGCGGTGTGGCAGGTGTCGAGCGAACAGAACGTGTCGGTGCGTACGGCTGCGTTCATCGTCGCATGTAAGCGGATCCTGCAGGCGCGGGAAATGCGCGGTCTGTACCCCTGATCGACAGGTTTTCAGGCTGTAAATCGCAGCAAGTGACATCATGAAAGCGGGCGGCATTGAAAGATGCCGCCCGCTTTCGCCTGCGTGCGGCGAAAAAGGGTGTTGGGCGCACGCATCAGATAAGCTAAAACATGGTTAACAGGCATTACTTTCAGAATGGTTACCTTGTTAAACTGGCGCCGGTTCTTGCCAAGGAGATCACAACATGAATGTTAAAAAAGCTGCGCTGCTTCTCGCGACACTGGGTCTGTTTGCCGTTGGCGCGCACGCGCAGGACGCGGGCACTCTGAAGAAAATCAAGGATACGGGCGTGATTTCGCTGGGGCACCGCGAATCGTCGATTCCTTTTTCTTACTATGATGACAAGCAGAATGTCGTCGGCTATTCGCAGGAGTTCGCGCTGAAGGTGGTGGATGCCGTCAAGCAGAAGCTCAACATGCCGGACCTGAAGGTCAAGCTGATACCGGTGACGTCGCAAAACCGCATTCCGCTGGTTCAGAATGGCACGATCGATCTCGAGTGCGGATCGACGACGAACAACGCCGAGCGCCAGCAACAGGTGGCGTTCTCGAACACGATTTTCGTGATCGGCACCCGTCTGATGACGAAGAAAGATTCGGGCATCAAGGACTGGACGGACCTGAAGGGCAAGACCGTCGTGACGACGGCCGGCACCACGTCCGAGCGCCTGCTTCGCAAGATGAACCAGGACAAGAACATGGGCATGAACATCATCAGCGCGAAGGACCACGGCGAGTCGTTCCTGACGCTGTCAACGGGCCGGGCCGCCGCGTTCATGATGGACGATGCGCTGCTCGCCGGTGAACGCGCCAAATCGAACAATCCGGGTGATTTCGTGATCGTGGCCGGCCCACAGTCGCATGAGGCGTACGGTTGTATGCTGCGCAAGAACGATCCAGAGTTCAAGAAGGTTGTCGACGCTGCCATCGCGAAGGTCCAGACCTCGGGCGAAGCCGACGCGATCTACAAGAAGTGGTTTGAATCGCCGATTCCGCCGAAGGGTCTCAACCTGAACTTCCCGGAAAGCGACGACATCAAGGCGCTATTCAAGAGCCCGAACGACAAGGCAATCGACTGATCGTCGCTGCTTCTCGCGTCAATTCAACGCGTCAGACGAAACGGAAGGGGCCATGCGCTTCTTCCGTTTCTTTTTGCTGGAGTCTTCGTCATGTCTTATCACTGGAACTGGGGCATTCTGCTGAGTCCGGTTTCGACCGGTGAGCCGACCACCTATCTGGGCTGGCTGTTGTCCGGCTTCTGGGTGACGATCACGGTGTCGCTGTCGGCCTGGGTGATCGCGCTTATCGTCGGATCGTTCTTTGGCGTGCTGCGCACGGTGCCGAACAAATGGCTCGCGGGCGCCGGCACGGTCTATGTCGCGATTTTCCGCAACATTCCGCTGATTGTTCAGTTTTTCATCTGGTATCTCGTGATACCGGAACTGCTGCCGGTGTCCATCGGCACGTGGTACAAGCAGTTGCCGCCGAATGCGCAGTTCTTCTCCTCGTCGATCGTGTGCCTTGGGCTTTTCACCGCCGCGCGTGTGTGCGAGCAGGTGCGCTCGGGCATCAACGCATTGCCGCGTGGCCAGCGTGCGGCGGGTCTCGCAATGGGCTTCACGCAATGGCAGACGTACCGCTATGTGCTGTTACCTGTCGCGTACCGGATCATCGTGCCACCGCTCACGTCCGAGTTTCTGAACATCTTCAAGAACTCGGCGGTTGCGTCGACGATCGGGCTGCTCGATCTGTCCGCACAGGCGCGTCAGCTTGTCGACTACACGTCACAGGCATATGAGTCGTTCATCGCGGTGACGCTCGCCTATGTGATCATCAACCTCGTCGTGATGCAGCTGATGCGCGTGATCGAGCGCAGAACCCGGCTGCCTGGCTACATCGGAGGCAAGTGATGCATCATTTCGACTGGAGCAGTATTCCGGGCGCAATGCCCACGCTTTGGACCGGCGTCATTGTCACGTTCAAGATCACGCTGATCGCAATCGTCATCGGTATCGTATGGGGCACCGTGCTCGCGATGATGCGGTTGTCGTCGTTCAAGCCGTTCCAGTGGTTCGCGCAGGGCTACGTCACGGTTTTCCGTTCGATCCCGCTCGTGATGGTGCTGCTGTGGTTCTTCCTGATCGTGCCGCAGGTGCTGCAGAACGTGCTCGGACTGTCGCCGGATATCGATATCCGTCTGGCGTCGGCGATGGTCGCTTTCTCGCTTTTCGAGGCAGCTTACTATTCGGAAATCATCCGCGCCGGGATTCAGGCGGTGTCGCGTGGACAGGTGAATGCGGCCTTCGCGCTCGGCATGGGTTATGGCCAGGCAATGCGCCTCGTCGTGCTGCCGCAGGCGTTTCGCGCGATGGTGCCGTTGCTGTTGACGCAGGCCATCGTGCTCTTTCAGGATACGTCGCTTGTCTACGTGATCAGCCTCGCGGATTTCTTCCGTACGGCCACGAATATTGGCGACCGTGACGGCACCAACGTCGAGATGGTACTGTTCGCGGGCGCGTGCTATTTCGTGATTTGTGTGCTCGCGTCGAGCCTTGTCAAAGGTCTTCAGAAAAAGGTCGCAAGATGATCTCAATCAACAATGTTTCGAAGTGGTATGGACA
This sequence comes from Paraburkholderia sp. BL10I2N1, assembly GCF_004361815.1. NCBI lineage: Bacteria > Pseudomonadati > Pseudomonadota > Betaproteobacteria > Burkholderiales > Burkholderiaceae > Paraburkholderia > Paraburkholderia sp. BL10I2N1. Next base: position 880,656 of record NZ_SNWA01000001.1, on the reverse strand, counting down.
GTTTCAGGTACTGACCGACTGCTCGACGGAAGTGAAAAAAGGCGAAGTGGTTGTGGTGTGCGGCCCGTCGGGTTCGGGCAAGTCGACGCTCATCAAGACGGTGAACGGCCTCGAGCCGTTCCAGAAGGGCGAGATCACGATCGACGGTCAATCGCTCACCGACAAAAAGACGAATCTGTCGAAGCTGCGCGCGAAAGTCGGTATGGTGTTCCAGCACTTCGAGCTGTTCCCGCATCTGTCGATTACCGAGAACCTGACGCTCGCGCAGATCAAGGTGCTCGGCCGTTCGAACGACGAAGCCAATGCGAAGGGCCTGAAGCTGCTCGATCGCGTGGGCCTGCGTGCGCATGCGGACAAGTATCCGGGGCAGCTGTCGGGTGGTCAGCAGCAGCGGGTGGCGATCGCGCGTGCGTTGTCGATGGACCCCATCGCGATGCTGTTCGACGAACCGACCTCGGCACTCGATCCCGAGATGATCAACGAAGTGCTCGACGTGATGGTCGAACTCGCGCAGGAAGGCATGACGATGATGTGCGTCACGCACGAAATGGGTTTTGCGAAGAAGGTCGCGCATCGCGTGATCTTCATGGACAAAGGCCTCATCGTCGAAGACGACCGCAAGGAAGAGTTCTTCGCGAATCCGAAGTCGGATCGCGCGAAGGATTTTCTGGCGAAGATCCTGCACTGAGTCTTGCAGCGCTCGCGCTGGAAGTTGCAGCAAAAAAGCCGCATCCGATGCGGCTTTTTTGCTGGCGGCGCGAGTGTGTTGCGTGTCAGGATTCGTAGGCTGCTGTGTCGTCCGCTTCGAGGTCGACCGTGTCGTCGGCCGACTGGCGAATGGTGGTCGCCGAGGCGGACGGATCGCTGGCGGGATCGCGCAACTTTTCGAGCACCGCCGGCGGCACCGGCACGTTCGTGCGGCCGATCACCTCGCCGTGCTGGAACATCAGCAGGTCGCCGGGTTCGAATGCCGTCCAGACTTCGTTGTCCGTGAGCGGCTGCGTGGCGATCACCGCAACGCGGTCTTCCGGCGTGGTGTACTTCGCGAAATCGATCGACACGTCCGCGTCGACCAGGTGCGCGGTCGAAAACGGCCAGCGGCGCACGAGATAGTGCAGGCGCGTCGAGCAGTGCGCGAACAGCGCCTGCCCGTTGGACATCAGGAAGTTGAACACGCCGAAATGCGTGATCTCCCGCGTCAAGGTTTCGAGCCCGGCGAACAGTTCATCGAGCGGTGGCTGCGTGCCCGGGAACGCCTTGCGCAAGCCTTGCAGCAGCGCGCAGAACGCGAGTTCGCTATCCGTCGTGCCGACCGGTTGATAGACGCCCGTGAGGAACGGCTGGTAGCTTTGCAGGTCGCCGTTGTGCGCGAAGATCCAGTGGCGGCCCCACAGTTCGCGCATGAACGGGTGGCAGTTCTCCAGGAGGATATGACCTTGCGTCGCCTTGCGGATATGCGCGATCGTGTTCTTCGACTTGATCGGATAGCGCTTCACCATCTCGGCGATCGGCGAAGTGGCTGACGATTGGTGGTCGATGAAGAGGCGGCAGGCCTTGTCCTCGAAGAAGGCGATGCCCCAGCCGTCCGCGTGGTGATCGGTGACGCCGCCGCGCGCCGCGAAGCCGGTGAACGAGAACGTGACGTCCGTCGGCGCGGCGCAGTTCATTCCGAGTAGTTGGCACATGGTGCGGAAAGCCGGGCGGGTGAACGGGGTGACCCGTTACAATGATGATTTTCCAAGCATATCACCGGGTCAGAAGCGGCAAACAATCAAATTGACGGGTATTCAGGCCGCAACGTTGCGGTTTGCCCACATCGATTGAACTGCGCCATTGCGCCACTTTCGCCCGGTATTCCTCTCGCCATGACTGCTTCCAACGTTTCTTCGGATACCCTGAGACTCGCCCGCCCCGACGACTGGCACCTTCACGTGCGTGATGGCGAGATGATGGCCGCGGTACTGCCGCACACCGCGCGTCAGTTCGGCCGCGCAATCATCATGCCGAACCTGAAGCCGCCCATCACCACGACGGCCCAGGCACAGGCGTATCGCGAGCGGATCGTCGCCGCGATTCCGGCGGGCGTGAACTTCGAACCGCTGATGACGCTGTACCTCACGGACAACACGCCGCCCGACGAAATCCGCCGCGCGCGCGAAAGCGGCTTCGTGCATGGCGTGAAGCTGTATCCGGCGGGTGCCACGACCAACTCGGACGCCGGCGTCACGGACATCATGAAATGTGCGAAGATGCTTGAAGCGATGCAGGAAGCGGGCATGCCGCTTCTGGTGCACGGCGAGGTGACGGATTCGTCGATCGATCTGTTCGATCGCGAGAAGGTGTTCATCGATCGCGTGATGACGCCGCTGCGTCGCGATTTCCCGGCGCTCAAGGTGGTGTTCGAACACATTACGACGAAGGATGCCGTCGACTACATCCGCGAAGCCGGCGCGGCCCCCGACCTGCTCGGCGCGACGATTACGGCGCACCACCTGCTGTACAACCGCAACGCGATTTTCCAGGGCGGCATTCGCCCGCACTACTACTGTCTACCGGTGCTGAAGCGCGAGACGCATCGCGTGGCGCTCGTCGAGGCGGCGACATCGGGCAATCCCCGATTTTTCCTCGGCACGGACAGCGCGCCGCATCCAAAAGGACTGAAGGAGCACGCGTGCGGCTGCGCGGGCTGCTATACGGCGCTGCACGCGCTTGAGCTGTACGCGGAAGCCTTCGACAAGGCTGGCGCGCTCGACAGGCTCGAGGGGTTCGCGAGTTTCTTCGGCGCGGACTTCTATGGTCTGCCGCGCAGCAGTGAGAAGGTGACGCTGCGTCGCGAAGAATGGACGCTGCCGGCCGAGGTCGCTGTCGGCGATACGCCGGTGGTGCCGCTGCGCGGCGGCGAGCCGATGGACTGGCGTCTCGTCTGAGGCGTGATGTGCTCTGAAGACGGGTGGGCAGCCACCGCCGAAGGTGTCATGTGCAATCTGTCTTCGGCCGGTACTGCGCCAGCCGGGGCGGAGACACGAGGCCTGCCGGTCAAGCCGGGTTTCGAGCATATCGACTGGTCGACGCCGTGGTTTGCGCAGTTCGCCGCGCGCGGCGTGCGCTGGCAACAGGCGGCGCTCGCCAGCGAGGCTGCGCTGCTCGCTGAAATGAACGCGGACGCCCGGCATTCCAGCCAGACGACGGGCCGCGGCGAGCGTCTCGCTTTCATTGCGCAGGGGGACCTGCCGACCGGCTCGGCCTACGAGGCGCATATCGCATCGACCGGCTGTGTGCCGACCCGCCATAACCTGCATGACTTCTTCAACGCGCTCGTCTGGTTTCAGTTTCCGGGAATCAAGGCGGCGCTGAATGCGCGCCAGTCGGCCGCGATCGAAGCACTGGGTGTCGGCCCGACGCGCGGGGCCACGCGTGACGCGCTGACGCTCTTCGACGAGAACGCTGTCCTGTTCGCCTGTGCCGATCCCGCGCTGAGCGCTGCGCTGCGCGCGTTCGACTGGCAGACGCTGTTTGTCGCCGGTCGCGCGGCTTGGGGGGCGGCGTGCGAAGTGCGGTGCTTCGGTCACGCATTGCTGGAAAAACTGGTCACGCCATACAAGGCATGCACCGCGCACGCGTGGATCGTCGATGTGCCGCCAGCGTACTTCGCATGGCCGGTCGCCGGGCGCGACGAGTGGCTCGACGCCGCGGTGAGCCAGGCGCTGTCAACGGCGGATGAACTGGGCGGGCGCGTTTTTGCGCCGCTTCCTGTTTTGGGCATTCCGGGCTGGTGGCAGGCGAACGAAGCGCCATCTTTCTATGACGACGCTTCGGTATTCCGCCGGGGCCGACGCGCTCGCTGATGCGCCACGCCGCTATTTCTGCGCGTCGCACCGGCGGTTCGGCGCGCCGGTGTTAGAATCCCCGCCAGCGAAGCAGGCCAGGCAGTCGCGGCCTCCGCGGCTTTAAGCCAACGAGGGCGAGGAAAGTCCGGACTCCACAGGGCAGGGTGATGGCTAACGGCCATCCGTGGTGACACGCGGAACAGGGCAACAGAAAGCAAACCGCCGATGGCCCGGTGCAAGCCGGGATCAGGTAAGGGTGAAACGGTGCGGTAAGAGCGCACCGCGGCTGCGGCGACGCAGACCGGCACGGTAACCTCCACCCGGAGCAATTCCAAGTAGGCAGGCGCGCATCTTCGAGATGCAGGACGGGGCCCCCGTCTCGTCTGCGGGTAGGAAGCTTGAGCGCGCCAGCAATGGCGCGCCTAGAGGAATGGCTGCCACGCGCGTCGCGTTTTCGGATGTGGCGCGTGCACAGAATCCGGCTTATCGGCCTGCTTTGCCACCTGAACAAAAAACGCCGGCGTCGAATCTCGACGCCGGCGTTTTGCATTGCGGCATGACGTCTACTGCGGGCCCGTCGCGCGGAATCAGACCGCGACGATATCGAACGAGTGAGTCAACTCGGCCGTTTTGGCGATCATGATCGACGCCGAGCAGTACTTGTCGTGCGACAGGTTGATCGCGCGTTCGACCGTCGCCGGATTCAGGTTCTTGCCCGTCACTGTGAAGTGGAAATGGATTTTCGTGAAGACCTTCGGGTCTTCGCTGGCGCGTTCCGCCTTCAGCGTGACCGAGCAGCCGGCGATCTCCTGACGGCTTTTCTTCAGGATCATCACGACATCGTAGGCCGTGCAGCCACCCGTGCCCAACAGAACCATTTCCATTGGACGCGGCGCGAGATTGCGGCCACCACCCTCCGGTGCTCCATCCATCATGGCCAGATGGCCGCTGCCCGTTTCGGCGGCGAAAGCCATCCCGTCCTGCCCCATCCAAGTTACCTTGCATTCCATGCCTGTACTCCAGCGCGTGCGCTTGAATTCGAGATGGGCATTGTAGCCCGGCGATTCAAGGCCCGCCCGAAGGGACGACGACACTGCATTATGCTTGCTAAAACCTTGCGTGTTGCGCTGCGGCATGTCTGGTCGGCGTCGGATGCCCCTCTCTAACCAGGGGTTTAGTTCTACTTGCCGAGCTCGCGAGTCCGCGAAAAAGCCGAGATTTCGGTTGATTGATAAGGGTTTTTGCCTATTCAGACGTCGGGTGTTGTTGTTTCGCATCGTGAAAACAAATTTCATCATGCAAATGATCTTGCGTTGCACAAGGTGGCCTCATATAATCGCAATCATTGGTTGATGCAGTTCGTCTACCTCAGCATGTCTCCTCCACCCTCCTCCTTTGGTGGATTAAGCCCGAACCGCGAGTTCGGGCTTTTTTTCGCCCTCTGGCTCTCCTTTCTGCCGGATGTTTTGACTTGGCGCGGCAATTTCCTTTATAATTCAGGGCTTTTCCGCATATGCCCGCGGGAGAAGAACAGGGAGAGCCTGCACAGCGCCTCGATGCGCGACACCTAAGCAGGAAAAAAACACAGGGCAAAGCATTTTTATTTGGATCGATCATGAAGACGTTTTCCGCAAAAGCCCATGAGGTGACGCGCGAATGGTACGTGATTGACGCGACGGATAAGGTTCTCGGCCGTGTCGCCAGCGAAGTGGCACGCCGTCTTCGCGGCAAGCACAAGCCTGAGTTCACCCCGCACGTCGACACCGGTGATTTCATCATCGTTATCAACGCCGGCAAGCTGAAGGTCACGGGCAACAAGACCACAGACAAGAAGTACTATCGCCACTCGGGCTACCCGGGCGGTATCTACGAAACGACGTTCGGCAAGATGCAGGAACGCTTCCCGGGCCGTGCGCTCGAGAAGGCGGTCAAGGGCATGCTGCCGAAGGGCCCGCTCGGCTACGCGATGATCAAGAAGCTGAAGGTCTACGCCGAAGCAACGCATCCGCATTCGGCGCAACAGCCGAAAGCGCTCGAGATCTAAGGGGAGCCCACATGATCGGTAACTGGAACTACGGTACGGGCCGCCGCAAGAGCGCCGTTGCTCGTGTCTTCATCAAGGCAGGCAAGGGCGACATCGTTGTGAACGGCAAGCCCATCGCCGACTACTTCTCGCGCGAAACCTCGCTGATGATCGTGCGCCAGCCGCTGGAACTCACGAACCACGCTGTAACGTTCGACATCAAGGTGAACGTGTCGGGTGGCGGTGAAACGGGTCAGGCCGGTGCGGTTCGCCACGGCATCACCCGCGCGCTGATGGACTACGACGCAACGCTGAAGCCGGCTCTGTCGAACGCTGGCTTCGTGACGCGTGATGCACGTGAAGTCGAACGTAAGAAGGTCGGCTTCCACAAGGCACGCCGCAGGAAGCAATTCTCGAAGCGTTAATCGCTTCGGGCTGGTTTCGCCGATGGGGCAACCCGGGCGAAATCGCTGCAAAAAGCCGCCTTCGCAGATGCGTTGGCGGCTTTTTTCATTGGACCAAGTGCTCGGGCGCTCGCTCCATGCCATTGTTGCGATGGGGGACAACTATCGCTACAAGAACCCATTGATTTTATGGGGGTTCAGCACGATATCGAGATCAGCCCTACAATAGCGTCTAGAAGCTTTTTTGGAGAGTTCGAATGAACGCAGTCACCGACACCCCCGTAACCGAGATGCCGGGCCCCTTCGTTTTCACCGACGCAGCGGCTGAGAAGGTCAAGCAACTGATCGATGAAGAAGGCAACCCGGAGCTGAAGCTGCGCGTTTTCGTGCAGGGCGGCGGCTGCTCGGGCTTTCAGTACGGTTTTACGTTCGACGAAGCCGTCAATGAAGACGACACCGTGATGAACAAGAGCGGCGTCCAGCTGCTGATCGACTCGATGAGCTACCAGTATCTGGTAGGCGCTGAGATCGACTATAAGGACGACATCAACGGTGCCCAGTTCGTGATCAAGAATCCGAATGCCACGACCACCTGCGGTTGCGGTTCGTCGTTCTCGGTCTGATTATCGGCTGACGAAGCGGTTTGTCGAAAAAAACGGGGCTGAAAAGCCCCGTTTTCCATTTGTCGGCGAGTCTTCACGTTCGCGAACGAACGCTGGCGGCGCGCGGTCAGCGCGGATAGATCGCGCCCAGCACTCGTTCTCCTGCCGCTCCGGTCACTGCCGGCAGATTACCCGGTTGGCGCTCGACGCAACGCATCGCCAGCCACGCGAAAGCAAGCGGCTCGACCTGATGCGGGGGCACGCCAAGCGCTTCGGTAGTCATCACCGGCACACCGCTGCATCCGCTTTCCTCGAAAGTTGCCTGAAGGGCCTTTAGCAACTCGGGATTGCGGGCGCCGCCGCCGCACACATACACGGCCCGACTGTCTGGCGCGTGACGTTCAATCTCGCGGGCGACCGTGATGGCAGTCAGCGCGGTGAGCGTTGCCTGCACGTCCGCGGCACTGACCGACGTGAATGGCGCGAGCCTCGCGTCCAGCCATTCGGCATTGAACAGGTCGCGACCAGTGCTCTTCGGCGGTTGCTGCTCGAAGAATGGTTCGTCCAGCAGCGCGTGCAACAATGGCCGGTGCACCTGGCCACTCGCGGCAAGATGGCCGCCTTCGTCGTAAGGCTTGCCCAGGTGCCGCTGTGCCCACTCGTCGAGCAGCGCATTGCCAGGCCCGCAATCGAAGCCACGTACGCCGCCCGCAGCGCCGAGAATCGTGATGTTGCTGATTCCGCCCAGGTTACAGACCACGCGGGTTTCCCCTTTTTTACCGAACACGGTTGCGTGGAAAGCCGGAACGAGCGGCGCACCCTGGCCGCCGGCGGCGACGTCGCGCGAGCGGAAGTCGGCGATTACGTCGATGTGCGTCATTTCCGCGAGTAGCGACGGGTTATTGATCTGTCGCGTATAGCCTTTTTCGGGCCGGTGCCGCACGGTCTGGCCGTGCACGCCGATTGCGCGCACCGCTGTCGCGGACAGGTTGCCGCTGCGTAACAGTTCATGGCAGCACACGGTATAGCGGGCGGCGAGTGCGTTCGCCGCCAGCGCCTCGCGCTCGATCTCGTTGTCGCCGGGTTGTTGCAGGGCAAACAGCGCGTCCCGCAAGCCCTCCGAAAAGCCGACGAACGCTTCCGAGCGCACCACGGGCGTCTTGCCCTTCGCGAATTCAACCGCGATGCCGTCGACGCCATCCATGCTGGTGCCCGACATCAATCCGAAATACACGCCGCCGTCTGTCGTCTCTCTCGCCACGTTCTGCTCCTCCTATGGTTGCGAACCGTTTTAACAGATTATCAGCGCGACAGGCCGCGCGGATAGGCGCGCGGCCACGAAAGATCGGCTTTGCGGGGCGAATCACGTAAAATCCGGTGTCCGTCCCGGCGCCGGCCGCCCGCGCCAACTATGGGACAATCTCTTTTTTCGACGTCACGTTCCAGCATGAGCACCGAGTCCACTTCCAAGCCCAGTCCCGCCTTTCCGATCACCGACGAAGTGCGTCACGCCCTCGCTGTCACGAAACGCGGCGTCGACGAGTTGCTGATCGAGGATGAGTTTGCGCAGAAGCTCGCGCGCAGCGCGGCCACCGGCAAGCCGCTGCGCATCAAGCTGGGCCTCGACCCAACGGCGCCGGACATCCATATCGGCCACACGGTCGTGCTGAACAAGATGCGCCAGTTGCAGGACCTCGGGCACACGGTGATCTTCCTGATCGGCGATTTCACGTCGCTGATCGGCGATCCGTCGGGCCGTAATGCGACGCGTCCGCCGCTTACGCGCGAGCAGATCGAATCGAACGCGAAGACGTATTTCGATCAGGCCGCGCTCGTGCTCGACCGTGAGAAGACCGAGATCCGCTACAACAGCGAATGGTCGATGCCGCTCGGCGCCGACGGGATGATCAAGCTCGCTTCGCGCTACACGGTTGCGCGGATCCTCGAACGCGAGGATTTCACCAGGCGTTTTCAGGGCGGTGTACCGATTTCGATCCACGAATTCCTTTATCCGCTGATGCAGGGTTACGACTCGGTCGCGCTGAACGCGGACCTCGAACTGGGCGGCACCGACCAGAAGTTCAATCTGCTCGTCGGTCGTGAGTTGCAGAAGCAGTATGGCCAGGAACAGCAGTGCATCCTGACGATGCCGCTGCTCGAAGGGCTCGATGGCGTCGAGAAGATGTCGAAATCGAAGAATAACTACATCGGCATCAGCGAAAAGCCGACCGACATGTTCGGCAAGCTGATGAGCATCTCCGATATGCTCATGTGGCGTTACTTCGAACTGCTGTCGTTCCGTCCGATGGACGAGATCGCCGGCTTCAGACGCGAAGCCGAAGCGGGCCGCAATCCACGCGATTTCAAGGTGATGCTGGCGCAGGAAATCGTCGAACGTTTCCATTCGGCCGCCGCCGCCGAGCGTGCACTTGAAGACTTCAATCATCGCGCGAAGGGTGGCCTGCCGGACGACATTCCGTCAGTAGCGCTTGCGGGCGCCCCGCTGGCGGTCGGGCAACTGCTGAAGCAGGCCGGACTCGTGCCGTCGACGAGCGAGGCGCTGCGCAATATCGAGCAGGGTGGCGTCAAGATCGACGGCGCGACGGTGTCCGATAAGGGCTTGAAGATCGAGGCCGGCGAGTTCGTCGTGCAGGTTGGCAAGCGCCGCTTTGCGCGCGTGACGTTGACGGCCTGACCGGCTTGATGCGCATCGTGGCCGCCCCGTTTGTCGTGCTTGAGGAGCACGTCGCGTGATCGCGCTGATTCAACGGGTGCGGCACGCCGAAGTGCGTGTCGACGATCGCGTGACGGGGGCGATCGAGGCAGGTCTGCTCGCGCTTGTCTGCGCGGAGCGCGGCGACACCGATGCCGTCGCCGACAGGCTGCTCGCCAGGTTGCTCGGCTATCGTGTGTTTAGCGACGCGGCGGGCAAGATGAACCTGTCGGTGCAGAACATCGACGGGGCGGGTCGGGCGGGCGGTTTGCTGCTCGTCTCGCAATTCACGCTGGCCGCCGATACGAACAGTGGTCTGCGTCCGAGCTTCACGCCGGCTGCGCCGCCCGATGAGGGACGGCGCCTCTTTGAGTATTTCGTCGCAGCCGCACGGGCAAAGCATCCAGTCGTCGAGACGGGCGAATTCGGCGCGGATATGCAGGTGTCGCTCGTCAATGACGGCCCGGTCACGTTCTGGCTTCAGACACGTCCCTGAAGCCTTCCGTTGCCCGCCGTCGCTTTTTGCGACAATGGCGGCTCCGTATTCGATCCAGGCATGCTTTCCTATGTCCACCCAGGTCATCTTCATCCGGCACGGCGAGACCGACTGGAATCGCATCAAACGCATCCAGGGGCACATCGACATACCACTCGCGACGAGCGGCGTCGAGCAGGCTCAGAAACTCGCGCAACGGCTTGAACGTGAAGTGAAGCAGGGCGCGCGGCTGGATGCGATCTATTCGAGCGACCTGATGCGTGCGCAGCAAACCGCGCAACCCATAGCGAGTGCGCTCGGCTTGCCACTTCAGCTGCGTCAAGGCTTGCGCGAGCGGCAATACGGCGCTTTCCAGGGCCACGACAGCGACGAGATTGCCGGGCGCTTTCCCGACGAATATGCCCATTGGCAAACACGTGACCCGGGTTTCGCGCCACCGGACGGCGAATCGCAGCGCGCGTTCTATCATCGCGTACTGCATGCGATCGAACCGATCATCGCGGTGCACCCGGGAGGGCGCATCGCGTGCGTCGCGCACGGTGGCGTGCTCGATTGCGTATACCGGTATGCGAACGGTTTGTCGCTCGAAGCACCGCGTACCTACTCGTTGCTCAATACGAGCATGAATGTGGTGGACTTCGACGGCGCTGCAGCGGCGGTTGTTACGTGGGCTGACGTCGAGCACCTGGGTGGCCACAGTCAGGACGACAACCTTAGGAAAGTGCCCGAACCCGGACGGTGATCAGAACGCCAGAGGGTTCTGCGCAAGGTGCGCGCCGGGTGATGGCTGTGGGTCAGGGGCGCGTCGCTGCGACGCGTCTTCGAGCCCGCTTCGATACGCCCTTCACCAGCGCCCAGCGCATCACGGGCGCAACAAGCCTCACGCCTGGACGTACGAGCGCCCGCCTCACGCGAGAAAACGTATCGAAGCCCAGCATCGCCTGCGCCCACTCCGGGAGCAGATCGACACCGGCGTTGAGCATCAGCGTGCCCGCCGGCCGCATTGTGATGCCTGGCGGACGCGCGCTCATCAGCACATTCACGACTTCACGCGCGCGCGAGCTGGCTTCCAGTTCAGACCGCATCGCGACCAGATAGGCTTCTATTTCGGCCCGCGAACGGGGAATCCCGACAGCCCCGAGCATTTCGGCGATACGGGCCGTTTCGGCAAAGTACTGGTCCTGCGCTTCGACAGGCAGCGCGGGATTCACGTAGCGCATATGCGCGGTCATAAAGCTCGACACTTCCGCGACGTGCACCCATGTCAGCAACGCGGGGTCGCTCGCACGGTAGGGGCGGCCATCGGGAGCAGTGCCCGCGACCCCGGAATGGATCTGCTTCACTCGCTCGATCAGGGCGAGTGCGTCGCGCTGGTTGCCATACGTCGTGCCCGAAATAAACGTCGCGGTACGACGCAGCCGTCCGAGGATATCGCTGCGGAACGAGGAGTGATCCCAGACGCCGGCCAGCGCGAGCGGATGCAGCGCCTGAAGCAGCAGCGCGCTAATACCGCCCGTCATCATCGACGTGAAGTCGGAATGGACTTTCCAGCAGACGGCATCGGGGCCGAAGAGGCCGGGGTCACCGGGTGGCGAGGAGTAATCGAGCGACGGGCCGCTGCCGCTCGTCAGGTGCGTCACGCCCGCAGCCAGCCTCGTACGCAAACGTTTCGCGACAAGCTGCGCGAACCCCGTTTGATCGCTTCGCGGACTGGCTTGATCGGACATCGCCTGGCTCTTCCTGTGCTGGTGCCTGATGCAACGTTTGGCGCGGGGGTCAGGGCTCGCCCGAATCCCACAGGTTGCGTACCGGACTCGACGTATTCGGTGCAGCAAGACCGAAATGCCGATATGTCAGCAGCGTGGCGACCCGGCCGCGTGGTGTGCGCTGCAGGAAGCCCTGCTGGATCAGATACGGTTCGAGGACGTCTTCGATGGTATCGCGCTCTTCGCCGATTGCCGCGGCCAGGTTGTCGACGCCGACCGGGCCGCCGTCGAACTTGTGCAGGATCGCTTCGAGCAGCTTGCGGTCCATCAAATCGAATCCGACCGGGTCGACGTCGAGCATGGCGAGCGCGGCATCGGCGACTTTCGCCGTGATGTTGCCGTCTGCCTTCACTTCGGCGAAGTCGCGGACGCGCCGCAACAGGCGGTTCGCAATCCGCGGTGTGCCGCGCGAGCGTTTCGCGATTTCGAACGCGCCGTCGGGATGAATCTGCGCGCCAAGCAGCGACGCCGAGCGGCTGACGATGCGTGCCAGCTCATCCGCGTTGTAAAACTCGAGACGCGCGACGATACCGAAACGGTCGCGCAACGGATTCGTGAGCATCCCGGCGCGCGTGGTCGCGCCAACGAGCGTGAACGGTTGCAGATCGAGCTTGACGCTGCGTGCGGCCGGACCCTCGCCGATCATGATGTCGATCTGATAATCCTCGAGCGCCGGATACAGGATTTCCTCGACGACCGGCGACAGCCGGTGGATCTCGTCGATGAACAGCACGTCGTTCGCTTCGAGATTGGTGAGGAGCGCCGCGAGATCGCCTGCGCGTTCGAGCACCGGCCCGGATGTTTGCCGCAGATTGACCCCCATCTCGCGCGCGATGATATGCGCGAGCGTGGTCTTGCCGAGACCCGGCGGCCCGAACAGCAGCACGTGGTCCAGCGATTCGGACCGGCGTTTGGCCGCTTCGATGAAAATTTCGAGCTGGCCGCGCACCTTTTCCTGCCCGACGTACTCGTCGAGATGGCGCGGGCGCAATGCGCGCTCAAACGCTTCTTCGTGCGTCGATACGGGCGTAGCCGCGATGATGCGCTCGGCGGCGAGTTTGTCGGTTTCGATCATGGGCACATTGTACCGCGTGCCGCCAGCCGATAAAGCTGGCCGAACGGCCAGGGTGCGCGAAGCGCTCCCGCATGCGAAGCTTTAGCCGTCGTCGAGTGCAGGCCAGCTCAGGTCTTGGACAACGCCTTCAGCGCGATCTTGATGCCTTCGGACACACCGGTGCCAGCCGGCACGTTCTTGACGGCTGCCAACGCTTCTTTTTCGGAGTAACCCAATGCGAGCAATGCGTTCAGAATATCGCTGGCGTGACCGGATGCCGACGCCGCGCCGGCCATTGCGCCGAGATCGGCGCCCAGTTTGCCCTTCAGCTCAAGAAGCAGCCGCTCAGCCGTTTTCTTGCCAATGCCCGGCACCCGCGTCAGGCGCGCAGAGTCCTGCAGCGTGACGGTCTGCGACAGTTCGTGCACGCTCATTCCGGACAGCACCGCGAGCGCCATGCGCGCGCCGATGCCCGTGATCTTCAGCAGTTCGCGGAAGGTCGAGCGTTCCTGCGGAGTGCCGAAACCGTACAGGAGATGTGCGTCCTCGCGCACGATCATCTGCGTGAGGAGCACCACCTTTTCGCCGGTCGACGGCAGGTTGTAGAAGGTACTCATCGGCACGTCGACTTCGTAGCCGACGCCGTTGCAGTCGATGAGCAGGTGCGGCGGATTCTTTTCCAGCAGGACGCCGGCAATGCGACCGATCATGGCAGGTTCGAGGATGAAATAAACGGCGAGTGTAGCGCAGGGCGCCGCAGCACGGCGCAGTTGCAGGGCAAAAGACGCAGCGGCTGCGCCGGTATAACGCAAGCGTGTGAATTGACTGGTCCGGAAGGGCTCAATAAACTGGGATCCCTTTTGTGGCAATGTCGACAAAAGGACTTCCCCATGCTTAGCCTCACCACGCTCGCGCTCTTTTCAGGCGCTTGTCTCGCGCTCACCGCCACACCCGGCCCCGATATGTTGTTGATTGCGTCTCGCAGCGTCAGTCAGGGGCGTGCAGCGGGCTTTGCGTCGCTGGCGGGCATTCTCGCTGGCACGTACTGTCATGCGCTTGCAGCGGCGTTCGGACTGTCGCAGCTGTTTCTGGCGGTGCCCGTGGCGTATGACGTCGTGCGGTTCGCTGGGGCGGGCTATCTGCTTTTTCTAGCATGGAAGACGTTCCGGTCCGAGGGAACGGTGCTGTCGCCGAGTGCCGGGATGCGCCGTTATCCGACGGGCAGAATCTTTCGGCAGGGGCTGTTGACCAACCTGCTCAATCCTAAGGTCGCGCTGTTTGTCCTCGCACTGTTTCCGCAGTTCGTGCGCCCTGAAGCCGGATCGATCGTCGCGCAGATTCTGCTGCTGGCGACCGTGCTTAACCTGATCGGTCTTTGCGTCAACGGCGCGGTGATCTTGATGGCGAGCCGGCTGAGTAACAGGCTGAGTAGCAGACTAACGTCGGGTCGTCGGCCATCGAGGGTGCCGCAGTATCTACTCGGATCAGTCTTCGCGGGACTTGCTTGCCGGTTGGCCCTGGCAAGCCGGCACTGAGTACAAAACGGCGCATGGCAGAGCAGCGGGCTCTTTCGACGGTGATCGCGCAGGCGGCGGGACGTGCCTCACCGCCTGAGCGCAGCCCTAACCCACCAGCCGCCCGCGCCGCACGCGCAGCCCTTTCTTTGCGAGGCCTGGTGCGATGCCGCCCAGCGTGCCGAGCGTGCCGCCGCTATGTGCATGACAGATCGCCATACCGAGCGCGTCAGCTGCGTCAGTGCCGGGCACGCCGGACAGATTCAGGAGACGCGCAACCATCAGCTGCATCTGCTCCTTGGTTGCGCGGCCATAGCCGACCACGGCCTGTTTCAACTGCAGCGCCGTGTATTCGGCGACCGGCACGCCACCCGCGACCAGCCCGCAGATTGCGGCGCCGCGCGCCTGACCGAGCAGAAGCGTCGATTGCGGATTGACGTTGACGAACACTTTTTCGATTGCGGACTGATCGGGCGCATGCTGACGGATCAGTGTCGAAATCCCATCGAAGATCGTGCCGAGCCGCGATGGGAGATCGGCATCGGCAGTCTTGATGACGCCGCTTGCGACATAGGTGAGTTGATGACCGGTCTGGTCGATCACGCCGAAGCCGGTAACACGCAAACCAGGGTCGATGCCGAGAATTCTCATGAGGTGCGATGCGGACGAAGTGCCTGCGATACTACAACGAACGGGCCGCACAGCGGTCGGCTCGGGGCGGTCTCACGGGAATAAATGCCTCATGCGGACCTGCAGGGAGGCGGGCGCAGGTGGAAACCTATCGAAATCTCAGTGGCGCCTCGGGCGTGGTGGCATACGACATCGGCGAAGACTTCGTCGCGGTCCGATTCGAATCGGGCGATGTCTACTGGTACACCTATGCCAGCACGGGAGTGCAGCATGTCGACACGATGAAGATACTTGCGCGCCGCGGGCGGGGCCTCAGCACGTATATCAGTTCCCATCCCGATGTGAGAGACGGTTACGCCCGGAAAGAACCCGACGAGTAAACACCACGCAAGAAAAACGGCCCGACAGGAAGACCTGTCGGGCCGTTTCAATCAAACCATAAAACCGGGAAGCAACCGGCTGAGTCTGGATAGCGGCAGAACGGCAGCGCCCCGGTCAGCGAGCTTGAATCAGTGACGGAAGTGACGCACGCCCGTCAGCACCATCGCGATGTTGTGCTCGTCGGCGGCGGCGACCACTTCGTCGTCGCGCACCGAACCACCGGGCTGGATCACGCAGGTAGCGCCAGCGGCCACGACCACGTCCAGACCGTCGCGGAAGGGGAAGAACGCGTCCGACGCCACGGCCGAGCCGTTCAGCGACAGGCCGGCGTTCTGTGCCTTGATGCTCGCAATCCGCGCCGAGTCCACGCGGCTCATCTGCCCTGCGCCGACGCCGAGCGTCATGCCGTTCCCGCAGAACACGATCGCGTTCGACTTCACGTACTTCGCGACGCGCCAGGCGAAGAGCAGATCGTCCATTTCCCTCGGCGTCGGATGACGCTTCGTGACAACGCGCAGCTCGCGCGGCTGCACGTTGCGCGAATCGAGCGACTGCACCAGCAGACCGCCCCCCACGCGCTTCAGGTCGAACGCGTTATGGCCAACGCCGAGCGCGATTTCAAGCAGACGCACATTCTGCTTCGCGGCAAACACCTGGCGCGCCGCTGTGCTGAACGACGGCGCGATCAGCACTTCGACGAACTGCTTCGACACTGCCTGCGCCGTCGCTTCGTCAACTCCGCGGTTGAACGCGATGATGCCGCCGAATGCCGAGGTCGGATCCGTCTGGAAGGCCTTCGCGTACGCTTCGTTCGCGTCCGCGCCCACGGCCACGCCGCACGGGTTCGCGTGCTTGATGATCACGCAGGCCGGCACGTCGAACGTCTTCACGCATTCCCATGCCGCATCGGAATCGGCGATGTTGTTGTACGACAGTTCCTTGCCCTGCAGCTGGCTGTAGTTCGCGAGCGCGCCAGCCGGCACCGTGAGGTCGCGATAGAACGCGGCGCTCTGGTGTGGGTTTTCGCCGTAGCGCAGGTCCTGGACCTTGTCGAACGCGAGGTTGAAGGTCGCCGGCCAGGTGTTGCGCGATTCGTGCCTGAGTTCGTCGGACAGGCTCGTCAGGTAGTTCGTGATCGCGCCGTCGTATTGCGCGGTGTGCGCGAACACCTTGGTTGCGAGACGGAAGTTGGTCTTGTAGCCGACCGAATTGCTGTTCGCACGCATTTCGTCGAGCACGACAGCGTAGTCGGCCGGATCGACCACCACGGTCACGTCACGATGATTCTTCGCCGCGGAGCGCAGCATCGTCGGGCCGCCGATGTCGATGTTCTCGATCGCGTCCTCGAGCGAGCACTCTTCCTTCGACACCGTCTGCACGAACGGGTACAGGTTCACGACCAGCAGGTCGATCGTCGGGATGCCGTGCTTCTCAAGCGCAGCCATGTGCTCAGGCAGGTCGCGGCGCGCGAGGATGCCGCCGTGCACCTTCGGGTGCAGCGTTTTCACGCGCCCGTCGAGCATTTCCGGGAAGCCCGTGTAGTCGGCGACTTCGGTAACGGACAGGCCCGCGTCCGCGAGCAGTTTCGCGGTGCCGCCAGTCGACAGGATCTTGACGCCGAGGTCCGACAGCGATTTGGCAAAATCGACGATGCCGGACTTGTCGGAAACGGAGATGAGCGCTTGCTTGATCATGATGAGAAAGCCGGGGAGGGACTTGAGGGGCGCAGGAAGTAATAAACCCGTAGTAAATCCGCTACAGCAGACCGTGCTGTTGCAGCTTCTTGCGCAGCGTATTGCGGTTGATGCCGAGATACTCGGCGGCCAGCGACTGATTGCCGCCTGCCTGCTCGAGCACCACCTCGAGCATCGGTTTTTCGACGCACGATACGACCATGTCGTAGATGTCGTGCGGGTTGGAGCCGTCGAGATCCTGGAAGTACATGTCCAGGCTATCGCGGACGCATTGTTCGATGTTGTGCTTGCTCATGCTGCCAGTCGGTCGTTATTGTCCGGCTCGCCGTCATTGTCCTGGGCATCTTCTTCGACGTAAACAAGGCGGTCGGAAAGCGCCTTTTGCGCGTCGAAGAATTCGTTGACGGCGAGCAGTTGTTCGCGCGTGGTGTCCAGCGTATTCATGCGATGCCGGAACACGTTGGCGCCAGAAAGGCCGCGAGTGTACCAGCCGATGTGTTTGCGCGCAGTGCGGACTCCGGTGAATTCGCCGTAGAACGCGTAGTGATCTTCGAGGTGTTCGTTCATCACCTGCTGGATCTCATCGATACGCGGCGGCGGCAGTAATTCGCCTGTCTGCAGGAAATGCTCGATCTCGCGGAAGAGCCACGGGCGCCCTTGCGCCGCGCGGCCGATCATGATCGCATCGGCGCCGGTAAGGGCGAGCACCTCGCGTGCCTTTTGCGGCGTCGTGATGTCGCCGTTCGCGACGACCGGAATGCGCACCGCGGCCTTGACGGCAGCGATGGTCTCGTATTCGGCGTCGCCGTGATACAGGTCCGCACGCGTGCGGCCGTGCACGGTCAGCATCGAAATGCCGGCGTCTTCGGCCAGACGTGCAACGGTAAGCGCATTCCTGTTGTCGCGATTCCAGCCGGTGCGGATCTTCAGCGTGACGGGCACGGCATCCGGGCCGATGCCAACAGCGTTGACCACTGCCTCGACGATGCGCTGCACGAGTGGCTCGTTCTGCAAGAGCGCGGAGCCCGCGGCGACGTTGCACACCTTCTTGGCCGGACAGCCCATGTTGATGTCGATGATCTGTGCGCCGTTCGCCACGTTGTAACGCGCGGCTTCGGCCATCATCGCCGGATCCGCGCCGGCGATCTGCACGGAAATCGGCTCGACTTCGCCCGCATGATTCGCGCGGCGCATGGTCTTCTCGCTTTTCCACAGCTGCGCATTCGACGCGACCATCTCCGACACGGCATAGCCCGCGCCCAGCCGCTTGCACAGCTGGCGGAACGGCCGGTCCGTGACGCCGGCCATCGGGGCGACGAACAGGTTGTTGCGCAGATTGTGGGAGCCGAGAGTAGGCATGGCAAGAGAGGCGGCCGACCAGTCGATAGCGGATCGAAACGGTCGTGGAATGCGAGGGAAAACTACCATTTTACCGTTAACGGCAACCCGAAAGATCACTTGCGTCTGACGTAACCCTTTAAATCTTCTATGAAAGCCCATCGGTTCATAGACCCTTGGCGGGTCGCGAGCCGCTTGGCGCGTGACCCGCCAAAGGGGTCAGCGACGCTGTCCGAACATCATTTGCCGCGCAAGAGCGGTCTTCACGGGCGGCACGAATTCCAGCGCGGTGAGCGCGAGCCCACGCAGCGTGGCGAGTGGCGGGAAGTCGATGGTAAAGAGGCGCGCGAGGGTGTCCGTGGCGCCGATCGTCAGGCGCCGGTCGAGCGCCCGGCGCGCCGCGAAGGCTGCGAGCGCGACCGGCGTCGCGCCGTGCTGGGCCAGTGCGTCGACGAGCGCGTGGGCGTCACGCAGGCCGAGATTCAGGCCTTGACCGGCGACCGGATGCAGCGTCTGTGCAGCGTTGCCGATCGCGACGACGCGGCCCTTGACGAGCGTATCGACCGCATTAAGCCCGAGCGGAAAGGATGCGCGGCCTTTGATCTGCGTAAATCGACCCATCCGGTCGCCGAAAGCGGCGCCGAGTTCGGCGAGAAAGGCGTCATCGGGGAGTTGCGCGCGGCGCGCGGCCTCTTCGGGCGAGCAGCACCAGACGAGCGCGTAGTCCGCGCCGCGCACGCCGCCCGTCGGCAGCAGTGCGATCGGGCCTTCGGACGTGAAGCGCTCCCATGCAACGTGCGGTTGCGGAGCCGACAGCGTGACCGTGCCGACGAGGGCGGTCTGGCCGTAGTCGCGCGTGGCGCCCGTGCCGCTACGCTGCTCGTGATAGAGACCGCCTTCGGCGTTCACGAGGATCCGCGTGCGCAGATTGCGCGCGACGTGCGCGCTTTCGATTGGCAGCGTGACGCTGTCGTCTGCCTGCGCGGGCTGCAGTGCGGAGGTCGAGCGGAACCAGTGCACGGGCGTTGCGTGCACCGCTTCCGCCAGCGCATGCACGATCGAGCCGTAGCGCAGCACGTAGCCGAGCGCGGGCAGGCCGTGCTCGGTATGGTCGATCAGCGTGCGGCCGAAATGGCCGCGCTGCGAGACATGAATCCGCTGGATCGCCGTGGCGTCGCCGGGCCAGCGAAGCGGCTCGAGAATCATCCGGCTGCCTTGCGACACGGCGATCGCGCGTGGATCGGATACCGCATCTTCGGGCTCGCGTGCATCGACGAGCGCCACCGAAAGCGCCTGCGTCGCGCTGCGTTTCGCCAGCCAGCCGGCCAGCGCGAGGCCGACCGGTCCCGCACCGACGATCGTCACATCGAAGTCGAATGGCGCGTCAGCCTGCGTGTTCTGTGGGGTGGCAGTCGACGGTTGGGCTACTTCATTCATCTGGTCTCGATTCCCTTCACTCACACGCGGCGCCCGCTGATGCGCGCGCAGCCTGCATCAGCGCTTCGATTTCCTCGGCCTTGACCGGCACATCGCGCGTCATCAGTTCACAGCCGGTTGCGGTGACGATCGCGTCGTCCTCGATGCGGATACCGATGTTCCAGTAGCGCTCGGGGACGTCGTCCGAAGCGCGGACGTAAAGGCCAGGTTCGATCGTCAGCGTCATCGACGGCTTCAGCGTGCGCCAGGGGATGGCGCCATGTTCGTCGCGCGGCGCGGAGCGCTCGCGGTAGTCGCCGCAATCGTGCACGTCCATGCCGAGCCAGTGGCCGGTACGGTGCATGTAGAAGCGCGCATAGGCACGTTCGGCGATCATATCGTCGACGGAAGCGAAGCGCTGACGGTGGATGATGCCGGTATCCAGCAGCCCCTGCGCCAGCACGCGCACGGCTGCCTGATGCGGCGCCTCGAAGTCGACGCCGGCGCGCGTCGCCTCGATGGCCGCCTGCTGCGCAGCCAGCACGATGTCGTAAAGCTCGCGCTGTGCCGGGGTAAAGCGGCCGCTGACGGGGAAGGTGCGGGTAATGTCGGACGCGTAGCCGTCGAGTTCGCACGCGGCGTCGATGAGGATCAGATCGCCGTCCCGCGCGATCGCGTTGCCCGCCGGATAGTGAAGCACGCAGGCATTGGCGCCCGCTGCGACGATCGAGCCGTACGCCGGACCCTGCGCGCCGTGCTTGCGGAATGTGTAGAGCAGTTCCGCTTCGAGTTCGTATTCGCGCACACCGGGACGGCAGGCCGCCATCGCCCGACGGTGCGCCGTTGCCGAGATCTGGCCTGCGCGGCGCATGATCGCGAGTTCGTGGGCGTCCTTGATGAGGCGCATCTCGTCGAGCACCGGCAGCAGATCGTGGATCGCGCCGGGCGCCGTGACTCCGCTTCTACCCTGTGCGCGCACCGCCTCGACCCAGCCGCGCACCTGGCCGTCCAGTTCAGCGGATGCGCCGAATGCGTAGTGCAGCGCGGGCTTGTCGGCGATCAGGCGCGGCAGTATCGCGTCGATTTCGTCGAAGGTGAACGCGGCGTCGAAGCCGAACGCCTCGCGCGCGCCCTCGGGACCGAAGCGGAAGCCTTCCCACGTTTCGCGCTCGGCGTTCTTCGCCCGGCAGAACAGGATCGAGCGCGGCTCGCCCGATGCCGCGCTGGCGTCGAGCACGAGCAGTGCTTCGGGTTCCGTGAAGCCTGTCAGGTAGTAGAAATAGCTGTCGTGCCGGTACGGATAGTCGGCGTCGCGGTTGCGCAGCACTTCCGGCGCGGTGGGGACGATGGCGACACCCCCGCCTGCTTCCCGCAACGCGGTGAGGACGCGTTCGCGGCGCTGGCGGTAGACGTCGACGGCGATGGTGAGTTCGGTCGGCTGGTTCATCGTGCGATTGTAGCGCTCGCAGCCTTCAATGCGCGGCCGGGCTGGCCGGCGGGCGTAGCCGTTAGCCATCCGGCCAGCTAGCCGTCGATCAGCGCTTGCCGCAATGTTGCAATCCGTCCACAGCTCCGTTCGGCGCGCATCACAAGACGCCAGGACGTCGTCTGGATGAACGCAAACCAACGTATACTTTCGCCGAAATCCAAACAGGGCAGTGTGTCATGAAACTCATCGGTTCGTTCGGCAGTCCGTTTGTCCGCAAGGCGCGGATCGTGCTCGCCGAAAAGAAGATCGACTACAAGCTGGTACTCGAGAACGTCTGGGCGCCGGAAACCACGATCCATACGTTCAATCCGCTCGGTAAGGTGCCGTGCCTCGTCATGGAAGACGGCGAGGCCGTGTTCGATTCGCGCGTGATCTGCGAATACGTCGATACGCTGTCACCGGTCGGCAAGCTGATTCCGCAGTCGGGGCGCGAGCGCGTCGAGGTGCGCTGCTGGGAAGCGCTCGCCGACGGAATCCTGGATGCGGCCGTGCTGATCCGCCTCGAAGGGACGCAGCGTCCGGCCGAGCATCGCAGCGAAGCATGGGTTGCGCGCCAGCAGCGCAAGATCCACGACGGTCTCGTGGCGATGTCGCAAGGTCTTGGCAGCAAGAACTGGTGTACGGCCAATCACTACACGCTTGCCGATATCGCGCTTGGCTGTGCGCTCGGCTATCTGGACTTCCGCATGCCGCAGCTGAACTGGCGCGAAGCGTATCCGAACCTCGACAAGCACTTCCAGAAGCTGTCGCAGCGCCAGTCGTTCATCGATACGGTCCCGTCAGACTGACCTGCCGGGGCGGGCTGAGGCGAGCGTCACCGTCGCCGTGACGCCGCGGCCGCCTGCGCCTGGCTCCAGCGTGATCTCGCCCCGGTGCGCCACGACGATCTCGCGGACGATAGCGAGCCCGAGACCGGTGCCTTCGGTGTCCGCCGACGCGCGATAGAACGGCTCGAACACACGGCTGCGTGCTTCGGCCGGAATACCCGGGCCGTCGTCCGAGACGGTCAGCGTGACGGTTGCGCCGTCGTCTTTTACGGCGACGGTGACGTGCCCGCCCGCGGGTGTGTAGCGAATCGCGTTTTCCGCGAGATTCGCGACGAGCGCCGACAGCAGTCCCTGGTGTCCGGTTACGGGCGCGGGGCCCGTCAGTTCAGCGCCCAGATCGATCTCGCGGGTCTGCGCGAGCAGCGCCAGATCCTCGACGACCTCCATCGCCAGCGCGGCGAGATCCACTGGTTCATTCGCGAGTTGCGTGTAGTCGGCCGCCTCGGCCTGGGCGAGCAGGAGCAGCTTGTTGGTGAGTCCGACCATCGACCGGTTGCTCCGGTGCATCGCCGCGAGCGCCTCCGCCAGTTCCGGCCCGATACCGCCGTGCTGTCGCGCGAACTGCAGCTGCGTGCCGAGCAGGGTCAGGGGCGTGCGCAACTGATGTGCGGCATCAGCGATGAAGCGTCGCTGCGCGGCGACCTGCACAGCCAGCCGTGCGATGCATTGATTGATCGCCTCGACGATGGGCCGCAATTCCGTATGCAGCCGCTCGACCCGGATCGGCTCGAGCTGCATCGGATCACGGTCGGCCACGTCGTCCTTGACTTTCATCAGCGGCCGCAGTTCGAACGTGAGCCCGATGCACACGAGCGCCACCGCCAGCACGATCATCTCGATCTGCCGCACCAGCTGCGGTCGCCAGAGCTGCTCCGCCATTGCATCGCGCGAACGCACGGTCGTGCCGACCGATACCAGCACGCGCCGCGTCACGCCGTTGTCGTACATCTGCCGCACGACGCCGGCCGCGCGCACGGGATGGCCATGCAGGCTGGCGTCGTAGTACTCGGGTTCGTCGGATGGCTGGCTTGCGCTGTGCGGAAAATCCGGGGTGCCGGCAAGCAGCCGGCCGTCGTCGACGGTCACGCTGTAGAACACCTGATCGCGATACGGCGAGACGAACACTTCGAGCGCGGCGGGCGGCACATCGACGGTGAGCGAGCCGTCCACCCATTCCACTTCGCCCGCGATCATCCGCGCCGACGAAACCAGCTTGTTGTCCTGCACGAGATCCGCGGTGTGCCGGGCATTGTCGAACTCCGCCTTGCCGGTGACGAAGACGTACAGCGCAAGCGGTACGAGCAGCCACCACAACAGGCGCACGCGCAGGCTATTGGTCATCTTCTTTTTTGCGCAGCAGATAACCGAGCCCGCGCAGCGTGACGATCGCCGCCGAGCTGCCATCGAGCTTCTTGCGCAGCCGCGAGATGTAGATTTCCACGGCGTCTTCGCTCGGTTCGTCGGCGAGCGTGAAGATCGCGTCTACCAGAGCCGGTTTCGAGACCGTCTTGCCGAGCCGCAGGATCAGCGTTTCCAGCACCGTCCGCTCGCGGGGCGTAACGTTCAGCGGCGCGCCTTTGAGCGTGAACTGACGCGTGTCGATATCGAACGCCAGATCGCCGCACATCACTTCGTCCGCTTTCGACGGCGACTGCCTGCGGATCAGCACCTTGATGCGCGCAACGAGTTCGCGTACTTCGAACGGTTTCACCAGATAGTCGTCGGCACCGGCGCCGAGTAGTTCGACCTTTTCATCGATCGAGCCGCTCGCGGTCAGGATCAGCACGGGCGTCGCGTCGCCGCGATGGCGCAGGCGGCGCAGCACGTTCTTGCCCGACAGCTTCGGCAGGTTCAGGTCGAGCAGCACGACATCGTAGTGATTCGTGCGCAGGAGATAGTCGGCGGCGTCGCCGTCCTGAACCGAGTCGAGCGTGAACGACTCCTGTTCGAGCATCTTCGCGAGCCAGTGCGCGAGCGTCGGATTGTCTTCAATCAGCAGGAGTTTCATGGTGGGGAGAGCCGTCAATCAGGCCGTCGATTGTGCCGTAAAACGTGGGCTTTGCGCGCTTTCGGCCGTGTTTGCCGGACAGAAAGCGGGCCTGCGCCATGACTGCGGGTTAACACCCATGATTTGCCAACGGTACCGAAAGCTAGCAGAAGGTTTGGCATTTCTATAATCCGCCACATTCACCCAGAAAGCGCCGCAGGATAGCGGCGACCCAACCTCAGGAGACTGCTTGATGCGTACCTTGCGCCAGATTGCCGCTGTGTCGGGTGTTGCGTTTGCCCTGGCGGCCGCTTCGGCTACCGCTCATGCCGAAAAACTCACGATCATGGTCGGCGGGGCCACCAAGATCATCTATCTGCCGGCCAAACTCACCGAACAGCTCGGCTATTTCAAGGACGAAGGGCTCGACGTCGAGATCCTGTCGCAACCGGCCGGCGTCGACGCAGAAAACGAACTGCTCGCGGGCGCGGTGCAGGGCGTGGTTGGCTTCTACGATCACACGATCGACCTGCAGAGCAAGGGCAAGGAAGTGCAGGCGCTGGTGATCTTCGGCCAGGTGCCGGGCGAAGTCGAAATGGTATCGACGAAGGCCGCCGACACGCTGAAGACCATGGCCGACGTGAAGGGCAAGACGCTTGGCGTGACCGGTCTCGGTTCGTCGACGAGCTTCCTCACGCAATACCTCGCGCAGCGCGCGGGCGTGCCGTCGACGCAGTACACGCTGCTGCCGGTCGGCGCGGACAACAGCTTTATCGCCGCAATCAAGCAGAACCGCATCGACGCCGGCATGACGACGGAGCCGACCGTCTCGCAACTGCTGAAGACCGGCGACGCGAAGGTGCTGGTCGACATGCGCACCCTCGAAGGCACGCGGGCTGCGCTCGGCGGCACCTATCCGGCGTCGAGTTTCTACGTGCAGCGTGCGTGGGCAGAGTCGCACAAGGATGAGGCCGCGAAGCTGTCACGCGCATTCGCGAAGACGCTCAACTTCATCGCGACGCACAGCGCCGAAGACATCGCCGCGAAGATGCCGAAGGACTACTACGGCAACAACAAGGACCTGTACGTGGCCGCGCTGAAGTCGTCGCTGCCGATGTTCACGAAGGACGGGAAGATGCCCGCCGATGGTCCTGACACGGTGCTGAAGGTGCTGTCCGCATTCAATCCTTCGGTGAAGGGCAAGCACATCGACCTCGCGAAGACCTGGACGAACGACTACGTGTCAACGCCAGCCGTCAGCACGGCGTCGAAGTAAGGCAACGGACCAATCCACACAATCACGCAAGGAATGAGGCAGCAGGCGATGAATCAACCTTTGTCACGCGGCACACCGGCTATCGAGCTGCGCAACGTGTCGTGCCGTTTCATTTCCCCGGACGGCAAGGCGACGATCGCGTTACGCGATTTCAGCATGTCGGTGGCGAGAGGCGAATTCGTCGCCGTCGTCGGACCGACGGGCTGCGGCAAGTCGACGACGCTCAGCATGATCACCGGCCTCCTGAAGCCGACCACCGGCGAAGTGCGCATCATGGGCGCGCCGGTCGATGGCATCGATCCGCGCATCGGCTTCGTGTTTCAGGCGGACGCCGTGTTTCCGTGGCGTTCGGTGCTCGATAACGTCGCGGCGGGTCCGCTGTATCGCGGGCGCTCGAAATCGGCGGCCTACGACGAGGCCAATGAATGGCTGCGCCGCGTGGGTCTCGACAAGTTCGGCAAGCACTATCCGCATCAACTGTCGGGCGGGATGCGCAAGCGCGTCGCGCTGGCGCAGACCTTCATCAACAAGCCGGAAATCCTGCTGATGGACGAGCCGTTCTCCGCGCTCGACATGCAGACCCGCACGCTGATGCAGGATGAGCTGCTGCAGCTGTGGTCGGGCACGGGCTCGGTCGTGTTCGTCACGCACGATCTCGAGGAAGCGATTGCGCTCGCCGACCGTGTGTTCGTGCTGACCGCACGGCCCGCGACGCTCAAGAAGGTGTATGAGATCGACCTGCCGCGTCCGCGCGTCACCTCGGAGATCCGCTACGAGCCGCGCTTCATCGAGATCTCGCGCGATATCTGGCACGACCTGCGCGAAGAAGTGCAGATCGGTTAATCAAGCAAAGCGGAGTACATCAGGCATGTCTACCCCTCAACAAACGATGCCGTCGGGCATCGACCCCAGGTCGCTCGCACAGGTCGAGCTTGTCGCGCAGAGGCGCATCCGTCAGCGTCATGCGCTGGTGATTTCGCTGCGCATTCTCGTGCTGGTCGTCGTGCTCGGCGGCTGGGAGCTGTCCGCGCGGCTCAAGTGGATCGATCCGTTCTTCTTCTCGATGCCCTCGGCGATCTTCGCGCAGATCATCGACTGGTTCGTGAACGGCACCTCGCAAGGGCCGCTTCTGACGCAGGTCTGGGTGACGCTCGAAGAGACCGGTCTCGGCTTCATCATCGGCTCGGTGGCGGGCATCTTCTGCGGCATCGTGCTGGGCCGCAACAAGCTGCTGTCCGACGTGTTCAGCCTCTACATCAAGATTGCCAACTCGATTCCGCGCGTCGTGCTCGGCTCGGTGTTCGTGATTGCACTGGGTCTCGGGATGGCGTCGAAGGTGGCGCTCGCGGTCGTGATGGTGTTCTTCGTCGTGTTCGCCAACGCGTTCCAGGGCGTGCGTGAAGCCGATCGCTACATGATCGCGAACGCGCAGATTCTGGGTGCGTCGCGCCGTCAGGTGACGACATCGGTGGTGATTCCGTCGGCGCTCAGCTGGATTCTGGCCAGCCTGCACGTGAGCTTTGGCTTCGCGCTGGTCGGTGCGGTGGTGGGCGAGTTCCTGGGTTCGAAGCAGGGCATCGGGCTGCTGATCTCGACCGCGCAGGGCGCGTTCAACGCGAGTGGTGTGTTCGCGGCGATGATCGTGCTCGCGGTGGTGGCGCTGGCCGCAGATTATCTGTTGACGGCTGTCGAGCAGCGCCTGCTGAAGTGGCGGCCGGCTGGCGCATGATTTGCGCCTCGGGCGTATGCGACGCCTGATTACCTGGTGGCAAAGAAAAAGCGCCTGCATGTGAACTGCAGGCGCTTTTTTCGTTTGGCGTGACGTCGCTTGCCGGATTACACCGCAGCAGGCTCCAGCTTTGCCGCGAACGAATCGCTTCGCGCGACTGGCCACCACTTTTCGTACAGCGAGTAACGATAGTTGCCGTTCAACAGATCGTTCGGCTCCAGATACTTCAGCAGCTCCGACATCAGCCGCACTTCATGCGAGGACACGCGCCGCACGATGTGATGCGCGCGCAGCTCCGACGGGTGATGGAGGCCCGCAGCCTGAATGATTTCCTGTAGCGCATGCAACGTGTTGTGATGGAAGCTGAACACGCGATCCGACTTGTCGGGCACCACGAGCGCGCGCTGGCGCACGGGATCCTGGGTCGCGACACCGGTCGGGCAGCGGCCGGTGTGACAGGTCTGCGCCTGGATGCAGCCCACCGCGAACATGAAGCCGCGCGCCGCATTGACCCAGTCGGCGCCGATCGCGAGTGTTTTGGTGATATCGAACGCGGTGATCATCTTGCCGCTTGCTCCCACGCGAATCCTGTCGCGCAGGCCGATGCCGACGAGCGTGTTGTGCACGAGCAGCAGGCCTTCCTGCAACGGCACGCCGACGTGATCGGTGAATTCGAGCGGCGCCGCACCGGTGCCGCCTTCGGCCCCGTCGACCACGATGAAGTCAGGCAGGATGCCCGTTTCCAGCATGGCCTTGGCAATGCCGAAGAATTCCCACGGATGGCCGATGCACAGCTTGAAGCCGGTCGGCTTGCCGCCCGATAGCGTGCGCAGCCGTTCGACGAATTCGAGCAGGCCGCGCGGCGTCGAGAATTCGGAATGCGTTGCGGGCGAGATGCAGTCACGGCCCATCGGCACACCGCGCGTCTCGGCGATTTCCGGCGTGATCTTCGCAGCCGGCAGCACGCCGCCGTGGCCCGGCTTCGCGCCTTGCGACAGCTTGATCTCGATCATCTTCACCTGCGGCTCCTGCGCCTGCTTCGCGAATTTTTCCGCGTTGAAGGCGCCGTCGTCGTTGCGGCAGCCGAAGTAGCCCGACGCGATTTCCCAGATGATGTCGCCGCCGTGCTCGCGGTGATACTTCGACATCGAGCCTTCGCCGGTGTCGTGCGCGAAGTTGCCTTTCTTTGCGCCCAGGTTGAGCGCCATGATCGCGTTCGCCGACAGCGAACCGAAGCTCATCGCCGACACGTTGAAGATCGACATCGAATAAGGCTGGGCGCGCCCGGGTCCGACGACGATGCGGAAGTCGTGTCCGTCGAGCGTGGTCGGGGCGAGCGAGTGGCTGATCCATTCGTGTGCGACCGCTTTCACGTCGAGCTCGGTGCCGTAGGGGCGGCTGTCGACGTCGTTCTTCGCGCGCTGGTAGACGATGCTGCGCTGGGCGCGGGAGAACGGTTTCTCGTCGGTATCGTTCTCGACGAAATACTGACGGATTTCCGGACGGATGAATTCGAACAGGAACCGGAAGTGACCCCACAGCGGGTAGTTACGCAGGATCGCGTGCCGCTCCTGGGTCAGGTCGAAGACACCGAGCGCGACCAGCGCGAGCGGCACGATGATCCAGAACCACGACAGGTGATGCAGCGCGGCGAGCGCCACGGACGCGACCAGCAGCAGGACCGCGCACCACATGGCCAGATAACGTCGAGAGAACATGGAGACTCCATTGCAGTGAAGATCACCGCAGCGGGATGGGCCGCGCCTGAAACGCGAGCTTTGGCGCGGCCGGGATCCGCTGCGGGGTGAGATTGACAACTGTCTGTCGATGCGTCGGGGTAATCGGACTGCTGGTGCAGCAAGGACTTCCCGCCACGGCGCGTGACGGCGTGACGAGCGGCCGCCTTGCCGCGTCAGGCACGGCGCGCCGTGAGGAGCGCTGCCGTCTGTGGCTGGCGCGCTACGGGTTGCGCAGTCGCGGCGTGCTCGATGATGCCGCCGCCGAGGCACACGTCGCCATCGTAGAGCACCGCAGATTGCCCGGGTGTGACAGCCCACTGGGCCGCGTCGAAATCGAGGCCGAAATAGCCCGGACCGGCGTGGCCGCCCACGAGGTTCATCGTCGCGAACGTGCACGCCGCATCGGCCTGGCGATAGCGCGTTTTCGCGCCGCACGCGAAGCCTTCCGTGGGCGGTTCACCCGCAACCCAGCTTGTATTGCCTGCACTCAGCGAATGACTGAGCAGCCACGGATGATCGTGCCCCTGCACGACATAAAGCGTGTTCGACGCGATGTCCTTGCCTGCAACGAACCACGGCTCGCCGCTGCCTGACCGGCTGCCGCCAAGCCCGATGCCCTTGCGCTGGCCGAACGTATAGAACGCGAGCCCGATGTGTTCGCCGATGAGCTTGCCGTCGGGTGTCTTCATCGGGCCGGGCTGGGTCGGCAGATAGCGGTTCAGGAAATCACGGAACGGCCGCTCGCCGATGAAACAGATGCCGGTCGAATCCTTCTTTTTCGCGTTCGGCAGGCCGATCTGCTCAGCGATTTCACGCACTTTCGTCTTCGGAATCTCGCCGAGCGGGAAGAGCGTCTTCGACAGTTGTGCCTGGTTCAGCCGATGCAGAAAGTACGACTGGTCCTTCGTGTGGTCTTTGGCCTTCAGAAGCTCGAAGCGGCCACTCTGGCCGTTCTGGCGCACGCGCGCATAGTGGCCCGTCGCGATGGTTTCGGCGCCGAGCGACATCGCGTGATCGAGGAACGCCTTGAACTTGATCTCGGCATTGCACAGCACGTCCGGATTCGGCGTGCGGCCGGCAGAGTATTCGCGCAGAAATTCGGCGAACACGCGGTCCTTGTATTCGGCGGCGAAGTTGACCGCTTCGACGTCGATGCCGATCAGGTCGGCCACCGACACCACGTCGATCCAGTCCTGCCGGGTCGAACAGTATTCGCTGTCGTCGTCGTCTTCCCAGTTCTTCATGAAAAGACCGACGACGTCGTATCCCTGTTCCTTGAGGAGCCACGCGGTAACCGACGAATCCACGCCGCCCGACATGCCCACTACGACTTTCTGCTTGCTCATTATCTTCCTGCTACTTCTGGTTGCTACCTGATCGGGATGGCCCGACCGAGTGCGTGTGCACGAAGTCGAGCGGGAAACGCCGGCCTGCGAGGTAGTCGTCGATACATTGCATCACGAGCGGCGTGCGGTGCCTCTCCTGGCAGGCACGCAGTTCGGAGGCGCTCATCCACAGCGTGCAGACGATATCGGGATCGAGCGCGCGGTCCGCCGCCGGTTCGCGGCTCGCGCCGCAAAACGTGAAGCGCAGATAGGTGACGCCCTCGGACTGCGGACGCCCGATATGCGTCATGTAGACGCCGACGAGCGCCTCGGGCGCGAACGGATGCGCTGTTTCTTCGAGGGTTTCGCGGATCACCGCCTCGACGAGCGTTTCGCCCGCCTCCAGATGGCCGGCGGGCTGATTCAGCCGCGCTCCGTCGGACGTATGTTCCTCGACCACGAGAAAGCGCCCGTCGCGCTCGACGATGGCCGCCACTGTGACATGCGGAGCCCAGGTTTCCGGTTTCATGGGACGGCATTTTACCGTCTATGGGGCATGGCTGCCGGGAGCCGGACAGGCGGCTGGAAAACCGCCGGCAAGCCGGTCAGCCGGTCGGTCGCCCAAAGCCGGCTGGCCCGGCCATTCGGGCTTTCCGTAACCCGGATCGTCCCTAATTCCGATTCGCCCCCCGGTTTCGGTTAAAGTGAGGCGTTTAGCCGTTGTTGCAAATCGCAAGCCGGCGTGCCTCGTCGGCAGATCTGTGTGAAATAACAGGAAGGTCGAGGAGGATTCAACGATGCACATCGGAGTGCCAGCCGAGACGCGCGCCTACGAAACCCGCGTTGCCGCGACGCCCGAGACGGTCAAAAAGTACGTGTTCCAAGGCCATCGGGTCACGGTCCAGAGCGGTGCCGGCAGCGGCGCCAGCTTCCCCGACGACGCTTTTGCGGCCGCCGGGGCGGAAATTGTCGACGCGCAAACCGCGTTCGGCGCCGATCTCGTTCTTAAAGTCCAGTCGCCGACTGCTGCCGAACTGCCGCTCTTCAAGCGCGGCGCAGTGCTGGTCGGCATGCTCGAACCTTTCAATGCCGACAATGCCGCGCAGCTCGCTGCTGCCGGCGTGACCGCATTCGCGCTGGAAGCCGCGCCGCGGACCACCCGGGCGCAAAGCCTGGATGTTCTGTCGTCGCAGGCCAACATCGCCGGTTACAAGGCCGTGCTGCTGGCCTCGACACTCTACCCGCGCTTCATGCCGATGCTGATGACGGCCGCCGGCACCGTGAAGGCGGCCCGGGTGCTGATTCTGGGCGCGGGCGTCGCGGGTTTGCAGGCGATTGCGACGGCCAAACGCCTTGGCGCAGTGATCGAGGCGTCCGACGTGCGACCGGCCGTGAAAGAGCAGATCGAATCGCTCGGCGCGAAATTCCTCGATGTTCCCTATGAAACCGACGAGGAGCGCGACGCAGCGCAAGGCGTCGGCGGCTATGCGCGGCCGATGCCGCCTTCGTGGCTGGCTCGTCAGTCGGCGCTGGTGCACGAACGGGCCAAACAGGCCGACATCGTGATCACGACGGCGCTGATTCCCGGGCGCCCGGCGCCGACGCTGATTTCCACCGAAACCGTGCAGTCGATGAAACCGGGCTCCGTGCTCATCGACCTGGCTGCGGGACGTGGGCCGGAAGTGGACGGTGCAGGTGGCCGGCGTGGCGGCAACTGTCCGCTGACCGAGGCCGACCAGGTCGTCACCCGGCATGGCGTGCAGATCGCCGGCTATACGAACCTGGCGTCGATGGTCCCGGCCGACGCGTCGTCGCTCTACGCGCGCAACCTGCTCGACTTCCTGAAGCTGATCATCACGAAGGAAGGCGCACTCAACATCGATCTTGCGGACGATATCGTCGCGGCCACGCTGCTGGCCCGCGACGGCGAAGTCACGCGCAAGGCTTAAAGCGAGTTACTACCAAGGAGCGGCGATGGAAGTCATCAACCACACCGTAATCAACCTGATCATTTTCGTGCTGGCGATCTACGTCGGCTACCACGTCGTCTGGAACGTCACACCGGCGCTGCATACGCCGCTGATGGCGGTAACCAACGCGATCTCGGCCATCGTGATCGTCGGCGCGATGCTGGCGGCGGGACTGACGCTCGGTGGGGCCGGGAAGTTCTTCGGCGCCATTGCAGTGGCGCTCGCGGCGGTCAACGTGTTCGGCGGGTTTCTCGTGACAAGACGAATGCTGGAGATGTTCAGGAAGAAAGAACCGAAGAAATTGCCGGCGGCAGGCAAGGAGGGTGCGTAAATGAGCCTGAACCTCGTCACGCTGCTATACCTCGTTGCGTCGGTGTGCTTCATCCAGGCGCTCAAGGGGCTGTCCAATCCAAAAAGCGCGCGCGCCGGGAATGTGTTCGGCATGGTCGGGATGACCATCGCGATCCTCACGACTGTCTCGCTGATCGTGAAGCAGGCGGCCGGACTCGGCTCGAATCTCGAGCTCGGGCTGGTGCTGCTGGGCGCGGGTGTGATTGTCGGCGGTGCGGTCGGCGCGTTCGTGGCCGCCCGCGTCGAGATGACGAAGATGCCCGAACTGGTCGCGGCCATGCACTCGCTGATCGGTCTGGCTGCCGTGTGTATCGCGTATGCGGTGGTGTCGGAACCGGCGGCGTTCGGGCTCGGCGTCGAGGACGCGCCGTACGAAGGCTTCCTGCCCTACGGCAACCGGGTGGAGCTGTTCATCGGCACGTTCGTCGGGGCGATCACGTTCAGCGGCTCGGTGATCGCGTTCGGCAAGCTGTCAGGAAAGTACAAGTTCCGGCTCTTTCAGGGCGCGCCGGTCGTGTATGCCGGCCAGCATCTGATCAACCTTCTGCTTGCGCTGGGGATGCTCGGCTTCGGCGTCATCTTTTTCCTCACGCAGGCGTGGTTGCCGTTCATCATCATGACGCTGATCGCGTTTGCGCTGGGCGTGCTGATCATCATCCCGATCGGCGGCGCGGACATGCCGGTGGTCGTGTCGATGCTCAACTCGTACTCGGGCTGGGCCGCGGCGGGCATCGGCTTCTCGCTGAATAATCCGATGCTGATCATCGCGGGGTCGCTGGTGGGGTCATCGGGGGCGATCCTGTCGTACATCATGTGCCGCGCGATGAACCGCTCGTTCTTCAACGTGCTGCTGGGCGGCTTTGGCAGCGAAGGCGGTGCGGCTGCGGCGGGTGGTGCGCAGGAGCAGCGGCCGGTGAAGTCTGGGTCGGCCGAGGATGCCTCGTTCATGATGGGCAATGCCGAAACCATCGTGATCGTGCCGGGTTACGGTCTTGCGGTGGCGCGCGCGCAGCATGCGCTGAAGGAGCTGACCGACAAGCTGGTCGAGAAGGGCATCGAGGTGAAGTACGCGATTCACCCGGTCGCGGGCCGCATGCCGGGGCACATGAACGTGCTGCTGGCGGAGGCCGAAGTGCCGTACGACATGGTGTACGAAATGGAGGACATCAACGGCGAATTCGGCCAGGTCGATGTGGTGCTGGTGCTCGGTGCGAACGATGTGGTGAACCCGGCCGCGAAGAACGATCCGAAGTCGCCGATCGCGGGCATGCCGATCATCGAGGCCTATAAGGCGCGGACTGTGATCGTCAACAAGCGCTCGATGGCGGCGGGGTATGCCGGGCTCGACAACGATCTGTTCTACATGGACAAGACGATGATGGTCTTCGGCGACGCCAAGAAGGTGATCGAGGATATGGTGAAGTCGGTGGAATGATGGCGCTGCCCATTTCGCGTCGGTCCGCCGGGCCGGCGCGAAAGTGGCCGCACGCAGCATTCAACGGGTCTCCGCCCTCACATGCCGAAGGAAATCCGCAAGCCTGCGTCCTTCCATATCGGGAAACGCCTCGCACAATTCGACCTCCCGCATGCGCTCGACGTCGAAATTGCGAAACCCCTCCCGCAGTTCGCACCACGCGCCCACCGTCCACCGTGCGCCCCAGTACACGAGGCCGAGCGGCCACACGCGCCGCTCCGTGTGCGCGTCGTTCCGGTCGTGGTAGGCGAAGCTCACGACACGGCGCCCGTCGATCGCCCGATGCAGCGCGTCGACCTTCTCCTGGAACTCACCCTTGACGTGAAACGACGGCGCGAAGAAGGGCGCACGTTCGAGCGTTGCGCGCTTGTCGGCGGGCATCGCCGAGGCGATCTTCGCCAGCGCGCCGCGAGCACCCGAGGCAAAGCTCGCACCGCCCCACGTTTCGAGCATGCGGGCACCGGCGGCGAGCGCGGTGAGTTCGTCGGCGGTAAACGTGAGCGGCGGCAGGCTTGCGGTCCGGCTCAGCCGGTAGCCGATTCCCGCTTCACCTTCGATCGGCACGCCCGACAACTGCAGATCACGCACGTCGCGATAAACCGTTCGTGGCGAGACGTTCAGCCATTCGGCCAGTTGCTGCGCGGTGGTCAGACGCCGGCCGCGCAGCAGTTCGGCAATCTGGAACAGACGGTCGGCGCGACGCGACATCGTGGGTGTCTGGCGTAAGTTGAGCGGGGCAGGGGCGATGCCGCGATGATAGCGCCGCATGGTGCGCCCCTGGACGCGTTTGGACGAATCGCCAGTGGCTTATCTACCGGCTAGCGGCCTTTCCTCAGCCATTGTGCGGTGAATGCAGGCCGACGCGGTTGCCCTCGGTGTCGGTAAAGAATCCAATGAAGCCAATATCCTGAGGGAGCTGGATGGCCGGTCCTTCCACCTTGCCGCCTGCCTTTTCGACCCGCGCCAGTACGGCATCCACGGTGGGTTCGGCGTTCAGATAAACGAGCGTGCCCAAAGCGGCGGGCTTGAGCGCATCGCCGCCGACGATGCAGCCACCGGTTGCCTGCTCGCCGTAGTTGAAAACCGCCATGGGCTGGCCGAAGTCTTCGCGCCGCAACGTGGTTCCGAGGATGGTTTCGTAGAAACGGACGGCGCGGTCGAAATTGGTCGACGGAATCTCGAACCAGGCGATGACGCGGGAAGCAGTTGCTGACATGACACTCTCCTGTGGGGGTTACCAGCTGGCAATGTGCCGGATGGCGTAACTGGAGTGTGCTGGTGGGCTACTGACAGCGTTCTGTCAGTAGCACGAGCTGTCATGGGTGAATGGAAAATGCGCGGAAGAATGCGCGGGAAGATTGAACGGACAAGCCGGACGCGGGACGGGACTGATGCCCGTCGACGCGGATCAGCCCTGCGTATCGGCGGCGGGGCGCTGCCGGACGCTGCCTGCGATCAGATCGAAGCGGAACAGACGGCATTCGAGCGCGCCGTTGAAGAGCGGCGTCTTGGCCGATTCCCTGAGCCGCAACTGGCCCGGCAGCTTGCGGTCCGACGTGAGAATGAACGCATGCCAGCCAGTGAAGCGTTGCTTGAGAGCGTCGCCCAGCGACTGGAAGAACTCGCTGTCCGGCGTATCGGTATGGACGCGTTTGAACCCTTCGTCATCACGGCCTTCACGGTTTTCGCGGCCCGTGTTGCGGATCTCGCCGCGCGGACCGCGGCCACGCACTTCGATCCGCTCGCCATACGGCGGATTGGCAACGAGGATACCGGGCGTCGTGACCGGCGGCGTCATGCCGCGGGCATCCACCTGCTTGAGCGGCACGGCCGGCAGGCCGGCGCGTTCGAAGTTTGCGCGGGCCTTGTCAAGCATGTCGCCGGAAATGTCGCTGCCGAAAATCTGCAGATCGGTGCGCGACGCGCGCGCGGCGCGTTTTGCATCGATGGCCGCCGCTTTCAACGACTGCCAGACTTTGACGTCGTATTGCTTCAGCTTCTCGAAGCCGAAACGACGGTCGACGCCGGGCGCGATGTTCAGCGCAACCTGCGCGGCTTCAGCGAGGAAGGTACCGCTGCCGCACATCGGATCGTAGAGCGGCGTGCCGGGTGTCCAGCCGGTGAGGGACAGGATGCCGGCCGCGAGGTTTTCGCGCAGCGGCGCCGCGCCCTTGTCGAGCCGCCAGCCGCGCTTGAAGAGCGGGTCGCCTGACGTGTCGAGGTAGAGCGTGCAGTCGGTGGCGGTGAGGAATGCGAATACGCGCACGTCGGGGACAGCCGTATCGATGCTCGGCCGTGCGCCGCTGACTTCGCGCAGACGATCGCAGATCGCGTCCTTCACGCGCAGCGTCGTGAATTCGAGGCTGCGAAGCGGCGATTTGATTGCAGTGACGTCGACACGCAGCGTTTCGTTCGCGGAGAACCACTGTTCCCAGCGCTGCTCGACTGCGAGTGCGTAGATATCCTGTTCGGTCCGGTATGGACGCTGGGCGATTTTGAGGAGCACGCGGCTCGCGATGCGCGAATGCAGGTTGGCTGCCATGCCGGCGGCCCATCCCCCGCGGAAATGCACACCGCCGGGGACTTGCGCGCCGGCTTCGAACGGTGCGCCGTCCAGATGCCGCGCGCCGATGCCGGCGAGTTCGGACGCCAGGGCGGCTTCAAGGCCGCGTGGGCAGGGGACGAAAAAATCGAAGGACATTGAGGTTGCCGGAAGGCTGGAGGACAAGGCGTCATTGTACGCGGTCGGCGTCCGTATTCCGGGCGCCGCAACGCTCGCTGTGCCATAGCGGCGCACGCGCGGCGACGCTCGCTGTTCCGCAGCCCATGCGATCAGCCATCGCGGCGTGTGCCGACCGGCCAGACGAGCGCCATCGGACGGCTGAATACGCGACGCCACACCGCGTGATGCAAGGAGCGGACGTGAGTACGCCGCAAGTCGCGAGAGCGCACGGCCATATGGAACGCGAGCGCAAAACTCACCGCGACGTTCAGTACCGCCATGCTGCATACGCCGGCGACCGCCCACCACAGCTCCGCGGTACGTAGTGGCGCCTTGCCCAGCACGCCGAGCGCCACGCCGATCGAACCGGCGCTTAGTGTCACGTGTCGTACCTCGAAGCCGAAGGCGAAGAAGGCGGCGAGAAGCGCCGGGACCAGTCCCAGCATCAGCCCGAGCGAGATGTTGCCGGCCACGCCCGCGATGTTCGAGCGGCAGAACCTGGCCAGCCGGGCAGCGCCGGCCGCGCCGAGCGTGAGACGCAGGCGGCGGTTGTACGCGAGCGCGTCGCCGACCCGATGCAGCACAAACCAGTTGTCCGCCCAGCCCGCCAGCAGGCTCGACGACCACAGCAGCACACCGGTCAGCGCAGCGTAGAGCGGCGTCGGCCCGAGCAGCGAGAACGAGCGCAGCGTGGCATGCGCCTTCTCCGGAGAAATGATGTCCGCATGGAACACGAAGCGCCACAGCAGTTGCACGCCGAGGCACACCGGCAAGACCACCAGCACATTGCCGAGCACCGCTGCCGCCTGCGTGCGGATCAAGGCGATCACCGACGTGACGAACGCGTCCACGCCGTGCGGCGTGCCTGCTGAGTCGAGTTCGCGGGCGAGCGTCGGCGCGGTCATGGCGGGCTGCTTGGTCGCGAGCGAGAAATGCAGGAAGTGCATCAGCAGAAAGCTCGTGGCGTAGTTGATGCCAGCCAGCAGCCCTTCGAGCATCGAATACAGATGTGCGCCGGTAATCGCAAATTTCACGCACACGGTAATCACGGTGACGAGGCCGCCGCCCGCGGCCATGCGCAGCATCTTCAGATACTCCTCACGATCGCGCGCGATGTAGTGCTCGCCGGTGTCGGCGCTGTATTCGACGACCTTGCGGGCGAGCAGCGAAAAATTGCCGTGCAGCAGGTGCGAGATGCTTTGACTTGCCTGGTTCGCCTGCACGAGTTCTGCGAGGAGGCGCGCGGCGGCGCGCAGGTCATCGGGCGCCATCCATGTGTCCAGCAGATGTTCCGCGCGGGCAATGCGCATGCGCATGCGCTCCACCTGGAACACAATGTCGACACTGACGCCGTTGCGGTAGAGGTGGCTGAACACATCGTCGATGGCGACGCGGCACTGGTCCAGCAGCAATCGCAGATAGTTGACCTCATGGAGTAGCCGGCCCGGCTCCGCGCCTTCTTCGACCGCCTGATGCGCCGCCTCGACCGCAAGCATCGCCCGCGTGAGTCGGTAGAAAGGCTGCGATTCGGTCGCGGTGCGCGCGTCGGGGTCGCCAAGGCGGGTGCGCACCGTCTGCGACAGGCCTGTCGAACTGATCTGGCAGGTCAGGTTATGCAGCGCGGCAAGCAGATCGAGCGAGAACGCGCTGATTGGCCGCTGATCATCGGCGGCGCCGTAGTCGAACAGCTCCCGGATGCGTTCGAGCAGGTCGACAGGCAACTTGCCGATCCAGTCGACATCGTCTTTCGACGTGAACATCAGCCTGAACAGCGCACCCAGTTC
The DNA here is from genome assembly GCF_004361815.1 of Paraburkholderia sp. BL10I2N1. Classification (NCBI taxonomy): domain Bacteria; kingdom Pseudomonadati; phylum Pseudomonadota; class Betaproteobacteria; order Burkholderiales; family Burkholderiaceae; genus Paraburkholderia; species Paraburkholderia sp. BL10I2N1. The sequence goes on along the minus strand of NZ_SNWA01000001.1, from coordinate 842,125 downwards.
ACGGCGGTTAGGCGCTGGCGGAATCAGCGATGCCTGGAAGCGCTCCGTCAGCGCCCCGAAAAAGCCGGAATGGACAGGCATACCGGCATCGCACAACAGCGAAATGCCGTCGCTTTCGCGCAGCAGTGCGCGCAGGATGCCCGCCACGTTGGTCTTCCAAGCCGGATTGCGGTCGAGCACATGCAGTGCGTAGCGCAGACGGGTGTGCGCCGGGACCGAACGCGCTTCATCTTCGGCAGATTCGCTGGGCTCCGCCTGCAATGCGCCGCGGCGATGAATCCAATGGACAAGCTCGATCAGCCATTCGCTGCGCTCGGCGTAGGGCGCTTTCGCGTCGGCAATCGCGAGCAGGGCATCGAGCTGATGCCCGCTGCTGCGCGAGGCGCGCCACTTCTTGATGACGGTTGAGAGGTAACGAAACATGTTTTTCCAGAGGGATGCCGGGCGCGTTGCGACGAGCGCGATGCGATCAGGATCGCCGGGCGGCGCGAGCAGGGCAAGCTGGCCTGACGGCCGATGGTAGACGATCGCGTCCCGTGCCATGTGACGACCAGCGGCGAGGCAAACGCATCGTCCAATGACGGAATCTGGCGCTGCGTGGCGAGCGACTGCCCGTGCCCGTACACTGCGCTAATCCGAAAACGCAAGAAGCGCATTAAGGGCAGTAAGAGGGCAGTAAGCGCGGCGAAACCCGGGAACGCACGCCAGCGAAACGCGCGCTTCCCGGAGAGCCGTACAAACTTCAGCCGTTCCCGTTACCGGACGAAGCAGCGGACGGTTCGACCGGCGACGGACACGGAACCATGGCAGCGGGCGCAGTCGTCGCACCGGACGACACGCCCTTCGCCGGCGCGGCCACTCGCGCCTGCGGTGCGGCGGCCAGCGCCTGCACGCCGGCGGCGATTTGCTGCGAGATCGCCTGAACCGCGCGACGGTGGCCGTCGGCAAGCGCATCGTACCCGCCCCCCACCGGTTGGCTGACGACGCTGCGGCAGGTCAACACCGCCTGCGTGCGCATGGTGCGCACGCTCCACACGGCGTCGATCAGCGCGTGCGAACCGGGCCACGACTCGAAGCGCTGGACCGTGACCTTGACGCGAAAGAGCGGGACGCCATCCGGATGCGGCGTGCCATACACGTCGATCGCGCCCAGCCGGGCAGTGAGATCCGACGACAACGCACGCCGGATCTCGTCACCCGGCAGCGAGGCCCACCGTTCCTGTTCGAGCACCTGGACCTGGGTCGGCCCGGTCTGCACGACCAACTGGTTCTTCGCGACCTGTGGCGGTACGTCGACCGGCGGCACTTCGATCAGCATCGCCGGGCTTGCCGCGGTGCGCGTGGCTGCCGCTGAGTTGCCCGATGAGTTGCCCGCTGTGTCGTCCGCATTGAGCGTATAGAAGTGGCTGGGCGGCGACGAGCAGGCCGCCATCAAACCCGCCCCGGCAACGAGACCGGTCAGGGCGAATGCGCGGGCAGCCGCGCGCATGGGAGGACGCAGAGCGGCGCGTGCCAGCCCGTGCGCCGGATAAGGGAGGCGGGCGAACATCATGGTTTGTCTCCTGATTTACCGCGCACCAACGATTCGGGATGGCGTTCGAGGTAGTCGGACAGCGCGTTCAACGATTGCAGCGTGCGCGTCAGTTCCTGCAGCGCCTGATGAACATCCGATTGCAGCGGCGAATCCTGCTGCAGCGTCGCTTCGGCCGATCCGAAGGTCTGCTTCGCCGCCGCCAGCGTGTCGCGTGCCTGCGGCAACACTTCGGAGTCGAGTCGCGTGAAGAGCTTGTCGGCGTTCTTCAGCGCGATGTTCAGGTTGTTGCCGATCTGGTCGAACGGCACCTGATCGAGCTTCTTCGCGATGTCGGCCAGCTGCAACTGCAGTTCTTCGAGCGAGTTCGGAATCGTCGGCAACTCGAGCGGGTCGCTCGCGACATCCACCGTGGCGGCCGGAGCCTTCGGGAAGATGTCGAGCGCGACGTACAGCTGGCTCGTGATCAGGTTGCCCGTGCGCAACTGGCCGCGCAGCCCGTGCTTGACGAGGTTTTCGAGCAGTTCGCGTCCGGCGACCACATCCTCTTTGCGCACCGACTCGCGGAAGCGCTTGCCGAGGCGGTCCGGATACACGTTCATCGTCACCGGCATCGTGAAGTTGCGTTCCTTGGGATCGTAGTCGATCCCGATGCCCGTCACCTGGCCCAGCACGATGCCGCGAAAGTCGACCGGCGCGCCGACCGAGAGCCCGCGCAGCGACTGGTTGAAGCTCATCACCACGCGCAACGGCTCGCCGTCCGGCTCGCGCATCGCATCGGCCTCGTCCTTGCCGAGGCGGAAGATCGTGTTGTTCGGCGCCTGCTTGCCGACCGGCTGCCCTGGCGGCGACTGGAACGCGAGGCCGCCGACGATCACCGTCGCAAGCGACTGCGTGTTCAGCTTGAAGCCGCTCGAATCGAGCCGGACGTCGACCCCGCTCGCATTCCACCAGCGCGAATTGATGCCCACGTACTGGTCATACGGCGCGCTGACGAACACCTGCATCGTCACGCTGGTGCCGTCCTTGTCGAGCGAAAAGCCGACGACCTGGCCGACCTGCACGCGCCGGTAATAGACGGGAGAGCCGATGTCGATCGAACCGAGCGAATCGCCGCGCAGCGTGTACTGGTGGCCTTTCTGGTCACCTGTGACCGGCGGCGGCGTTTCGAGGCCGACGAAGTCTTTCCGGGTCTCGCCGGTGCGCCCGGCGTCCACGCCGATGTACGCGCCCGAAAGCAAGGTAGTCAGCCCCGACACGCCGCTTGCGCCGATGCGCGGCCTCACGACCCAGAAGCGCGTGCCCTTGACGGCGAAGTCTTCGGCTTCTTTCGTCAGCTGGACTTCGACGATTACATGCGACAGGTTCTTCGACAGCATGATCGTCTTCACGGAGCCGACGTCGACATCCTTGTACTTGACCTTGGTCTTACCGGGTTCGAGGCCCTCCGCACTCACGAAGCTGATCGTGATCGTCGGTCCTTTGTCGGACACCGACTTGATGACGAGCGCCACCCCGATCAGCGCGGCGATAAGCGGAATCACCCAGACGAGCGACGGCAGCCAGCTACGGCTCGGGCGCTCGATGTCGGGATCGGGCAGATCGGGCGGCAGGGTCGGTCCTTGCGGGCTAGTCATGTTTCGATTCCTGAAGTTTTTCTGTGTTGCCTTCGTCCACGTAATCCCAGATCAGGCGGGGATCGAACTGCATCGAAGCCACCATCGTGAGTATCACTACCGAGCCAAACGCCAGCGCTCCCGGTCCGGCCGTGATGACAGCGAGCGATTTGAAACGCACGAGCGCGACGGTCAAGGTCACGACGAACACATCGAGCATGGACCAGCGGCCGATGCGCTCGACGATCCGGAAGAGCTTGATGCGCTGTTCGACACGCCAGCTGGAGTGGCGCTGCGCGCTCACGGTGAGCAGCACGAGCACGCTCAGCTTGAGCATCGGCACGAGGATACTGGCGATGAACACGATCACGGCAAGCGGCCAGTCGCCTGAGGTCCAGAAGTAGACAACGCCGCTCATGATCGTGTCGTCTTCGGCGCCTACCAGCGAGGCGGTGTGCATCACCGGCAACAGGTTCGCCGGAATATACAGCAACGCCGCCGCGATCAGCAGCGCCCAGGTGCGCATCAGGCTGTCCGGGTTGCGCCGGTGCAGCACGGCGCCGCAACGCTTGCAGTGCTGCGGTTGCGCGGACCCGAGCCAGCGCTCGACCCGTCCGCACGCGTGACAGGCGACCAGCCCCGCGCGTTTTGCCGTGATGTATTTCATCGGGCGGTCATCCGCGGCGCGGCTCGCTCACGCGGGCCGCCGCACGCGCCGCCGAGATCTTCCGGATGCGCCGCAGGCGCTCGCGCGGCAGCGCATCGGCGACATCCCACAGCGTACGCGGATCGAAGGTGACGACTACCGCGATCATCAGCGTGAGCGCGCCGAACGCGAATAGCGCGGCTTCGGGAATCACACGCGCGAGGCTCAACATCTTGACGATCGTGATCAGCGTGCCGAGCATGAATACTTCGATCATGCCCCACGGCCGCACGAACTGGATCGAACGCAGCACGAGGTTGAAAGCGGGCGGCACGTAACCGGCGCGCACGGGCACGAGCACGTAGAGAAGCGCAAGAAGCTCGACCAGCGGGAAGAGGGTGGTGGAGCAGAAGACCATGACCGCGACGATCTCCATCTGCTCGTTCCACAGTGCTACGATCGCGCCGAACAGCGTGGTTTGCGACGTGATGCCGCCCGTTTCGAGCTCGACGATCGGGAATGCCTGCGCGATCAGGAACGTGATCAGCGCGCCGAGCGTCATCGCGACAATGGCGTCGAGTTGCGTCGAAGCGCTCCGGTAGAGCGTTGCCTTGCAGCGCGGGCAGCGCGCGACGGTGCGACGTTCGAGGCGCGGCTTGCGGAATAGCGCATCGCACTCGTGGCACGCAATCAGGTTGTCATGTTCCATGGAGTAGCAAAGACAAAACAACGTGGACAGGAACGCGCCGTGCCGGCTGGCCTGGCGGTCGCACGGGCTGCGGCAGCGCGCCCAAATGCGGGCGGAGCCTGCGCGGCCGGTGCATGCCTCTCTTGGCGAGGTTTCGCGCAATGTTACCAAACGCGTCATACATTGCGTTTCTGAGGTTGTCTACGCCACCGTGCAACGCCGGCCGGCAAAGGAATAGGACGCTTTCCGGCCCCAATTCGTTCCATTTCTGCGACAGTGCGTTGCGAAGGTGTGCCGAGCCAGCCTTTGATGCTTGCGGTAGCATGGCGGCCTTGGCGTATGTCGCGGCATTCCGGCGAACATCTCGCGCGCCCAAATGCTTCATTTGCGGGACCGGAATAACTGCCCCGGCCGCTCCGTTAACCCTGTTTGCGCTGATCCGTCATGGCAACTCGTCCTTCGCTAGCCGGCCCCGATTCGTACTCGCGGACCGCGATCGCGTTTCACTGGCTGATCGCCTTGCTGATCGTTTGCGGCTTTGCGCTTGGCTGGGTGATGACCGACATTCCGGGCTTCACGCCCACCAAGCTGCGCTATTTTTCCTGGCACAAGTGGATCGGCGTTACCGTGTTCGGACTGGCCGTGCTGCGCATCCTCTGGCGCACGACCCACGCGGCGCCGCCGCTGCCGCGCGACATGAGCGCCTGGCAACGGGCGGCAGCGCAGCTCGTCCACGTGCTGCTCTATGTGCTGATGATCGCGATTCCGGCCTCCGGCTATCTGTACAGCTCGGCGTCCAACATTCCGGTGGTCTATCTTGGGCTCGTGCGCCTGCCGATGCTGATCTCACCCGATCCGCATCTGAAGGCCGTGCTCAAGGTCGTCCACGTGACCCTGAACTATGGACTTCTCGCGCTGGTCGTGCTGCATGTCGCGGCGGCCATCAAGCATCAATGGGTGGATCGCGACGGCCTGCTGTCGCGCATGATCCCTTTCATCAAATAAGGAAAAACATGAAGGTTTCGTTTCACCGCGCCCTGCTCGCCGCCTTCACGGCCGTGACGCTGACCGCCGCAGGCAGCGCGTTCGCCCAGGTCGATCTCGCGAAGAGCACCATCACTGCGACGTCGAAGCAGATGAACGTGCCGGTCGAGGGCAAGTTCAACAAGTTCACCGCGCAGGTTGCGTTCGATCCGGCCAAACCGACCGAAGGCAATGCGCAGTTCTCGGTCGACGTCGGCAGCTATGACCTCGGCGACGAAAGCTACAACAGCGAAGTGCGCGGCAAGGACTGGTTCGACGCGAAGACGTATCCGAACGCCACGTTCGCATCGAGCGCAATCGCGCCGGCCGGCGGCAACCAGTTCAAGGTGACCGGCAAGTTGACGATCAAGGGCAAGTCGCAGACGGTCGTCGTGCCGGTGACGGTCACGCAGCAGGGCGCCACACAGAGCTTTGACGGCGCACTGCCGATCAAACGCCTGCAGTTCGATATCGGGCTGGGCGAATGGAAAGACACGTCGGTCGTCGCCGACGAGGTGGCTATCAAGTTTCACATCATTGCTGCACACAAGTAGTCTTTTGCGCTGTCGCGCGCAATGTAACTGGATATCTGAAGGAGAATGACTTGAAGAAACATCTGCTCATCGCCGCAGGCGTAGTGGCCTCGACGCTCTCGTTCGGCGCGTTTGCCGCCGATACCTATCAACTCGACCCGAACCACACGTTCCCGAGCTTCGAGGCCGATCACTTCGGCGGCCTGTCGGTGTGGCGCGGCAAGTTCACGAAGACCTCGGGCACGGTCACGCTCGATCGCGCCGCGAAGACGGGCACCGTCGACGTCACGATCGATCCGGCATCGATCCAGACAGGGAACACGAAGCTCGACGATCACCTGAGGTCGGACACGTTTTTCGACGTCACGAAATTCCCGGCGGCGACCTATAGGGGCACCGAAATCAAGTTCGACGGCGACAAGCCTGTCGAAGTGGTCGGCGCCCTGACGATTCGCGGTGTGACGAAGCCGGTGAACCTGAAGATCGAATCGTTCAAGTGCATGCAGCATCCGGTGTTGAAGCGCGAAGTGTGCGGTGTGGAAGCAAGCACGTCATTCGACCGTTCAGCCTTTGGCATGGACTTCGGAAAGTCGTACGGCTTCAGCATGGACACGAAGCTTCATATCCAGTCGGAAGGCATCAAGCAGTAAGCTTCCCGACGATCGCTGCCCCGGGCCTTTCCTCGGCCCCCGGAAGCTGCGCCAGCGGGGTGGTGCGGGTACTGCCGGGCAAAAAAGCCGCTTCGTTCGCTTTGCGACGAAGCGGCTTTTTATTGCGCGCGCGGTGGATCGCGGCGGCGGGCGCGTAATCCTGCCGCTCGCAAATTTATTGTTTTTCAGGTACATAGTGGCGCTACAACCCGACTGGTTGTGCGCGCATCCAGTCGGGCCGGGTGACCATAACCATCCAGCGCGCACCGGAGATCTGAATGAATGCAACGACAGCTGCAAGCGTCGCGGAGGCGCGCCACAGTCCGTGGCGTGTCGTGGTCGCCGCGTCGATCGGTAACGCGCTGGAGTGGTTTGATCTTGTAGTCTACGGGTTCTTCGCAGTGTTCATCTCGAAGCTGTTCTTCCCCGCAGGGAACGATACAGTTTCGCTATTGCTCACACTGGGCACGTTTGGCCTGACGTTCTTCATGCGCCCGCTCGGGGCCGTCGTGCTCGGCGCTTACGCCGATCGCGCGGGGCGCAAGGCCGCGCTGACGCTCTCGATTCTCCTGATGATGGCCGGCACGCTGATCATCGCGACCTTGCCCACGTACGAGACCATCGGCGTTGCGGCGCCGCTGATCCTCGTCGCGGCGCGGCTGATGCAGGGCTTTTCGGCAGGTGGGGAGTTCGGCAGCGCGACGGCGTTTCTCGCCGAGCACGTGCCGGGGCGGCGCGGCTTCTTCGCCAGCTGGCAGATCGCCAGTCAGGGCCTCACCACGCTGCTCGCCGCGCTCTTTGGCTTCGTGTTGACGGACAAGCTGTCGCCGGAGCAGATGGTCTCGTGGGGCTGGCGCGTGCCGTTCCTGTTTGGTCTGCTGATCGGGCCAGTAGCCTGGTACATCCGCACGAAGCTCGACGAAACGCCCGAATTCCTCGCCGCCGAAACTACCCCGACGCCGGTACGCGATACGTTCGCAAGCCAGAAGGCGCGGCTTCTCATCGCGATGGGCATCGTGGTGCTGGGCACCGTGTCGACCTATCTGGTGCTTTTCATGCCGACCTATGGCGTGAAGCAGTTAGGATTGCAGCAGTCGGTGTCGTTCGCGGCGATCCTGCTGGTGGGCGTGATCCAGCTGGTGTTCGCGCCGGTGGTCGGTCATCTGTCGGACCGGCATGGGCGAACCGGAATCATGTTGGTGTCGGCGGTGCTTCTACTATTGCTCATCTATCCGGCCTTCGCCCGGCTCGTCGCTCATCCGACGTTTGATACCTTGATTGTCATGCAGATCGTGTTCGGTTTCCTGATGACCGGATACTTTGGCGCGCTGCCCGGCCTTCTGTCTGAGATCTTTCCCGTGCAGACGCGTACGACCGGCATGTCGCTTGCGTATAACATCGCGGTGACAATCTTCGGCGGCTTCGGACCGTTCATCATTACGTGGCTCATTAGCGCAACCGGTACGAAAGCGGCTCCGAGCTTCTATATGATCTTCGCCGCCGTGATCAGCCTGAGCGCATTGATTGCGGCGCGGCGCAAGCTGGGCTTCAAATAATCCGTCGGGAGCGCTAACGTGGGTTGCCGTTGCAGGCGGCGACAGCCATGTTGAGCATGTCAGGCGCGGTAAAAGACAAAGGCCGGTTCTTTCGAACCGGCCTTTGTCTTTGGTGCTTCTACGTCCAGCGCTCAGTGGATATCAAACCTGTGCGCCGGCGTTCGGGTCGCCTGGATCATGGCGTTCCTTCTTGTCCTTGATCAGGTCTTCGCGTTTCACGCCCAGCCACATCGCGAGCGCCGCCGCAACGAACACCGACGAATAGATACCGAACAGGATACCGACCGTCAGGGCCAGCGCGAAGTAGTGCAGCGTCGGGCCGCCGAACAGGAACATCGACAGCACCATCATCTGCGTACAGCCGTGCGTGATGATGGTTCGCGACATCGTGCTCGTGATTGCATGGTTGATGACTTCGATCACCGTCATCTTGCGTTCGCGACGGAAGGTTTCGCGAATCCGGTCGAAGATAACGACCGATTCGTTCACCGAGTAACCGAGCACCGCGAGCACGGCAGCCAGCACCGACAGCGAGAACTCCCACTGGAAGAACGCGAAGAAACCGAGAATGATCACCACGTCGTGCAGGTTGGCGATCACGCCGGCGACGGCATATTTCCATTCGAAGCGGAACGACAGGTAGATCACGATGCCGACGACCACGCAGGCAAGCGCGAGCAGACCGTCGGTGGCGAGTTCCTTGCCGACCTGCGGGCCGACGAACTCGACGCGCTGCAACTGCGCCTGCGCGTTTTCGGCTTTCAGTGCGCTCATCACCTGGTCGCTCTGCTGCGCGGACGTAAGCCCCTGCTTGAGCGGCAGGCGGATCAGCACGTCGCGCGAGGTGCCGAAGTTCTGCACCTGCGCGTCGGCGTAACCGAGCTTGTCGAGCGTGTTACGCACCGGTTCGAGCGGTACGGCCGTCGGATACTGCACTTCGATGACCGTGCCGCCCGTGAATTCCACCGACAGATGCAGCCCGCGGTGCACGAGGAAAAACACGGCAGCGATAAACGTCAGGAGCGAAATCGCGTTGAACAGCAACGCGCGCTGCATGAACGGAATGTCTTTGCGGATACGGAAAAATTCCATGATCTTTTTCTCCGGGACTCAGCGGGATGAACCCGGTTTCCTGGGCGCACTGCCAGGATCGTTTCGGCGACGTACCACCGGCTTGCCGCTGCGCGCCGGCGCTTTGGCCGCATTGGCCTTCGCTGCGGCAGCGTTGTTGGCAACGATGGCCCTTGCGGTGTCGGTTGCCGCGTCGTCGTCGGTGAGCGCGGCGGCCGCACCTGCCGGCGTCGGCTTCCACACCTGACCGATGGCCAGCGACTTCAGCTTCTTCTTGCCGCCGTACCACAGGTTCACGAGACCGCGCGAGAAGAACACCGCAGAGAACATCGACGTCATGATGCCGATACAGTGCACGACCGCGAAGCCGCGCACCGGGCCCGAGCCGAACGCGAGCAGCGCGAGACCAGCGATCAGCGTCGTCACGTTCGAGTCGAGAATCGTCGCCCATGCGTGCGCATAGCCGTTCTGGATCGCGAGTTGCGGCGGTGCGCCGTTGCGCAGTTCTTCACGCACACGCTCGTTGATCAGCACGTTCGCGTCGATCGCCATACCGAGCGCGAGGGCGATAGCGGCGATACCCGGCAACGTCAGCGTGGCCTGCAGCATCGACAGAATCGCGATCAGCAGCAACAGGTTGACCGACAGCCCGATCATCGAGATCACACCGAACAGCATGTAGTACGCGATCATGAACACGGCGATCGCCGCAAAGCCCCACACGACCGAATGGAAGCCCTTCTTGATGTTGTCGGCGCCAAGGCTCGGGCCGATCGTGCGTTCCTCGATGATCTCCATCGGCGCTGCCAGCGAACCGGCGCGCAGCAGCAGCGCGAGATCGGCGGCGGCTTGCGGCGTCGGCTGGCCGGTGATCTGGAAGCGGTCACCCAGTTCCGACTGGATCGTCGCGACCGTCAACACTTCGCCCTTGCCCTTTTCGAACAGCACCATCGCCATCGGCTTGCCGATGTTGTCGCGCGACACGCTGCGCACCGCCCGGCCACCCGCCGAGTCGAGGCGGATGTTGACTGACGGACGCTGGTGTTCGTCGAAGCCGGCGGAGGCGTCGATGATGCGGTCGCCGGTGAAGATCACCTGCTTGCGCAGCAGCACCGGCGTCTGGTTGCCCTGGGTGAAGAGCTCGTCGCCCGGCGGCACCGGATCGTTCGGGTTCGGATGGGTATTCACCGGATCGGCAAGGCGCGCTTCGAGCGTCGCCGTGCGGCCGATGATGTCCTTCGCCTTCGCCGTGTCCTGCACGCCCGGCAGTTCGACCACAATACGGTCGGAGCCTTGCTGCTGGATCACCGGTTCGGCCACGCCGAGTTCGTTCACGCGGTTATGCAGCGTCGTGATGTTCTGCTTGATTGCGGCTTCCTGAACGGCTTTCTGCACCGCCGGCGTGAACGTGCCAACGACCTGCACACCGCCTACCGGATTCGGCTGCGTGGCCCACTGGAGTTCGGTGATGCCCGTATTCAGGAGCTTGAGCGCCGCATTGGCCGTGTCCGCATCGGCGAAATTCACTACCACCGACTGGTTGACGCGGTTCACGCCGCCATCGCGGATGTTCTTGTCACGCAGCAAGGTGCGGACGTCGGACGCATCCGAGTCGAGCTTCTTGTTCAGCGCGCCTGCCATGTCCACCTGCAGCAGGAAGTGCACCCCGCCGCGCAGGTCGAGACCAAGGTACATCGGCAATGCGCGAAGCGCGGTGAGCCAGCTGGGCGACGCGCTTTGCAGGTTCAGCGCCACGATGAACTGCGGATCCGTCGGATCGGCGTTCAGCGACTTCTGCAGCAGGTCTTTCACGCGCAGTTGCGTGTCGGTGTCCGTCAGACGCACGCGGATGTTCGCGTTGGTCTGGGAATTGTCGAACGTGATGGCGGCGGGCTTGATCTGGGCCGACGCCAGCGCGGCTTCGACCTGCGATAGCGTGGTCGAGTCGAGCTTGACCGTAGCCTTGCCGCTCGACACCTGGACCGCCGGCGCTTCACCGAAGAAGTTGGGCAACGTGTACACGAGGCCGATGACGAGCGCCACCAGCATCACGACATATTTCCAGAGGGGGTAACGATTCATGGGGATGGGCCCAACGGGAAGGTTGGCTTGGAAGCGATGCGTCCGGCGATGAGCGCGGGAACCGTGGGTATCAGGTCAGTGACGACTCAGGAAGCCGTTCAGGTTCCAGCGAGGCCGCGCCGGACGCGAGAGAGCAGGCCTTACAGCGACTTGATCGTGCCCTTCGGGAGAATCTGCGTAACCGATGCCTTCTGCACGGTGATTTCCGTGCCTTCGGCGATTTCGACGCCGACATAGGCATCGCTCACCTTGGTCACCTTGCCGACGATGCCGCCGTTGGTGACCACTTCGTCGCCCTTCGCCATGGCGGAGAGCATGTTGCGATGTTCCTTCTGGCGCTTCATTTGCGGGCGGATCATGATGAAGTACAGAACACCGAACATCAGGATCAGCGGCAGAAAGCTCATCAGACTCGATTCTGCGCCACCGGTGCCTTGCGCGAAGGCGTTGGAAATGAACGACACGTTGGTCTCTCCGTTATAACGATCAAAAAAAGCAGCCGGTTATTCTACCATCTGCCCTGGCCGCGACGGCACAGCAAAATGCGCTTTGCGATCAAGCTGTTATTGCGACAGAAACGGCTTGATCGAGATGTCGCGAAAGATAATTGTAAGGTTATGCTGGCCGGGGCAGCGCGAATCTTCAGGATAATCCGCTGGCGCCCGCCATGGGCGGGCTTCGGCGTAATTTCTGGGCGTTACGCGGGCGCTTCGACGCCGCGTGCGCGGTTCTCATGGAACTGCTTGCGGAACGTATCGAACAGGTGTGCTTCGATGGCGTCGCGCATTTCCTGCATCAGTTCGAGGTAGTAGTGCAGGTTGTGGATCGTGTTGAGTTGCGCGCCCAGAATCTCACCGACACGGTGCAGGTGGTGCAGATAACCGCGCGTAAAGTTGCGGCAGGTATAGCAGCCGCAATGCTCGTCGAGCGGGCGCAGCGAGTTCCTGTGCGTCGCGTTGCGGATCTTGATGTCGCCGAAACGGGTGAAGAGCCAGCCGTTGCGTGCATTGCGGGTCGGCATCACACAGTCGAACATGTCGATGCCCGCCGCCACGCCCGCCACCAGGTCTTCGGGCGTGCCGACGCCCATCAGGTAGTGCGGCTTGTTCGCCGGCAGCTTCGGGCCGATGTGGTTCAGCACGCGCATCATGTCTTCCTTCGGCTCGCCGACCGACAGCCCGCCGATCGCGAAGCCGTGGAAGTCGATCTCCGACAGGCCCGCGAGCGATTCGTCGCGCAGGTCTTCGAACATGCCGCCCTGGACGATGCCGAACAGCGCATTCGGATTGCCGAGCCGGTTGAATTCGTCGATGGAGCGCTTCGCCCAGCGCATCGACATGCGCATCGATCCGGCCGCTTCCGGGTGCGATGTCGGGACATTGTTCGTCGCGTACGGCGTGCACTCGTCGAATTGCATAACGATGTCCGAGTTCAGCACCTTCTGGATCTGCATCGACACCTCCGGTGACAGAAACAGCTTGTCGCCGTTGATCGGTGATGCGAACGTGACGCCATCTTCGGTGATTTTGCGCAGATCCCCCAGCGAAAAGACCTGAAAGCCGCCTGAGTCGGTAAGGATGGGCCTGTTCCAGCCCATGAAGCGATGCAGGCCGCCGTGTGCGGCGACGGTATCGAGTCCCGGACGCAGCCACAGATGGAACGTGTTGCCGAGGATGATCTGCGCGTGGATTTCGTCGAGTTCGCGAGGCTGGATCGCCTTCACGGTGCCGTAGGTGCCCACCGGCATGAAGATCGGCGTTTCGACGACGCCGTGATTGAGCGTCAGACGTCCGCGGCGTGCCTGGCCGTCGGTGGTGAGCAGGTCGAATCCGAGGCCGTTGGCGGGGCGCTCGCCCGCCTGTCTATCGTGGGCGGTGTGCGAATCGTTCGGGTTGTGGGTATGACCGTCGGTCATGGATGGCTCCTGTGCCACCGGAAAACAGTCCGGCGCAAATGATGAACGCCGTCGCGCGAGGCGCGGCGGCGGAGGTGATAGCTTAAAGCGTAAAGCGGGTTACGCGTCGCGGCGCGTCAGTAGCATGGCGTCGCCGTAGCTGAAGAAACGGTAACGCTCGTCGATCGCGTGCTGGTAAGCGGCGCGGATCGTGTCGACGCCGGCGAACGCCGAGACCAGCATCAGCAGTGTCGACTTCGGCAAATGGAAGTTCGTCACCAGCCGGTCGACGACGCGGAACCGGTAGCCCGGCGTGATGAAAATATCCGTCTCGGCGCTCGTTGCAGCGAGCGGACGGCCGGCGGCTTCGGCGTCGCGCGCCGCGGCTTCGAGCGCGCGCATTGACGTCGTGCCCACCGCGATCACGCGGTTGCCGCGCGAGCGCGTTGCCCCGATCCGGTCGACCAGCGTCTGCGGCAACTGATACCACTCGCTGTGCATCTTGTGCTCGGCGAGGTTTTCGACGCGCACCGGCTGGAACGTGCCTGCACCCACGTGCAGCGTCAGCGTCGCGCGTTCGACGCCTTTGGCGTCGAGCTTCGCCAGCAGCGAATCGTCGAAGTGCAGACCGGCGGTCGGTGCGGCCACGGCGCCAGGATTCTGCGCGAACACCGTTTGATAGCGGGTTTCGTCGGTCGCGTCCGGATCGTGCTCGATGTAGGGCGGCAGCGGCAGACGGCCGTACTGCTCGATCAGCGTCAGGCAGTCGGCCGGGAAATGCAGCGTGTAGAACGGTTCGACGCGCTCGCCGACGGTGACGTCGAACGCGTCGGCGAGGCGCAGCTTCGTGCCCGGACCGGGGCTCTTGCTGGCGCGGATCTGTGCGAGCGCCGTGCGCTCGCCAGTCAGCCGTTCGACCAGCACTTCGATCTTGCCGCCACTGGCCTTCTGGCCGAGGAAGCGTGCCTTCAGCACTTTGGTATCGTTGAACACCAGCAGATCGCCGGGAGCGATGCACTCCGGCAGTTCGGCGAAGCGGCGGTCGATGAAACGCGGGGGCTGCACCTCGCTGTCCACTTCGAGCAGACGGCTAGCGCTACGTTCGGGCAACGCGGTTTGCGCGATCAGCTCGGGCGGCAGCGCGAAATCGAAATCGGAAAGCGTGAACATGCGGACTGGCTGTAACAACTCTGGAAACGATGCTGAATTGAACCGGCGCCTGGCGGCGAGCGGCTATGATTGCGGAACGTTGCTGTGCGGGCCGCCGACGTTGAATACCCTGTTCCGGCGGCGCGCGGCATCGTTGCGATACCCCTGAAAGCCGATATTGTACTTGCGAAGCGACTCATGCCCCTGTCCGACCGCCGCCTCTTAGCCCATGCCGACGATGCCGACGATGCAAGCGCGGAAGTAAGCGCGGATGCAAGCGCCGAGCCGAAGCGCCGCGCGGCGCGGGGCAAGGCGGCGACTTCGTCACCGAGCGGAGCCGGCGACGCGAAAAGGGCCGCCCCGGCGCTGACCAGAACCGCCGACAAGTTGGCCAAGCTCGGCCTGACCCGCGACATCGATCTCGTGCTGCATCTGCCGATGCGCTATGAAGACGAAACCATGCTGACGCCGGTCGGCGAACTGCTGCCGGGCGGCATGGCGCAGAGCGAGGGCGTCGTGTTCGACAATGAGATCGCCTACCGGCCGCGCCGCCAGTTGCTGGTCAAGCTGAGGGACGACGCCGGCGATGAACTCGTGCTGCGCTTTCTCAACTTCTACGGCTCGCAGGTCAAGCAGATGGCCGTCGGCCAGCGTCTGCGCGTGCGCGGCGATGTCCGCGGCGGCTTCTTCGGGATGGAAATGGTGCATCCGGCGGTGCGCGTGGTCGAAGAGGATACGCCGCTGCCGCAGGCGCTCACGCCGGTTTATCCCGCCACCGCGGGCGTCACGCAGGCGTATCTGCGCAAGTCGATCGACAACGCGTTGTCGCGCACCGCGTTGCCCGAACTGTTGCCGGAGCCGATCGCACAGGCCTTTGTTCAGCCGCTTGGACTGCCACCGCTTGCCGAAGCGGTGCGCACGCTGCATCACCCGAGTGTCGATTCCGACGAAACCGCGCTGATCGATGGCACGCACCCGGCCTGGCTGCGCATCAAGTTCGAGGAACTGCTCGCGCAGCAGATGTCGCTCAAACGCGCGCATGAAGAGCGGCGCATGCGCACAGCGCCTGAGATGCCGCGTCGTGCGCCGACGGATTCCGGCTCGCTCGTCGCCCGCCTGCTCGCCGCGCTGCCGTTTGCGCTGACCGGCGCGCAGCAGCGCGTCTGCGCCGAAATCTCGCGGGATCTGAC
Source organism: Paraburkholderia sp. BL10I2N1 (assembly GCF_004361815.1). Lineage (NCBI taxonomy): Bacteria > Pseudomonadati > Pseudomonadota > Betaproteobacteria > Burkholderiales > Burkholderiaceae > Paraburkholderia > Paraburkholderia sp. BL10I2N1. The sequence continues at coordinate 826,496 of NZ_SNWA01000001.1, read as the reverse complement.
CCAGCCGCATCCGATGCAGCGTCTGTTGCAAGGCGACGTCGGCAGCGGCAAGACGGTCGTCGCGGCGCTCGCCGCCGCGCAGGCCATCGACTCGGGCTACCAGGCCGCCCTGATGGCGCCCACTGAAATTCTCGCCGAGCAGCACGCGCGCAAGCTGCGTGGCTGGCTCGAACCGCTTGGCGTGAGCGTCGCGTGGCTTGCCGGCAGTCTGAAAACGAAGGAGAAGCGCGCCGCGCTGGAGGCGGCGGCGCTTGGCACCGCCCACCTCGTGATCGGCACGCACGCGATCATCCAGGACGCGGTCGAGTTCGCGCGGCTCGGGCTCGTGATCGTCGACGAACAGCATCGTTTCGGCGTCGAGCAGCGGCTCGCGTTGCGTGCGAAGGCGCAGAACGCGGCCGACGGCGCGCGCGATTTTCAGCCTCACCAGTTGATGATGTCGGCGACGCCGATCCCGCGCACGCTCGCCATGACCTATTACGCCGATCTCGACGTCTCGACCATCGACGAACTGCCGCCCGGCCGCACGCCGATCCTGACGAAACTCGTATCCGATGCGCGCCGTGAAGAGGTCATCGGTCGCGTGCGCGAGGCGGCGCTGACGGGGCGTCAGGTGTACTGGGTGTGTCCGCTGATCGAGGAAAGCGAGACGCTGCAACTGCAGACTGCCGTCGAAACCTGGGAAACGCTGGTGGCCACGCTCCCCGAACTGAACGTCGGACTGGTACATGGCCGGCTGGCGCCTGCGGAGAAAGCCGCGGTGATGGGGGCGTTTACACGCAACGAAGTACAGTTGCTTGTGGCGACCACGGTGATCGAAGTGGGCGTCGACGTGCCGAACGCATCGCTGATGGTGATCGAGCACGCCGAGCGCTTTGGTCTGGCGCAATTGCACCAGTTGCGCGGGCGCGTCGGGCGAGGCAGCGCGGCGTCGGTGTGCGTGCTGCTGTACACCGGACCGCTGTCGCAGACGGCTCGTGCGCGCCTCCAGACGATGCGCGAAACCACCGATGGTTTCGAGATCGCGCGCCGCGACCTCGAAATCCGTGGACCGGGCGAATTCCTCGGGGCGCGGCAGTCGGGCGCCGCCATGCTGCGTTTTGCCGATCTCCAGCAGGACGGCTGGCTGATCGAGCCGGCACGTGAAGCCGCCGCACGGCTGCTGGCGGAGTATCCGCAGGTGGTCACACAGCATCTGGCGCGCTGGCTCGGCGCGCGCGAGCAGTACCTGAAGGCCTGACCCTGGCGGGGTGGACTGGGGCGTTAGGTGAGTGAGCGCGCGCCAGGGCGCTCCGCCCCTCATTCGAGGGCAATCCTGGTTGGCGAATTGGCCCCATAGGTGTATAACAGAAACCTATCGAATCCATCGCGCTGATTGGTCCCCAATGACGCTCACTGAATTGAAATACATCGTCGCGGTTGCGCGCGAGCGGCACTTCGGCCGGGCGGCCGAAGCGTGTTTCGTCAGCCAGCCGACGCTGTCGGTGGCGATCAAGAAGCTCGAGGACGAGCTCAACGTGCAGATTTTCGAGCGCGGTACGAGCGAAGTCAGCGTCACGCCAATCGGCGAGCAGATCGTCACGCAGGCGCAACGCGTGCTGGAACAGACGCTCGCCATCAAGGAAATCGCCAAGCAAGGCAAGGATCCGCTCGTCGGACCGCTGCGCCTCGGCGTGATCTACACGATCGGGCCCTACCTGCTGCCGACGCTCGTCAAGCAGATGATCCGGCGCGTCCCGCAAATGCCGCTGATGCTGCAGGAAAATTACACGCTGAAGCTGATCGAACTGCTAAAGCAGGGCGAAATCGACGTGGCGATCATGGCGCTGCCGTTCCCGGAGACGGGACTGATGCTGCGTCCGCTGTATGACGAGCCTTTCGTTGTCGCGCTGCCGTCCGGACATGCCTGGGAAACGCGTCCCAAGATCGATCCGGACGATCTGAAGCAGGAAACCATGCTGCTGCTGGGCAGCGGGCACTGCTTCCGCGATCACGTGCTTGGCGTGTGCCCCGAACTGATGCGCTTCTCCCAGAACGCGGACGGCATCCAGAAGACTTTCGAAGGCTCGTCGCTCGAAACGATCCGCCATATGGTGGCGAGCGGCGTGGGCATTACCGTGCTGCCGCGTATGTCGGTGCAGGAAGTCAAGCCGCACGCGGGCGGGGTCGACTCCGGCTTGCTGAGCTACGTGGCTTTCGACGAGCCCGTGCCGGATCGCCGTGTCGTGCTCGCGTGGCGCAAGAGTTTTACCCGGATGCCGGCAATCGATGCCATCTCCGACGCAATCGCCGCCTGCGATCTTTCCGGCGTGAAGAAGCTCGATCTGCCGGTCGCGGTGAACTGATCGCGGCCGGTAGTAGTGGCCGTGAGGCATCCGCGGCCGGCTTCGCCCAAGGCTTTGCATGACACGGGTGAGCGCTATCGAATAGATTTATTTAATCAAATTAAAAAAGTAGATAGCTATTGATATAGTTTCCTCCATGGATCGCCCGATCCGACAACGCCGGAGGAAACCATGAAGCAAGCCGAACCACGGCAATTCCACCAGTCCATTTCGCCACCCGCACAGTCTGCTGCGCGCATCGTTGCGTCGGTGCGCACGGTCGCGTTCGCATTGCTCGTCGACCGCGCGCTCGCGGCCTGATTCCCTGCTCCCGTCGATTTCTGCCACGACGTCGTCAGCGGCGTTTACGCGATTCTCTTTCAAACATAAAACCGAGGAGTTCAAAGATGTCCGAACGCAAACTCACCACGGCAGCCGGCGCGCCCGTCGCCGACAACCAGAACTCGATGACGGCCGGGGCGCGCGGCCCGGTCGCCTTGCAGGACGTGTGGCTGATCGAGAAGCTGGCGCACTTCGACCGCGAGGTGATTCCGGAGCGGCGCGTGCATGCGAAGGGCTCCGGCGCGTTCGGCACCCTCAAGGTTACGCACGACATCACGCGTTATACGAAAGCGAAGGTCTTCGCGGAAGTCGGCAAGGAAACGCCGCTTTTCATGCGCTTCTCGACGGTAGCGGGCGAGCGCGGCGCAGCCGACGCGGAACGCGACGTGCGTGGTTTCTCGATCAAGTTCTACACGGAAGAGGGTAACTGGGACGTGGTCGGCAACAACACGCCGGTGTTCTTTATCCGCGACCCGCTCAAGTTTCCGGACTTCATTCACACGCAGAAGCGTGATCCGTACACGAACATGCGCAGCAACATCGCGGCGTGGGATTTCTGGTCGCGGCATCCGGAGTCGCTGCATCAGGTGACCATCCTGATGAGCGATCGCGGCATTCCGAAGAACTACCGGAAGATGCACGGCTTCGGTTCGCACACGTTTTCGTTCATCAACGCGAACAACGAGCGATTCTGGGTGAAGTTCCACTTCAAGTCGATGCAGGGCATCGAAAACTACACCGATGCCGAAGCGGCGCAGGTGATCGCGAGCGACCGTGAGAGCGCGCAGCGTGATCTCGTCGGCAGTATCGACAGCGGCAACTTTCCGAAATGGCGCTTCTGCATCCAGGTGATGCCGGAGGCGGACGCGGCCACCTACCGCTACAATCCGTTCGACATCACGAAGGTCTGGCCGTACAGGGACTATCCGTTGATCGACGTCGGCGTCATCGAGTTGAACCGCAATGCGCAGAACTACTTTGCGGACGTCGAGCAGGCTGCGTTTACGCCGGCAAACGTGGTGCCGGGGATTGGCTTCTCGCCTGACCGCCTGTTGCAGGGACGTCTGTTCTCCTACGGCGACACCCAGCGTTACCGCCTTGGCATCAACCATCACCAGATTCCGGTGAACGCGTCGCGCGTGCAGGTCCAGCATTCGTTCCATCGCGACGGCGCGATGCGCACGGACGGCAACCTGGGTGGCACGGTGAACTATGAGCCGAACCGCTTCGGTGACTTTGCGCAGGATCGCAATGCGTCGGAGCCGCCGCTTGCCGTTGGCGCTCCCCAAGGGGACTTCCTGCGCGGCGCAGTCGATCGCTACGACCACCGCGAAGACGAGGACTACTACAGCCAGCCGGCCGCGCTGTTTCGCCTCTTCGATGCTGCGCAGCGCGAGCGGTTCTTCGGCAACATCGCGCGGCATATGCATGGTGTGCCGGATGAGATCGTCGCGCGTCAGATCGAGCATTTCCGCAGGATCGATCCGGCGTATGCGGACGGAGTGGTGGCTGCGCTCGTGAAGCTCGATGAAGCGGCGGCAGCGAAGTAACGTACCGGGGCGGGGTGCATCGGCGCCCCGCCGGACGAGGATGGATCAACGGAGAGCGATCATGATCCAGATGATGTTGAGTATCGGTGGCGAAGGCTTTGCACGGCGCAGCCACGCACGCACGAGTACGCTCGTCAGGAAAATGTTCGGACTCTCGATCGTCGGCAGCGGTTTTGCCGTGCTTGCCGCGCAAGGTCTGCAGCACCTGTCTGGCGGCTAGCTCGACAGGCACGCGACGGTTTGCCAATGCCCGGGTAGCACGCGTCTACGCTACACTGACGGGCGTTCCAGCGTCCCGGATGCATACGCAATCCCGAACCAGCCGACGGTTCGTATCACTCTTAAAAGGAGTCGTCATGGCCAAGAAAGAAGCCGTACAGCATGTCAATATCGGTATCAGCGACAAGGATCGCAAGAAGATCGCGGAAGGGCTGTCGCGCTTGCTCGCTGATACGTACACGCTCTACCTCAAGACCCACAACTTCCACTGGAATGTGACTGGCCCGATGTTCAACACGCTGCACTTGATGTTCGAGACGCAGTACACGGAACTCTCGATGGCCGTCGACCTGATCGCCGAACGCATCCGTGCGCTGGGTGTGCATGCCCCGGGGAGCTACAAGGAATTCGCGAAGCTGTCGTCGATTCCCGAAGCGGACGGCGTGCCGGCCGCGGAAGAAATGATCCGCCAGCTGGTGGAAGGCCAGGAAGCCGTGGTGCGTACCGCCCGCGGGATTTTCCCGTCGACGGAAGCCGCTAACGACGAGCCGACCGCCGATCTGCTGACGCAACGTATGCAGACGCATGAAAAAACTGCGTGGATGCTGCGCTCGATGCTGGCTTGAGTTTGAGGTTTCGCAGTGGCGGCCGGTGGCTGGATTGCCGGTCGTTGCGCTGGGGCATAGCGCTGGGTCATAGAGCCGAATCACGGCCCTGAGGCGCGAAACAGAGTGGCCCGACGGTTGACGTCCGTCGGGCCGTTTTCATTTCCAGACTGCCGCGCTGCGAGCCGCCGTCATCCGCACTGCTCTAGAATATCGGGATTGCCTACACCTGCATGCCCATGTTCGCTCGACTTCCGCTCTATCTCCGCCTTGTCCGCATGGACAAGCCGATCGGCAGCCTGTTACTGCTCTGGCCGACGCTCAATGCGTTGTGGATTGCATCGGATGGTCATCCGTCGCTGTGGCTGCTGGTCGTTTTCATGGTCGGTACCGTGCTGATGCGTTCGGCGGGCTGCGCGATCAATGACTACGCGGATCGCGATTTCGATCGCTACGTGAAGCGCACCGAAAACCGTCCGATCACGTCGGGCAAGATCAAGGCGTGGGAAGCGGTCGCGCTGGCGGCGGGACTGTCGCTGCTCGCGTTTCTGTTGATCCTGCCGCTCAACACGCTCACCAAGGAGCTTTCGGTGGCGGCGCTGTTCGTCGCGGGCACGTATCCGTTCACGAAGCGTTTCTTTGCGATTCCACAGGCGTATCTCGGCATCGCATTTGGCTTTGGCATTCCAATGGCGTTTGCCGCGATACAGAACCACGTGCCGATGCTCGCGTGGGTGATGCTGCTCGCCAATGTGTTCTGGTCGGTTGCGTACGATACCGAATACGCGATGGTCGACCGCGACGACGATATCAAGATCGGTATCCGCACATCCGCGCTGACCTTCGGCCGCTTCGACGTGCTTGCCGTGATGCTCTGTTATGCGGCCACGCTCGCTATCTACGTCGGCATCGGCATCGTGCTCGGCTTCGGCGTGCTGTACTGGCTAGGCTGGGCGGCTGCCCTGGGCTGTTCGATCTACCACTACACGCTGATCCGCAACCGCGAGCGGATGCCGTGTTTCGCCGCTTTCCGCCATAACAACTGGCTTGGCGGCGCGCTTTTCGTGGGCATTGCCGCGCACTACGCGGCCGCCACTTTCTGACGCCTCGTTGTTGCCTTGTAGCGTGCTTCGGAATCTGAACAGTGGGCCTGATCGACTTTGACCCGATCAGGCGGGCCGATGACGGCCTACTGGCGCCCGAACTCGTCGCCCATTTCTCTCGCCCGCGCGTCGGCAGCCAGTGCGCCACGCACGATGGCATCTTTCACGCCCGACGCATCGAACGATGAGAGCGCGGCGGCTGTCGTTCCGCCCTTCGATGTCACCCGCTCGCGCAACACAGCGGGCGGCTCGTCCGACTGCGCGGCGAGTTGCGCAGCGCCGGTGAACGTTGCGACAGCGAGCGCACGGCCTTGCGCCTCGTCCATGCCAAGCTGGCGCGCGGCCTCTTCCAGCGCCTCGATGAAATAGAACACATACGCCGGGCCGCTGCCGGAAATGGCAGTGACGGCGTCGATCTTCGCTTCATCGTCGAACCACACGGTTTCGCTCACTGCGCCGAGCACCTGCGACGCCAGCGCACGGCCCGCTGCATCCACGCCTGCAGAAGCGAACAGACCCGTTGCGCCCATGCCGATCAGCGCGGGCGTATTGGGCATCGTGCGCACGATGCGCGCGTGCCCGTTCAACCAGCGAGACATGTCCTCGACGCGGATGCCTGCAGCGATGCTGATGACGAGTTGCGTGGTCGAGAGATGCGGTGCGATGCTTTCGGCGACGCTCTTCAGGACTTGCGGTTTCACGGCCAGCAGGACGGCGTCGAACGACCCCAGTGCGGTGTCTGCGGAGGCACCGGTGCGAATGCCGAACTGCTGCTCATTGCGCCTGCGTACGTCTTCGTTCGGGTCGATCGCATACAGGTCCGCCGGCGCGACGCCGCGCTTGACCAGACCCCCGATGAGCGCAGCAGCCATATTGCCGCCGCCAATAAAGGCAATTTTCATGATGTTCCGTGATGAGTTCAGTTTGAGTAGTCGCGTGCGCCGAAGATCGCCGTGCCCACCCGGACGAGAGTCGCGCCTTCGAGTACGGCGGCTTCGAGGTCGCCCGACATGCCCATCGACAACGTGTCGAGCGCGAGTCCGTCCGCGCGCAGCTGGTCGAACAGTTCGCGCAGCCTGCGATGGGGTGCGCGCTGCTCCTCGATGCCGCCGGCCGGTTCCGGAATCGACATCAGCCCGCGCAGGCGCAGCCCTGGCAGCGTGGCAATGGCGCGGGCAAGTGCCGGGGCCTCAGCGGGCGCGACGCCGCTTTTCGACGCTTCGCCGCTGACATTGACCTGTAGGCACACGTTGAGCGGCGGCAGGTCGTGCGGACGCTGTTCCGAAAGACGCTCGGCGATTTTCAGCCGGTCGACCGAATGAACCCAGTCGAAATGCTGTGCAACCGGCTTCGTCTTGTTCGATTGCAGAGGACCGATGAAATGCCATTCGAGCGCGGCGCGCAGATCGGCAAGCGCTTCGATCTTGGTGATCGACTCCTGGACATAGTTTTCGCCGAATGCGCGCTGACCGGCGGCGTGAGCCGCGCGTACGGCTTCGGCGGGAAACGTCTTCGAGACGGCGAGCAGGACCACGGAGCGCGGGTCACGGCTGGCGACCTGGGCGGCGAGGGCGATGCGCTGATGTACCGCGTCGAGATTGTGTGCGAGATCAGGCATAAAGCAGAAGAACAGACGGCGAGAGCGATGTACCGGATTATACGGACGCCGCTCCGCCATGCCGACCTGGCCGGATGGCCAGGTGCAAAGCGTCACGCGGACAGCATATGCTCGACGAGTTCGATCCAGTGCGTGACCGGTATCGACGTGCCGCTTTGCAGATGTGCGATGCAGCCCACATTCGCCGACACGATTATCTGCGGCTCCACTGCATGCAGCCGTTCGAGCTTCTGGTTGCGTAGCCGGTAGGAGAGCGCTGGCTGCGTCAGCGAGTAGGTGCCCGCCGAGCCGCAGCACAGGTGGCTGTCGGCGGGCAGGCGCACTTCGATGCCGAGCGCGCCCAACAGTTGCTCGACGTTGCCGCGAATCTGCTGGCCGTGTTGCAGCGTGCATGGCGGATGGAACGCAACGGTGTGGATCGCGCGGCGGCGCGTGAGCGCAGTGAGCGATTCCTCGAAGTCGGGCAGGATTTCGCAGATGTCGCGCGTCAGCTCGACGATGCGGCGCGCCTTGTCGGCGTATGCGGGGTCGTCGCGCAACAGGTGGGCGTATTCCTTCACGGTTGCGCCGCAACCGGACGCGTTCATCACGATCGCTTCCACGCCTTGCTCGACGTGGGGCCACCACGCGTCGATGTTGGCGCGAATGTCGTCGAGGGCTTCGTCGTTGTAGCCGAGGTGCAGTCGGATCGCGCCGCAGCAGCCGGCCTCGGGCGCGACGACCGTTTCGATACCCAGCGCATCGAGCACGCGCGCAGTCGCGGTGTTGATGTTCGGCATCATCGAGGGTTGCACGCAGCCGGCCAGCATCAGCATCTTGCGCGGATGCTTTGCGCTCGGCCATTCGAGTAGACGCTGGCGCGCGGGCACCTTGTCGCGCAGCTTCTTTGGCAGCAGCGGACGGATGCGCTGGCCGAGCCGCATCGCTGGCGTGAAGAGCGCGCTGTTGGGCACGAAGCTCGCCAGCACACGGCGCAGCAGCCGTTGACCGGGCGGTCGCGTCACCTGCTCTTCGACGACCTTGCGGCCGATCTCGACAAGACGCCCGTATTGCACGCCCGACGGGCACGTCGATTCGCAGTTGCGGCACGTCAGGCAGCGGTCGAGGTGAGTTTGCGTGCTGCGTGTCACCGGGGCGCCTTCCACCATCTGCTTGATCAGGTAGATGCGTCCGCGCGGGCCGTCGAGTTCATCGCCCAGCAGTTGATAGGTGGGGCAGGTTGCCGTGCAGAAACCGCAATGCACGCACTTGCGCAGGATGGCGTCGGCTTCGACGCCGTCGGGTGTGTTGCGAATGAAGTCCGCGAGGTTTGTTTGCATCGCGTCGCTCAGAAGTCGGGGTAGAGCCGTCCGCGATTGAAGATGCGGGCGGGGTCGAAGGCGGTCTTCAGGCCGCGGTGGATTTTCATCAGCGGAGCGGGCAGCGGGGTAAATACGCCTGCGTTGCGATCGAAGCCGTGGCCGGCGCGGAAGATCGTCGCGTGGCCGCCCGCCTGTTTGGCACTGATGCGCACGGTCTGAGCATCGGCGTCGGTGATCCACCAGCGTTGTGAGCCGCCCCATTCCATCAGTTGCGCGCCGGGCAGCTGCAACGGCTCGGTGATGGAGGGCAGTGCGAGCCGCCATAACGCGGCTTTCGGCGCGATCGCCGCAAAAAACGGATCGGTCTGTTCGCGCAGGCCGGCCCAGAAGCGCTCCGCCTCGACCGCGTCGACCACTTCACCACCGAGCGCCGATCGTGCCGACTTGACCGCCGCTTCGGCGCCGCCCAGTCGCAGCGCCAGGGTTCCGTGGCGCCAGGCGCTTGCGGTGATGGGTAACGGATGGCCACCCCATTCGTTGAGCTTGCGGACGGCGTCCGTGCCGTTCATGTCGAACTTGAGCGTAGCTTCGGCGACCGGGCGAGGCAGCACCTTCACCGACAGTTCAAGGATCAGACCAAGTGTGCCGAGCGAGCCGGCCATCAGCCGCGCGACGTCGTAGCCCGCGACGTTCTTCACGACCTGCCCGCCGAAGCGCAACACCTGGCCCTGGCCATTCATGACGACCGCGCCAAGCACGAAGTCGCGCGCAGCCCCCGCAGACGGCCGGCGCGGCCCGGCGATGCCGGCCGCGATGCAGCCGCCAAGCGTGGCCTGCGGGCCGAAGTGCGGCGGTTCGAACGCGAGCATCTGATGATGCTCGGCGAGCGCGGCTTCGATCTCGAGGAGCGGCGTGCCCGCGCGCGCGGTTATGACCAGTTCGGCCGGATCGTACGCAATGATGCCGCGATGCGCGCGCGTGTCGAGGATATCGCCTTCCAGGGTCTGCCCGTACCAGTCTTTGGTGCCCCCGCCGCGAATGCGCAGCGCGCGTCCTTCGTCGCTGGCCGAACGGATCCGTTCGGACCAGACGGCGACGATGTCGTCCTCTTCCATGGCGTCCTGCGTCGTTGTGTTTCGTTCGATTGTACCGGGCGGGGCCGGTCTGGCAAGCCGGAGCGGACCCGCATCGGGTAATCAGGCGACAAAACGGCAGAGATGACGCGTGTGGGGCTGCCGTCACGACGGCGCGGGCCGCGTGTGGGTCGGGCCGGTTGTCTGGTGCGGAACCGGCGCGCATGGGTTGGCGCGAGCCCACGAAGGGACTCGCGGAAACCCCCGCCACAGTATTTCCTGCAAACCGCTGCGGCCGCTAGAAGCGCTCCAGTTCCGGGTGCGGCAGCAAGCCGCCGCGCACGTGCATCTTGCCGTATTCGGCACAGCGGGCGCGCGTCGGGATGCCCTTGTCCGGATTCAGGAGGCCGGGTGGATCGAACGCGCGTTTCACCGCATGGAACGTGTCGCGCTCCTCCGGTGAGAACTGCACGCACATCGAATTGATCTTCTCGATACCGACGCCGTGTTCGCCCGTGATCGTGCCGCCCAGCTCGACACAGGTCTCGAGAATGTCCGAGCCGAACGCCTCCGCGCGGTGCCATTCGTCCAGATCGTTGCCGTTGAAGAGGATCAGCGGGTGCATGTTGCCGTCGCCGGCGTGGAAGACGTTGATGCAGCGCAGCCCGTACTTGCGCTCCATCTCTTCTATCCGCGCGAGAAGCGGGCCGATTGCGCGGCGCGGCACGGTGCCGTCCATGCAGTAATAATCCGGTGAGATGCGCCCGGCAGCTGGAAACGCATTCTTGCGTCCCGACCAGAACTTGAGCCGCTCGCTTTCCGTGCGGGAAATCTGGATTCGCGTTGCGCCGCATTCGCGCAGGACCGCGGTCATGCGGACGATTTCTTCAGCGACTTCCTCAGGCGTGCCATCCGATTCGCATAGCAGGATCGCCGCCGCATCGAGGTCGTAGCCCGCGTTGACGAATTCCTCGACGGCGCGCGTCGCAGGCTTGTCCATCATTTCGAGGCCGGCGGGAATGATGCCTGCCGCGATGATGCCGGCGACTGCATCGCCGCCTTTCACGACGTCGTCGAAACTGGCCATGATGACCTGCGCGGTTTGCGGCTTCGGGATCAGCTTGACCGTGACTTCGGTGACGATCGCGAACATGCCCTCGCTGCCGATCAGCACCGCCAGCAGATCCAGCCCCGGCGCATCGGGTCCGAGCGAGCCGAATTCGACGATTTCGCCTTCCATCGTGACGGCGCGTACGCGCAGCACGTTGTGTACCGTGAGGCCGTACTTCAGGCAGTGCACGCCGCCCGAATTTTCCGAGACATTGCCGCCGATCGTGCAGGCGATCTGCGACGAGGGGTCGGGCGCGTAGTACAGCCCGTAAGGCGCGGCTGCTTCTGAGATCGCGAGATTGCGCACGCCGGGCTGGACTGTCGCGGTGCGTGCATACGGATCGACCTCGACGATCTTACGAAAACGCGCGAGCGATACCACGACCCCGTGCCGGATCGGCAGTGCGCCGCCCGACAGGCCGGTGCCCGCACCGCGTGGCACGATGGGGACGTCGAGCCGGTGGCAGATCTGCACGATCCGCTGCACCTGCGACTCGGTTTCCGGCAGCACGACCGCGAGCGGCAGCCTCCGGTATGCGGCGAGGCCGTCGCAATCGTAGGCGACCGTGTCTTCTTCGCGGTACAGCAGGCAATGTGTCGGCAGCACGGCCATCAGCGCCTGCACGACGTCGCGCTGGCGTTGCGCGAGCACTTCGGGTGAGAGTTCGCCGGGTGCGTTCATGTCTCCTCCTTCTATGGGCGCGCGGTCGTGTGAAGCCGGTTCGCCCGTCGGGTCATGCCGCCCAGGAAAAAATCTTGCCCGGGTTCATCAGGTTGTGCGGATCGAGTGCGTGCTTGATGGCGCGCATCGTATCAACCGTGTCTTCTCCGTGTTCTTCGAGCAGGAAATCCATCTTGTGCAACCCGACGCCATGCTCGCCAGTACAGGTGCCGTCCATCCGTAACGCCCGCTCCACAATCCGGTGATTGAGCCGTTCTGCCTCGACGAGTTCCTCGGGCTTGTTCGGGTCGATCAGGATTGCAACGTGGAAATTGCCATCGCCGACGTGGCCGACGATCGGGCAGGGCAGAGGCGACGCCTTCAGGTCGTGCTCGGTCTCGACGACGCATTCCGCGAGGCGTGAGATCGGCACGCAGACGTCGGTCGTGACCGCGCGGCAGCCAGGCTTGAGCTGCAGCATCGCGAAGTAGGCGTTGTGGCGCGCATTCCACAGGCGGCTGCGGTCTTCGGGGCGCGTGGCCCATTCGAAGCCTTCGCCGGCGTTCTGCGCGGCGATTTCCTGTACGAGTTCGGCCTGTTCTTTTACGCCGGCTTCGGTGCCGTGAAACTCGAAGAAGAGCGTGGGCGCCTCGCGCAGCGTCAGATTCGAATGCCGGTTGATCGAGCGGATCGCAAGCGAATCGACGAACTCGACGCGTGCAATCGGCACGCCGATCTGGATTGTTTCAATGACGGCGCGCACCGCGTCGCCCATCGACGGGAACGTGCACACCGCCGCCGAAACGGCCTCGGGCTGCGGATAGAGCCGCACGGTGATTTCGGTGATGATGCCAAGCGTGCCTTCGGAGCCGACGAAAAGGCGCGTCAGGTCATAGCCCGCCGATGATTTGCGGGCACGCGTGCCGGTCTTGATGACACGGCCGTCCGCAAGCACGACCGTCAGCCCCAGGACATTCTCGCGCATCGTGCCGTAGCGCACGGCATTGGTGCCCGACGCTCGCGTCGCCGACATGCCGCCGATGCTCGCATCCGCCCCGGGATCGATCGGAAAGAACAGGCCCGTTTCGCGTAACGCTTCATTGAGCTGCTTGCGCGAGATGCCGGGTTCGACGGTGACAGTCAGATCTTCCGCATTGATCGACAGCACCTGATTCATCCCGGACAGGTCGACCGACACACCACCCTGCACCGCCAGCAGATGCCCTTCGAGCGAAGACCCATTGCCGTAGGGGATGACCGGCACGTTGTACCGGGCGCACAGCTTCACGATGGTCTGCACTTCTTCCGTCGTGCGTGCGAAGACGACAGCGTCGGGTAACTGCGGATCGAATGGTGATTCGTCGCGGCCATGATGGGCGCGCACGGCGTCGGAAATCGAAACGCGTTCGGCAAAAGCAGCCTTGAGCGAAGCAAGCAGTTCAGCGGGGAACGGACGGCGCAGCGATGCCGGCGGCACGGGATGATTCACGCATGTCTCCTGAAGGCGGGCAGCTATGGTGCTGGTTGGTTCATTTTACGCCGATACCCTTGCGGCGGGCGCGGCCGCCGGCGGGGAACCTATAATGGCGGCGACGGCACGATGCGTGTGCGCAATGCATCGACTTCCGACAGGCAGCGTATCGACAGGAGGCATCATGGGCAACCGTTTGAGCAAGATCGCCACTCGCACTGGCGACGACGGCACCACTGGTCTTGGCGACGGTCGCCGCGTACGCAAGGACGACGCGCGCATTGCCGCCGTCGGCGACGTTGACGAACTGAACTCGAACATCGGCGTGTTGCTGTGCGAAAAGCTGCCAGGGGATGTGCGTGACGCATTGATCGCCATCCAGCATGACCTGTTCGATCTGGGCGGCGAACTTTGCATACCCGGCCATACGATGATCGCCGACACACATCTGGCCCAGCTCGACACCTGGCTTGCCGACTACAACGCGGCTTTGCCGCCACTAAAGGAATTCATCCTGCCCGGCGGGTCCCGCAGCGCTGCACTCGCGCACGTCTGCCGGACCGTGTGCCGTCGTGCTGAACGATCGATTGTCGCGCTTGGCCAGGTCGAGACGGTCAACGCGGCGCCGCGTCAGTATGTGAATCGTCTGTCGGATCTGCTGTTCGTGCTGGCTCGCGTGCTGAACCGCGTGGATGGTGGCACCGATGTGCTTTGGCAGCATGACCGCGGGGCGACATAGGCAGGCGTGCGGCAACTGCATGGCGGGCGCGAGGTAGCGGCGAGTCATCAGTGAAGGTACTAGAACAGTCCAGATCGGCCGCGTCGCAGGGCGCGAATCAACCGATCGCGAGCGTGACCGGCTTGCCGATGCGGCTCATCATTTCCACGAGGGTGTCAATGGTGAATTTTGCCGTCTTCCTGTTGACCACATCGGAGACACGTGGCCGCGAGACCATGAGAATCTCTGCGGCTTCTGCCTGCTTCAGATGATGCTGTTCGATCCAGCTCGACAGCTCGGTCATCAACTGTTCTTTCAACAGCCGGGTGTCGTTGATCTGCTTCTGCGATGCGGCGTGAAGACGCTCTGCCTCGTCCGGCGGGAAGCCGAGCTCCAGGAACAGATTTGTCCCCGGCTTCGTGACGTGGCGGACCTTGGTGTCGATCGTCATTGCTGTACCTCTCTAAAGTTGGCCACGGCGCGATAGCGCACCGCGGCAATATCCCTGTCCTGTTTGCTGGTTGCCTGCGTGGTTTTCCTGAAGCAATGCAGGACGTACACCGCTTTCACGAATTTCGCTACATACATCACGCGATAAATGCCGTCGCTTTCCCTGATGCGTATTTCGCGGGTGCCGGCACCGACCGCATCGAAAGGCTTCCAGTCGTCTGGATCCAGACCCGCCTGCACCTTACCCAACTGGAATCCGGCCTGCCGCCGTGGCTCATCGGGGAATGCCAGCAGGTCGGCATAAGCGGAGCCCACCCAGCGAATCTCTTTTTCCTGCTCCATGGACACCCTCTATGTATAAAATCTTATACGCGACTCCGGATACGGTCAAGAAACATCCGATCCGACCATTGGCAGTCACGATAAAGGGGCGATGCATGGGCAACAATTCGCCCATCCGGCCAACAAAAAGCCCGGCGGGGGGCCGGGCCTGTTACTGCCGGATGAGGCGCTGACCGCGCTCAGTTTCCGCTTCCGCGTGCGACACGGCGCTGTTTTACCGCTTCGGCGAGCCCTTCCAGTACGCCGACGCTTTCGTCCCAGCCGATGCAGGCGTCCGTGATGCTCTGACCGTACGTCAGCGCGCAGCCTTCCTGCAGGTCCTGGCGACCCGCGACAAGATGGGATTCCACCATCACGCCGACGATCCGTTCGTCGCCCGCCGCGATCTGGCGGCCAATATCCGCGCACACCGGAATCTGGTTTTCGTGCTTCTTCGAGCTGTTCGCGTGGCTTGCGTCGATCATCAGACGCGCGGCGAGCCCGGCCTTGCCGATGTCGGCGCACGCGGCATTCACGCTGTCCGCGTCATAGTTCGGCGTCTTGCCGCCGCGCAGGATGATATGGCAGTCCTCATTGCCGGCCGTCGAGACGATGGCCGAATGGCCCCCCTTCGTGACCGACAGGAAATGGTGCGGTTGCGACGCGGCCTTGATCGCGTCGACGGCGATCTTCACGTTGCCGTCGGTGCCGTTCTTGAAGCCGACCGGGCAGGACAGTCCCGAAGCAAGTTCGCGATGCACCTGTGACTCGGTCGTGCGTGCGCCGATTGCGCCCCACGAGATCAGGTCGGCGATGTATTGCGGGCTGATCATGTCGAGGTATTCGGTGCCGGCCGGCAGGCCGAGTTCGTTGATACGCAGCAGCAGTTCGCGTGCGGTGCGCAGGCCGTCGTTGATCTTGAAGCTGTTGTCCATGTACGGGTCGTTGATGAGACCCTTCCAGCCCACCGTGGTGCGCGGCTTTTCGAAGTACACGCGCATCACGATTTCCATCTCGCCTGCGAAGCGTTTGCGTTGCTCGACCAGACGGCCCGCGTACTCGAGTGCAGCCTTCGTATCGTGAATCGAGCACGGCCCGACGATCACGATCAGCCGGTCGTCCATGCCGTGCAGGATCCGGTGCATCGCCTGACGTGCGTTGTAGATCAGGTTCGACACGTTTTCGTCGAGCGCGAATTCGCGGATCAGATGCGCGGGCGGCGTCAGTTCTTTCAATTCGCGAATGCGGACATCGTCAGTATTGTGCGGGGGCATGGTCGTTCTCCTGGATCTGGTTTGTAGCGTGTTCGTGCGGACACAAGCAGGACGGCCGCAGCGGACTCAATTCAAAATTCGGTTCAAAAATGCAAAAAAAGGTTCGACAACAAAAGCGGAAACTGGCGAAAAATCAGCTAACAGCGGTTGTGAGTGACGAAAAAAAACCGCCAGACTCGCTGGCGGTTTTTCGGGAATTCTCGGTGTCTTGCGTGCACTAACACCCCTCTCGATCCGCCAGCGGTCTGAGATGCCAGAAAAAATAAAAGTAAAACCTGGTGGCGGACATGGCGAGAAAAAGGTCGCTCATCGAAAAAGGTTGACTGGCTTTATAACCTGCTCAGGCTCGGGTGACAAGCTAGGGCATCAAAAAATGCGGATAATCCGCACATTTCGCGCAAAATTTGCGCGAAATGTGCGTGATCATTCGATCAGACCGTTCCGCCGACCGTCATCCGGTCGATGCGCAGCGTCGGCTGGCCGACGCCGACCGGCACGCTCTGGCCTTCCTTGCCGCAGACACCCACACCGGTATCCAGCGCCATGTCGTTGCCGATCATGCTGACGAACTTGAGCGATTCCGGCCCGCTGCCGATCAGCGTCGCACCCTTGACCGGATAGCTGATCTTGCCGTTCTCGATCATGTAAGCCTCGGAGGCCGAAAACACGAACTTGCCGTTCGTGATGTCGACCTGTCCACCGCCGAAATTCACCGCATACAGGCCGTTCTTTACCGACCCGATGATCTCCTGCGGATCCTTGTCGCCGTTGAGCATGTAGGTGTTGGTCATGCGCGGCATCGGCAGCGCGGCGTACGACTCGCGGCGCGCGTTGCCGGTCACCGGCATCTTCATCAGGCGCGCGTTCAGGGTGTCCTGGATGTAGCCCTTCAGGATGCCGTCTTCGATCAGCGTCGTGCACTGGGTCGGGTTGCCTTCGTCGTCGATGTTGAGCGAGCCGCGGCGGTTCGGCAGCGTGCCGTCGTCGACGACCGTGACGCCCTTCGCTGCGACCTGCTCGCCGATACGGCCGGCAAACGCCGATGATCCCTTGCGGTTGAAGTCGCCTTCCAGGCCGTGGCCGATCGCTTCGTGCAGCAGCACGCCCGGCCAGCCCGGTCCGAGCACAACGGTCATGGCGCCCGCCGGCGCCGGGCGCGCGTCGAGGTTCACCAGCGCCGCGTGCACGGCGTCGTCGACGTAGCGCGACAGCACTGCGTCGGTGAAATAGCCGTAGTCGAAGCGTCCGCCGCCGCCGCCGCTGCCGATTTCGCGGCGGCCGTTCTGTTCGGCGATGACCGTGACCGACACCCGCACGAGCGGGCGAATGTCGGCGGCCAGCGCACCGTCGCTGCGCGCGACCAGCACGACGTCGTATTCACCGGCGAGGCCCGCCATCACCTGCTTGATGCGCGGATCGCGGCCACGCGCCATCTGTTCGATGCGTTCGAGCAGTTTGACCTTGGCGGTTGCGTCGAGGGAATGCAGAGGGTCGGACGGCAGGTACAGATCGCGCCCGGCGATGCCGGTCAGCGACGACGCCACCTTCACCTTCTGCTTGCCGCCGCCGGCCTTCGCAATCGCGCGGGTGGCGATCGCGGCCTGGCGGATCGCTTCGGGCGACAGGTCGTCCGAATAGGCGAACGCCGTCCGGTCGCCGGACACGGCGCGCACGCCGACGCCCTGATCGATGCTGAAACTACCGGATTTGACGATGCCTTCCTCGAGGCTCCACGCTTCGCTGCGGGTCGCCTGGAAATACAGGTCGGCGTAGTCGATGCGATGCGTGAAGATTTCCGCGAGCGTGCGGGTCAAAACGCCTTCGTCGAGGCCATACGGCGTGAGGAGCACGTCCTTGGCGGTCGCGAGGTTACGGATACCGGGTTCGATGATATTCATGCGGGGTCAGTTCTTCTCGATGCGAGGGATTCGGTTGGGAGCGTGCCTCATGTTCACGTCAGGGTCACTTCACAGTCGCTAGATGGATGGTTGGCGCGCCGCTTTCAAGGTCAGCCCAAGGTCAGCTAAAGGTCAGCTAAAGGTCAGCTAAAGGTCAGCTAAAGGTCAGCTAAAGGTCAGCTAAAGGTCACGTGAGGACGCGGTGCCGCCACGCGGGCAGGCTCTGGCGGACCTCGTCGATGCGGGTGCGATCGAGATTGCCGGCGACGACGCCCGCACCTTCGTCACGTACAGCCACAATTTCGCCCCAGGGGTCGATCAGCATGCTGTGGCCCCATGTACGGCGACCGTTTTCGTGCTTGCCGCCCTGTGCGGCGGCGAGCACATAACATTGGTTTTCGACCGCTCTCGCGCGTAGCAGCGTTTCCCAGTGCGCGCGGCCGGTTGTATAGGTGAAGGCGGACGGCACCACGATCAGCGCGCAGTCGCCCATGCGCCGGTACAGCTCCGGAAAGCGCAGATCGTAGCAGACGGACAGGCCCACCCGGCCAAACGGAGCTTCGAAGGTGCGCACATCTTCACCGGGACAGATCGTGCGCGCCTCGTCGAACGATTCGTCGCCTTTCTCGAAGCTGAACAGGTGGATCTTGTCGTAGCGTGCGACCTCGTTACCCTGCGGGTCGAATACGAGTGTCGTGTTCAGTACGCGCGAAGCTTCCGGCGCCGTCAGCGGCAGTGTGCCGCCGATTATCCAGACGCCGTGGCGCCGCGCCGCATCCGTCAGAAAACGCTGGATCGGGCCATCGCCGTATGCTTCGCGGACTGTCAGCTTGTCCGTGTCCTTGAAGCCCATAAAGCAGAAATATTCGGGCAGCAGCACAAGTTGCGCGCCATCCGCGACGGCTTCCGCGATAAGCCGTTCGGCCTCGGCAAGGTTCCGGTCGCGCTCGGGCGTGCTGACCATCTGCAGCGCAGCGACGCGACAGGTCGATGTTGGGGCGTATTGGTCGCTCATGAGCGTTTTGAAAGACTCCCGGCAAGGCGACGCGGACGGCGCGCCGCGGACTGCAAACCATGGCTATGTCATGAACGGCCCGCCCACCGCGAGAGGACCGTGCAGCAGGGGCCCGATCAGCGCTCAATGGAAGACCGTCGGAGCCGGAGCGGTCATATTACCGCGATCGTCGCTGACCCGCTCGACGTGCGGATGCGCCCAGGAGCCGGTGATCGCATACTCCATGGCGAATATCCTGCTGACCGAGTGATATAGCGCGAAGTCCGCGATCAGTGCGCCGAGTCCGAACAGCGGGTTGACGATCGCGGCCGCGACCACGCCGGCGCCGATGTCCACCGTCGGGATGATGTGGACGCGCAGATCCTGCGTTTCCTGTGCGAGGTCGATGGTGCCTGCCATCCGGGTGCGGGCAGGCGCCATGATCATCTGGAAGTTGTCCGTGCGGCCGATGCCGTTTTCGATGCCCACGGTGCCCGTCACAGTCGAGAATGGCAGGCCTTCACCGATCACATCGCGGAAATTGAGCGTCGCCACGCGCGAGAGGCTTTGCAGGCTCAGCACGCCGAGCAGCCTCGCGAGACCCGGGTCGACTTTCAGGATCTGTCCGTGCCGCAGGTCGACGGCGAGGTTGCCGTTCAGCGTCGGGAAATCGATCACGTTCGGGCTGCCGCGCCAGTTGAGCTCGCCCGACAGCACGCCGGAGCCGCCCTTGAGCACCCGCGGGCGGCCGGCGCGCTCGAGCAACGCGCCAGCGTCGTTGACGTGAAGGACGAAATCGAGTTCGGTGTGGTGCGGCGGGACCTCGTCGGTATTGGCGCCGAGGCTGCGCTCGGTGCGCCAGTTCGCCGTGGCGATCAGCGACGCATCCGGATTGGTGACGTCGAGCTTGTCCAGTTGCCAGACGGGTACGCCGTCTTCCTCGAAATTGTGCGCATCGACTTCAAGCCGACCGAAGTTGTGTTCGCGGACGATCAACTCGTTCACGATCAGATCGATCGACGGCATGTTTCTCGCGGGCGCGGACATGGCCCGGCCGAGCAGGTCGTTCTCTGGCGCCGAGGGAATCACGAGGCGCGCGAGGCGTGCCTGCAGTGTGCCGGGCGAGTCCGGCGTGGCGCCCGGCAGCCACGATGCATGGCCCGAAACCTGATTCGATGCGATGTTCGCCTGCCACTTGTGATCTTCGGTCGATGCGCCGACGATCAGGTTTTCCCAGTGACGCTTGAGCAGCGTCAGTGTGCCGATGTGGACCGCGAAGCGCGTCGGCATGAACTGCACGGCCGTGCTGTTGGGGATGCCGGGCTGTACCGCGTCCTTGCTGCCGCTGCGCATCTGGGCAAAAAGCGCGCGCCACGCGTCGGCGTCCAACTCGTCGAGGTCGACCGCTGCGGTGACGCCCTCGGACGGCGGATCAGCCGGCCTGTTCACGCCGATCGCGCCCCGCACCACGGTCAACGGCCGGTTCGGCTCGTGGCGCAGCAGGTACGCGGCCTTGATCTGTCCGAAAGTCAGGTCGGCGTGCTGTAGACCTGCGTCGGTGGGGCTGGTGGGCGGGTGGAACGTGAAGTGCAGGGGCATCCGCTCGCCGAGCGGCTTGTTGAAAGGTGCGGGGAAGTTGAGCGCGAGGCCGGTCAGGTCGGAGTTCGCGGTGATGTCGGGCAGGCGGCCTCTGGCGCCGCGCATATTCAGATGATAAGGCGCGCTGCCGCTCATGTGCGTGAGCGCCTGTTCGGCCGGGCCGTGCAGGTCGAGGCCACGCGCCGCCTCGACGGCAATCTGGCCGTTGATATCGAATGCATAGGTGCCGTCCTCTCGCAGGCCTCCGTTCGCGTGCACCGCGCCGCCGAGAAAGCGGGCGGACAGCCGGTCGGTCGCTGCGGTGTGCTCCGTGAACCGGACACGGCCGTTGAGTTGCGATAACGGCGGTACGTGATTCATCGTCAGCCGGTTGTTCTGAAAGCCGATCGCGCCTTCGACAGCGATATGCGGTTTCGGCGTGCGCGGCACAGTGAGCTTGAGGGCGAGCGATGCACCGCCTTCGGCGCGGACCTTTTCGCCGGCGTGTTTCGAGAGGCCGCCGAGCGCGCTGTTGTTTGCGTAGTCCAGCATGTCGGCGAGCGGACCGCGGGCGTTGCCCGTGATCACAAGGCTCGACGCTTTCGTTCCGAGATCGTCGATCTTCCCTGCCACCTTCCCGAGTGCGACCCGCTTGTAGCGCGCGCTGTCGACGTCGAATTGCAGCACATTTTCCTTCAGCTGGAACGTGCCGTTGATGTTGTCGAGCGCCGGCCAGACGTTCGGCGTGCCGTTCTTGAGTGTCCTCGGCGGATAGGGCGACGGGTCGAACGTTGCGTTCCTGAACGGCGCGACGATGCGGAAGATGCCGGCGGTCGGATCGCGCGAGTAGGGGAACTTGTCGAGATTGCCATGCACCTCGATCGTCGCGCCTTGTGACGTGCCGGCCTGCAGCCCGTGTCCCAGATAGATGCGCAGTTTTTCGCTGATGCTGGTCGGCAGGTAGCGGACGATGCGCGGCACTGCCGCCCGCTCGAAATCGGCCTTCAGTTCGAGCGCGCCGCGCCCGTGGCCCGGGTTCGTGTAGTAGGCGGTGAGCTTCGCGGCAGTATCGGCGTTGGAAACATGAAAGTCGGGCACGGTTATCGCAACGGACAGGTGCTGCTCGCCCGGTGCCTTTGGCTTGATTTCCCACCTGACGTGGCCGCTCATACGGTCGAACGTGAGGCGCGGATCGTCGAAAACACCTGGCATCGTCACGGCCACATTGGCCGAGTTGAGCACCAGCGCGCCGTGGTTTTCGTCGGCGTCGACGTTGCCCCACAGATTTTCGACCCCCGGAACGCCCGCACGCGGGTGGTTGAGCTTCGTCAGGCCGGGCGGCGGTTCCTGGGCCGCGATGCTGATGCCCTGCAGATCGCCCTTGAACCGGTAACGCAAGATCGGTTGGCCACCTTTCGCACGCTGCTCGGCAATGGCCTCGCCGGATTCGGGTTTTTCGCGCTCGACTTCGATCACATAGTTCGATACCAGCCCGCGCGGATTGAAACGCACGAGTTCGCTTAACAGTTTGCCCTGCAGCGGCAGCGCGCGGCTGAATTCCGCGAGCACACCAAGGTCGACACGATCGCCCTTGACGCTCATCAGCTGGCCAACCTGCACGCTCGGCATGCGGTAGCGGGCGGTCAGCGTCGACAGCGCCAGATTGCGCGTGACCGGCGTGCCGTCATCGAGTGGCGGCTGGCCGAGTTCGGCGTTGAAGTCGCTGAGCTGGAGGTTAAAGTCGCGCTGCTCCAGATTCACTTTCCAGGTGAAAGTTGCAACGGGCACGTCGAGTTTCGGTTGTGTTGCGCGCACGCGCAAGGCGACGTCGCTGCCTGCAAGCTGGCCCTCCGCGGTCCTCATACTGCCTTGCGCAAAGTCAATCCAGATTGAATTGTCGATGCGGCCCGCGGAGACTTCGAACGGGAAACCCACGTAGCGTGCCAGCGTGGGCAGATCGACGGGGCCGGTGGACAGATACGCCTCACCTTTCCAGTTGACCGGCTTGCCGGCGGAAGTCAGCGGCGCGTGACGGAAGTGCGCCCGGAAGTCGAGCGGGCCGTGCAGCACCGTACCCTCGGCGGGGGCCTGGAGTGCGAAGCGGTGTTCGTAACCGTCGTTGAGGATCGCAAGCCGGATGTCCTGCAGCGCAAGCTCCGGGGCGTTGTGCCGCGCGTCGCGCCAGCGGAGCGTGCCGCCACGCAGAATGATCGCCTGTTGCTGAAGCAACCAGGTGGTGAACGTGGCGTTGCCCGTGCGCCGGGTCGGAAGCAGGACGCCGGCTACCGACAGCGCGCCGTCGCTCGACCGTGCAACCAGCAGGTCCGGCTTGTCGACGACGAGGCTCGATAGCACTGGCGCGAGTTGCGCGAGCGATCGCCACGAAAGCGTGGCCGTGGCGTGCGGGATCGTTAGCGCGGTATTGCCGCCGCGGTCGCGGATGGTGAGATTGGTGATGTCGAGGCCAGGCTGGAAGCCTGTCCAGTGCGGTGCGAGCCTGCCGATTCTCAGTTCCGCGTGCAGCTTGTCCGAGACGACGGCTTCGATGCGCGGGCGGAACGCGTCGGCGCGCGGCAGTACGACATAGCGCAAGCTGAGGAAAAGCCCCGCCACGATGAAGTAGAGGACGAGTGCGAGCGCCAGCACCACTCGCAACGTGTGCCGCAGCACCGCATGGTCGCTCCCGCTACTGGGCCTGGCACGTCCGGCTTCTGGCGGGTCGGCGGAATCGTTTCGCTCGGACATGCTGCGACGGGTGGGCGTATGGTAGTTTTGCTGTCTGACGACGAAATGTAACACACGGGCCAGCGCCTACGGGCATCCTTGAATCCTTTGAAAGGTCCGGCCAGCGTGGCTCGCGACGTTCGGGACTTATGTCCGCACGACTCGCGCTTCGCCTGCGCCTCGCGTGTGTCACAACCACCGAAGCAACGAGCGAGCCTGACCTTTGATGACTGACTTCACTCTGACGAGTTCCACCTGGTCACAATACGCTGCGCGCGTCCTCGCCGGCCGTCCCGAACTCGCGTCGCACGTGGCGGCGCTGGCGGAGGCACCTGTTACGCGCGAGCGGATCGACGGGCGGCTGGATGAACTCAGTCACGCGTTGCGCGCCGCGTCCGATGCCCCGCTTACCGAGGAGGCGCTTAAAAAAGCCCTGCGCCAGCTGCGCACGGAGGTCTTTTGTGCCGTGATGGAGCGCGATCTGACACGCAAGGCCGATGTCGCCGAAGTGACCGGTACGATGACCGATCTGGCCGAAGCCACGATCCAGCGTGCGCTCGCGGTGCTGTCTACCGATCTCCTAGTGCTCTACGGCGAGCCGCGCGGCCCTGAGGGCGAGCGGCTCGCACTCGGCGTGGTGGGGATGGGCAAGCTGGGTGGGCGCGAACTGAACGTATCGTCGGACATCGACCTGATCTTCGTCTACGAAGACGACGGCGAGACGGCCGGCGGCCAGCGCTCGCCGATTGCGACGCAGGATTTCTTCGCGCGTCTCGGCAAGCGGCTGATCGCTGCGCTCGCGGAAGTGACCGCGGATGGCTACGTGTTTCGCGTCGACATGCGTCTGCGTCCGAACGGCGATTCCGGGCCGCTGGTGGGCAGCCTCGGCATGCTCGAGGAGTATTTCTATGTGCAGGGCCGCGAATGGGAGCGTTACGCCTGGATCAAGGGGCGGCTCGTTTCCGAGGGCGGCAGCGAAGCCGCACAGCGTCTGTCGAAACAGCTCGACTCCATCGTCACGCCATTCATCTATCGGCGGTATCTGGATTTCGGAGTGATCGCCGCGATCCGGGCACTGCACCTGCAGATTCGCCAGGAAGCCCAACGCCGCGCGTCGATGCGGCCGGACAAGGCCGATGACATCAAGCTTGGCCGCGGCGGCATCCGCGAGATCGAATTCAGCGCGCAGGTGTTCCAGCTGATTCGCGGCGGCCAGGATGCCGGCTTTCGCGTGCGCCCGACGCTCGCTGTGCTGAGGCATGCAGCCGCGCAGGGGCTGATCGCGCCTTCGGTCTGCGCTGACCTCTCGCAGGCCTATCGATTCCTGCGCGAACTCGAGCATCGCCTGCAATACCGCAACGACGCGCAGACGCACGCGATGCCCGTCGACGCCGGCCAGCGCGAACAGCTCGCGCACACGATGGGCTTTGACGATTACGCCGCGCTGATCACGGTACTCAACGGCCATCGCGAACGTGTCGAGCTGCAGTTCGACCAGATTTTCGCCGACAAGGTAAACGGCCGAGACGGCTGCGGTGCGCCCGAAGACGGCGCGGCAGTGTGGGTGTGGAGCAGCGCGCTCGACGACGAGAGCGCCGACGAGGCGTTGCGGGCGCGTCTCGTCGAACTCGGTATCGCGGAGCCCGCGGAACTGCTGGACCGGCTGCGCGCGGTCTGGCGCTCATCGCGCTACACGGGGCTCGGCGAGCGGAGCCGGCAGCGCTTCGACATCGTTGCGCAGCGGGCGCTGGAAGCGGCGCGCACGCTGGAGCCGACCGGGCGGCGCGCGGATACGATCGCGCGTTTCTTCGACCTGCTCGAAGCCGTGAGCCGGCGGGGCGTGTATCTCGCGCTGCTGACCGAATATCCGGTCGCGCTGCATCGTGTGCTGTCGGTACTGGGCGGCTCGCGCTGGGCGGCGGGCTACCTGATCCGGCATCCGCAACTGCTCGACGAACTGCTCGACGACGAAGCGATCGCGAGCCCGTTCGACTGGCCCGAATTCAAACGCACGCTTGGCGCGCGTATCGCGGCGGCTGACGGGGTCGAACAGCAGATGGACCTGCTGCGCCACGCGCATCAGGCGGAAGTGTTCCGGATCCTGCTGATCGATCTGGCGGGACGCCTCTCTGTCGAACAGGTGAGCGACCGGCTCTCGGAACTTGCCGATGCGGTCCTCGATGTGACGCTCGAAGCGGTGTGGAAGCAGGTGGCCAAACGGCATCGCGAGGTGCCGCGCTTTGCCGTGATCGCCTACGGCAAGCTGGGCGGCAAGGAACTGGGCTACGCGTCGGATCTCGACCTCATCTTCCTGTACGACGACCCCGACGACGCGGCGGCCGACGTCTACGCCACGTTTACCCGGCGCCTCATCACCTGGCTCACGATGGCGACCGGTGCCGGCACCCTGTTCGATGTCGATCTGCGGTTGCGGCCAAACGGCGAATCCGGGCTGCTCGTCACCGATCTCGACGCGTTCCGGCGCTATCAGCTGCGTGAAGGCGACGCAGCGAACACGGCATGGGTGTGGGAGCACCAGGCATTGTCGCGAGCACGTTACTGCGCGGGCGACGCCGAAATCGGCGCGCAGTTCGAGGCGATCCGCATCCAGGTCCTGACGACTCCACGCGATGCCGCGCCGCTTGCGAAGGAAATTGTCGAGATGCGCGAGCGCGTCGAGGCGGGGCATCCGAACCGCACCGAGCTGTTCGATCTGAAGCACGATCGTGGCGGGATGGTCGATATCGAATTCACGGTGCAGTACTGGGTACTGCTGCACGCGGCTCGCGATCCGGAACTGATCCGCAATACCGGCAACATTGCGCTCCTGCGCGAAGTGTCGCGCTTCGGGCTGATGAGTGAGGAAGAGGCTGAGACGGTGGGCGCGGCTTACCGGACCTATCGCAAGCTGCAGCACAAGCTTCGTCTCGACGGCATGGAGAAGGCGCGGGTGGAGCCGGAGCGTGTGACGGCCGAGCGAAGAGCGGTGCTGCGTCTCTGGAAGCGGGTGTTTGGCTGAGGACAGGGCCCCTCGGCCGCCACGCGCTCAGGCGGTGAGCATTTCTTTTGCGTGCTTGCGGGTGGTCGCCGTGATCTCGATGCCGCCCAGCATCCGCGCCACTTCCTCGATACGACTGGATCTGTCGAGCGAGGTGACGCTGCTCGTCGTGCCGCCCTTGCCGTTGCCGCTCTTTGCGACCTGAAAGTGATGATCGCCGCGCGCGGCGACCTGCGGCAGGTGCGTGACGCACAGCACCTGCCTGTCTCGGCCGAGTTGATGCAGCAAGCGCCCGACCACTTCCGCGACGCCGCCGCCAATGCCCGTATCCACTTCGTCGAATATCAGCGTCGGCGTGGGGCTCGCGGTGCTTGCGATGACGGCCAGTGCGAGGCTGATCCGCGCCAGTTCGCCCCCGGACGCGACTTTTGCCAACGGCCGCAGCGGCACGCCCGCGTGACCCGCGACGCGAAACTCGATCTGCTCCATGCCATGCGCGCCGCCTTCCGGCAGCGGCACGAGCGCAACGTCGAAGCTGCCGCCCACCATCGACAATTCCTGCATGCCTGTCGTCACGGCCGAACCTAGCGCCTTCGCGGCCTTTGCCCGTGACTTCGACAACTGTTTTGCGTCGGCCACGTAGGCGTCTTTCGCCCTGGCCTCGAAGGCACGCAGGCTGTCGAGGTCGGCGGCGGCGTCGAGCGCGGCAAGCTGCGCCCGGCGTGCCTCGTGTTCTCCGGGCAGTGTTTCTGGCTGCAGGCGGAATTTGCGCGCCATCGAGTGCAACGCGTCGAGACGGCGGTCGACCTGGGCGAGCCGGTCGGGATCGAGTTCGAGCCGCTGCGCGTAATGCGAGAGCGAGTAGGCCGCTTCCTGCAACTGGATCTCGGCGGGTTCCAGTGCGGCGAGCGCATCGTTCAAGGCGGGATCGATTTCGGCAAGGTCACGCAGCTTTGAAATGATCGAGCCGAGATGGGTGATCATCGCCTCATCCGATTCGGACAGCGCCGCGAGCGCGCCCTGCACGCCGTCGATCAGGTTCGCCGAGTGCGACAGCTTGCGATGCTCTGCGTTGATTTCTTCCCATTCGCCGGGTTGCGGCGCGAGTTTGTCGAGTTCGGTCAACTGCCATGCGAGACGCTCGCGTTCGAGTTGCAGTTCGCGGTCCCGCGTCTGCGCTGTTTCGACGGCTTGTGCAGCCTCGCGCCAGTTACGCCAGGCACGTGTCACCGAAGCGGCCGTCTCGAGCAGGCCCGCGTGTGTGTCGAACAGTTCGCGCTGCGCGTCGGGCCGCATCAGCAACTGGTGCGCGTGCTGCCCGTGAATGTCGACGAGCATTTCGCCCACTTCGCGCAGTTGCGCCAGTGTGGCCGGCGTACCGTTGATGAACGCGCGGGAGCGGCCGTTGGCGTCGATCACCCGGCGCAGCATGACCGTGCTGCCGTGCGGGTCGTCGGCGTCGGTGCCGAGCGCCTGCTCGTCGAGCCAGCGCTCGACCTCGGCGTGCGTCGCGAATTCCGCGGTAATGTCGGCGCGGCTCTCGCCGGTGCGCACGACGCTTGCGTCGGCGCGCGCGCCTAGCGCAAGGGCGAGTGCGTCGATCAGGATCGATTTGCCGGCGCCCGTTTCACCGGAAAAGACCGTAAAGCCGCTTTCGAATTCAAGATCGAGCGCGGCGACAATGACGAAGTCGCGTATCGAGAGATGGCGAAGCATGGAGTTTGGTCTGGTTGGCTGTTTTGCTGGCGAATTCGAAACGGTCGCGTCGGTCGAGTCAGTCGCGCTTGTCTGGGTAGTCAGGGCAATGAAGGCAGTCCGCTCACTCAGGCTCGGGGTCGTCTTCGAGCGAGGGATGTTCATTCCAGTGCAGCTTCTTGCGAAGCGTCGCGTAGTAACTGTAGCCGACCGGATGCAGGAAGGGCACCGTATGGCGCGAGCGGCGCACATCGATAGTGTCGTTCAGTTCAAGCGCGGTGAACGACTGCATGTCGAAATTCACGTTCACATCCCGCCCGGAGACGATCTGGATGCCGACCTTGCAGTCGTCAGGCAACACGATCGGCCGGTTCGACAGCGCATGCGGCGCGATGGGCACCAGCACGATGCCCTGCAACTGCGGATGCAGGATCGGCCCCGACGACGACAGCGCGTAGGCCGTCGAGCCGGTTGGCGTGGCGACGATCAGGCCGTCCGAGCGCTGGTTGTACATGAAGCGCCCGTCGACATACACACGCAGTTCCGCCATCCCCGAAAAGCCACTACGGTTGACGACGACGTCGTTGAACGCAAGCGCGTGGTAGATCGGTTCGCCGTTGCGCATGATGCGCGCCTCGAGCAGCGTCCGTTCTTCCCGTTCGAAGCTGCCCGTGAGCATCTGCGGGACGATTTCTTGCATATCGGAAATCGGAATATCGGTAATGAAGCCGAGGCGTCCGTGGTTGATGCCGATGACCGGCGTGCGGTATGGCGCGAGTTGTCGCCCCATGCCCAGCATGGTGCCGTCACCGCCGAGCACGACAGCCACGTCGGCGCGCGCGCCGATTTCCGCCGGGGTTAGCGCCGGATAGTCGGTCACGCCGATTTCCTGGGCGGTGTCCGCTTCGAACACGACGTCGAACCCGCGCTTTGCAATGCACGAGGCGAGCGCCGCCAGCGGCTCGCTGATGCCGGGCGTGTTGCTGCGCCCAACGAGCGCAACGGTCCTGAACTGGCTGGTAACTTGCATGCCGGCATTACACCATAGGTATGCTTCGAAATGAACTTTTCACATTGCACCCGGGGCGCGGTGAGCCGTGCCACGCCGGGCCCTGCTTCGGACGCTGGCTGGGCGGAGTGCGCTTGCCCGGCCCGGGCAGGTTGTCGTTAGAATGATAGAAGCTGGTGACAGGTTGATGGTCGGGACTTCGTGTCGCAGCCGGCGCAACGCGCCGCGCGGCCGCACGATGGTCCTGAAGCTTCCCGTTATTGCTCGCTGTCGCGCAGGCATTGCGCTAAAATTTTCCTTCATGCTAGATCCTCGCGCACAAACCCTCCTCAAAACGCTGATCGAGCGCTATATCGCTGAAGGTCAGCCGGTCGGCTCGCGCACGCTGTCCCGGTACTCGGGCCTCGAACTGAGCCCGGCGACGATCCGCAACGTGATGTCCGACCTCGAGGACCTGGGGCTCGTGATCAGCCCGCATACGTCGGCGGGAAGAATTCCGACGCCGCGCGGGTATCGCCTGTTTGTCGATACCATGCTGACCGTCGAGTCCGCCGCCGACGAGGAAGCCGTCATGCGCACCGTCAAAACGACGTTGCAGGTCGGCGAGCCACAGAAAATTGTCGCAGCTGCGGCGAGCGTGCTGTCCAATTTGTCCCAGTTTGCTGGCGTGGTACTGACGCCGCGGCGCAGCCACGTTTTCAAGCAGATCGAGTTCATGCGCCTGTCCGACAAGCGCATTCTGCTGATCATCGTGACGCCCGAAGGCGATGTGCAGAACCGCATGATGGCGACGCAGCGTGACTTCTCGCCATCGCAGCTCACCGAAGCCTCCAACTACATCAATGCGCACTTCGCCGGCTTGTCGTTCGACGAGGTGCGCCGCCGCCTGCGCGAAGAAATCGACGAACTGCGCGGCGACATGACGGCGCTGATGCACGCGGCCGTCACCGCGAGTACCGATGAAGCCGACACTGGCGAGACGGTGCTGATCTCCGGGGAGCGCAACCTGCTCGAAGTTGCCGATCTTTCGTCGGACATGGCGCGCCTGCGCAAACTGTTCGATGTGTTCGATCAAAAGACCAGCCTCCTTCAGTTGCTCGACGTGTCGAGTCACGCGCAGGGCGTGCAGATTTTCATCGGCGGCGAGTCGAATCTCGTGCCGATCGAGGAAATGAGCGTCGTGACCGCACCGTATGAGGTGAACGGCAAGATAGTCGGCACGCTCGGCGTGATCGGGCCGACCCGAATGGCTTATAACCGCGTGATTCCGATCGTCGATATCACTGCGCGGCTTCTGTCCTTGACCCTCAGCCAGCAGTAACTACCCGACGCGCCGCTCGTGCCTGCATGTCTATGATGCGCGGCATCGCACGCTGCGCCAATAGACCGGAAGGCCAGGTATCGGCGGGACATCGCGCCGCTATAATGGGTCCCATCTGAACCGTTTCAGTCAGCACGCCACCAGAATCCATCGATTATGCGTTTCGACCTCGAGCGGCCTTCGCAGTCCGCCACGTCACATCGTGTCGCGGTGCTGCTGATCAATCTCGGTACGCCCGATGCGCCGACGCCACGTGCCGTACGGCGCTACCTCGCGCAGTTCCTGTCCGATTCACGCGTGGTCGAGATCCCGGCCGTGATCTGGCAGGTGATCCTGCGCCTGTTGATCCTGCCGTTTCGCGGTCGCGCGTCGGCGAAGAAATACGCCGCTGTCTGGATGCCGGAAGGTTCGCCGTTGCGCGTGCATACGGAGAAGCAGGTGGAAGCGTTGCGGCACCTGTTGCAGTTGAACGACTATCAGGTGATCGTCGATTACGCGATGCGCTACGGCACGCCGGGCGTTCCGGCAATGCTGAACCAGTTGAAGCTCGCGGGCGCCGAGCGCGTGCTGCTGATGCCGATGTATCCGCAGTACTCATCGTCGACCACAGCCACTGCGTTCGACGACGCATTTGTCGCGTTGGGTCGCATGCGCAACCAGCCGGAAATCCGGACTGTGCGTCACTACTGCGATCATCCCGCCTACATCGCCGCACTGGCCGCGCAGGTTCACCATTATTGGCAAACGCACGGCCTCCCGGATTTCGCAGCGGGCGACAAGCTGATTCTCAGTTTCCATGGCGTGCCGAAGCGCACGCTCGATCTGGGGGACCCGTACCACGAGCAGTGCCAGCAGACTGCGGCCTTGCTGATGAATGCGCTGCGTCTCACGCCGGTGGAGTGTCGCGTTACGTTTCAGTCGCGTTTTGGCCGTGCTGAATGGCTGCAGCCTTACACAGCGCCAACCCTGAAGGAACTGGGTTCCGCAGGCGTGCGCCGTGCGGATGTCTTTTGCCCCGGATTTACCGCCGACTGCCTCGAAACCATCGAGGAAATCGGCATCGAAGTTCGCGACGAGTTCCTGCATGCCGGTGGCCGCGAGTTTCACCGGATTCCGTGCGTGAATGCTTCGCAGGCGTGGATCGCCGCGCTCGGCGAGATCGTCGCGCAGCACCTGCAGGGCTGGCCGGTGGTGCAGCCGGTCGCAGCGCACGGGGCGGCGGTCGCATGAGTGTCGATTGCAGGGTGTCGCGGCGCCTGGCGTCCTTTACATTGGACGTGCTTCAGTGAATTACAAAATCTCGACCGAACCGGGTGCGCGCCTGCGCATCGACAAATGGCTGTGGGCCGCGCGCTTCTTCAAGACGCGCTCGCTGGCGACGGATGCCGTCGAAAAAGGACGCGTGCGGATTGAGGGCGCGCCGGTGAAGCCCTCGAAGGATGTGCGCGTCGGCGACGCGGTCGAAATCGAGATTGAACGGATCGTGTGGCAGGTGGAAGTACTGGGAATCTGCGACGTCCGCGGGCCGGCCAGCATCGCGCAGACGCTTTACGCGGAAACGGCGGCGGGTAGGGAAAAGCGCCTGCTTGAACTGGAACGGCGCAAGACGTATCGCGAACCGGCGGCCGCCATGCACGGGCGGCCGACCAAGCGCGACCGGCGCATTATCGACAAACTTTCAGGTGGGGATTGAACAGTTGTTCCATCGTGGCGTGCACGCCACCATACTCGGTCGTGCTTTCGTTCACGGCGCCGGACAGGCATATTGTCGTGGTGCCCGCGATGAGCACGAAGGCGACCACCGATATTGCAAACATCAGTTTCACGGTGTTCCCCGAAGTCTGCCGGTAGGAAAAAAGCGATCTGTCAGAGTGGTGAGGCAGATTACGCTTCGTTAGGGTAAACGTGCCTTTTCGGACGCTTAAGAGAAGTTTAGGTCACTCGTTGATGCTGCTCAATCTCAATCTGATGGCAGCTGCGTCATCGTTGTTACGGCCCGTTTCGGCGCACGGTTGCGGTGCGAAAACATCGGTAGACCGGCTTGAAATCCTCGATCCGGACCCCATCTGCACCGTCGGTAAGCGGCGGCTTCGTTGCTTTTTCGCAACGTCTGTTTCAGCGCTGCGTGAGCAGGAAGACGCTGCTGCAGTTTTTATTTTTTTATGACTTTCAGCGACATGGAAAACACGCAAGAGAATCCGACTGGCCAGAACGCCACGCCTGCTGACGAAAACGGCCGCACGGCCGCTGAAGCTGGCACGGTCGATCAACAGGACATTGCGCCTGAAGCGGCGCCGGCTGGCGCAGAGGTCGCTCTGGCCGAAGCGCAGGCAAAGATCGGCGAACTGCAGGAAAGCTTCCTGCGCGCAAAGGCCGAAACGGAAAACGTGCGCCGCCGGGCGCACGAAGACGTAAAGAAGGCGCACAAGTTCGCGATCGAAAGCTTTGCCGAACATCTGCTGCCGGTGCTCGACAGCCTCGAGGCTGCGCTTGCCGACAACTCCGGCGATCTGGCGAAGGTCCGCGAAGGCGTCGAGTTGACGCTGCGCCAGTTGACCGGCGCGCTCGAGAAGGGCCGCGTCGTCGCATTGAACCCAGTCGGCGAGAAGTTCGATCCGCATCGTCACCAGGCGATTTCGATGGTTCCGGCCGAACAGGAGCCGAACACCGTCGTCGCCGTGCTGCAAAAGGGCTACGTGATCGCCGATCGCGTGCTGCGTCCGGCGCTGGTGACGGTCGCGGCGCCCAAATAAGCGGCCTCGTCACCCGCCATTCCGCGCCGCTTCGAGAAACGTCACGACCATGGCCAATATTCCCGTCGACTCCACGGCATTCGCCGTCTTCGATATGCAGGAATTGAGCGCCGCATTGTTCGACGCAGGCCTTGCATCGGCCGGGGACGACCTCGCGGTTGTCTTCTTCTGGGGTCTCGACTGCTTCAACTGTGAGGTCGCCAAGAAAGCGATGCTGGCCCAGCCGGATGCGATCCGCGCGCTTGGTCTGAAATGGTTTCACAGCAACGTCTACGAGCACCGCGAGTTGGGCCGCCGGTTCGTGCTGCATGGCGTGCCCACGTGGTACTTCTTCCACCGCGGCAAGCGGCTTGGTCGGGCGACGGGCCGGCATGGTCTCGCGCAGTTCGAAGCAGCCGTGGCAGCAGCGCGTGAGAAAATTCGTGGGGCGGCCATCCGTGGGGCGGCCATTGGTGAGGCAACCGCTAGCGGTCCGGTCGACGGCTCAGCCCCCGGCAGCGGGCGGGCGGACGCCGCTGCAACCGTCAGCGTGGCAAATCGTGCCCCGAAAGGCGCCGTTTCGCCGGAAACCACGGCCACCCGTTCAGGCGATTGAAAATATTTAATGACCGCATTGCGTTGAGGGTCTTGAAAACAATGCGGATGCACTTATTTTGAGTGCAGGTATGAATTGAAGGCGGGATGCGCTGTGGTCCAGCGGACAAAAGCGCGCGTCCTGCAGCGATCAAAGTTCAGGAGATCAGGAAAAAATGGGCAAAATCATCGGCATCGACCTCGGCACTACCAATTCGTGCGTGGCGTTGATGGAAGGTAATACCGTCAAGGTGATCGAAAACTCGGAAGGCGCCCGCACGACGCCGTCGATCATCGCTTACATGGACGACAACGAGATTCTCGTTGGCGCTCCCGCCAAGCGTCAGTCGGTCACGAACCCGAGGAACACGCTGTTCGCGGTCAAGCGTCTGATCGGTCGTCGCTTCGAAGAAAAGGAAGTGCAGAAAGACATCGGCCTGATGCCGTACAAGATCATGAAGGCCGACAACGGCGACGCATGGGTCGAAGTACGCGAGCAGAAGCTGGCGCCGCCGCAAATCTCGGCGGAAGTACTGCGCAAGATGAAGAAGACCGCTGAAGACTACCTCGGCGAGCCGGTCACGGAAGCAGTGATCACGGTTCCTGCGTACTTCAACGACAGCCAGCGCCAGGCCACCAAGGACGCAGGCCGCATCGCCGGTCTGGAAGTGAAGCGGATCATCAACGAGCCGACCGCTGCCGCACTCGCGTTCGGTCTCGACAAGGCCGAAAAGGGCGACCGCAAGATCGCCGTGTTTGACCTCGGGGGCGGTACGTTCGACATTTCCATCATCGAAATCGCAGACGTTGACGGTGAAATGCAGTTCGAAGTGCTGTCGACGAACGGTGATACGTTCCTCGGTGGTGAAGACTTCGACCAGCGCATCATCGATTACATCATTGGCGAATTCAAGAAGGAGCAGGGCGTCGATCTGTCGAAGGACGTGCTCGCGCTGCAACGCCTGAAGGAATCGGCCGAAAAGGCCAAGATCGAACTGTCGTCGAGCCAGCAGACGGAAATCAATCTGCCGTACATCACGGCTGATGCGTCGGGTCCAAAGCACTTGAACCTGAAAATTACGCGTGCGAAGCTTGAAGCGCTGGTCGAAGAGCTGATCGAGCGCACGATCGAACCGTGCCGCATCGCGATCAAGGACGCGGGCGTAAAGGTTAGCGAGATCGACGACGTGATTCTGGTCGGCGGTATGACGCGCATGCCGAAGGTGCAGGAGAAGGTGAAGGAGTTCTTCGGCAAGGAGCCGCGTCGTGACGTGAACCCGGACGAAGCCGTGGCCGTGGGCGCCGCGATTCAGGGTCAGGTTCTGTCGGGCGACCGCAAGGACGTCCTGCTGCTCGACGTGACCCCGCTGTCGCTCGGCATCGAAACGCTCGGCGGCGTGATGACGAAGATGATCAACAAGAACACGACGATCCCGACGAAGCACGCCCAGGTGTATTCGACGGCGGACGACAACCAGGGCGCCGTGACGATCAAGGTGTTCCAGGGTGAGCGCGAAATGGCAGCGGGTAACAAGCTGCTCGGCGAGTTCAACCTCGAGGGCATTCCGCCTGCACCGCGCGGCGTGCCGCAGATCGAAGTGAGCTTCGACATCGACGCGAACGGCATTTTGCACGTCGGCGCGAAGGACAAGGCGACCGGCAAGGAAAACCGCATCACGATCAAGGCGAACTCGGGTCTGTCGGAAGCCGAAATCGAGAAGATGGTAAAGGACGCGGAAGCGAACGCGGAAGAAGATCACAAGCTGCGTGAACTGGCTGATGCCCGCAATCAGGGCGATGCACTCGTCCACAGCACGAAGAAGGCGCTGACGGAATACGGCGACAAGATCGAAGCGGCCGAGAAGGAAAAGATCGAAGCTGCGCTGAAGGAACTCGAAGAAGCGCTGAAGAGCGGCTCGAGCGACAAGGCGACGATCGAAGCGAAGATCGAAGCGGTGGCCACGTCGTCACAGAAGCTCGGCGAAAAGATGTACGCCGACATGCAGGCGGCTCAAGGTGCTGCGGGTGCCGCTGGCGCGGCGGGTGCAGCGGGCAGTACGTCCGCGGGCGGTGCGAGCCAGCCGGAAGATGACGTTGTCGACGCCGAGTTCAAGGAAGTGAAAAAGGACTAAGCCGGGTTGAACTTTGACCAGACGGCTGCGCGTCGGAAGCGGTGCGCAGCCCGGCTGCAACACGGTCTGGGCCCGGTTGGGCACACGAACGGTTAACGCGCCTGGCGAGCCTTTGGGCTCTCCGGGCACATTTGTTTTATGGAGGGCGCGACTTTTGTCCCGCTATCAGGGAAAAAGTCACGGCCGGACGAGTCGCGAGACTCCAGCATTCACAAGGAGCCGCTGCGCCGGATTGCGCGGCTGGCGTTGAACCGATATGGCGAAACGGGATTATTACGAGGTTCTGGGCGTCGCAAAGAACGCGAGCGACGACGAAATCAAGAAGGCTTATCGCAAGCTGGCGATGAAGCATCACCCCGACCGCAATCCGGGCAACAAGGATGCGGAAGGGCATTTCAAAGAGGTGAAGGAAGCCTATGAAATGCTGTCGGACTCGCAAAAACGCGCGGCGTACGACCAGTACGGCCACGCTGGCGTGGATCCGAACATGGGCGCAGCCGGGGCGCAAGGCTTCGGCGGATTTGCCGATGCGTTCGGCGACATTTTCGGCGACATCTTTGGCCAGGCTGCCGGCGGTGCCGCACGTGGTGGCCGCGCGGGTCCGCAGGTGTATCGCGGCGCCGATCTGCGCTACAGCATGGAAATCACGCTCGAGCAGGCTGCTCACGGTTATGACACGCAGATTCGCGTGCCGAGCTGGGTTTCGTGCGCGATCTGTCACGGCTCCGGCGCGAAGCCGGGTACCAAGCCGGAAACATGTCCGACCTGTAATGGCTCGGGCGCGGTACGGATGTCGCAGGGTTTCTTCAGTATCCAGCAAACCTGTCCGAAGTGCCACGGCACCGGCACCTACATTCCTGAACCGTGCGCGCATTGTCACGGCGCGGGCAAGACCAAGGAAACCAAGACGCTCGAAGTGAAGATTCCGGCCGGCATCGATGACGGCATGCGTATCCGTTCGGCCGGTAACGGTGAGCCGGGTGTCAATGGTGGTCCGTCGGGCGATCTGTACGTCGAGATTCACATCAAGCAGCACTCGGTGTTTGAGCGCGACGGCGATGATCTGCATTGCCAGATGCCGATTCCATTTACGACGGCGGCGCTCGGCGGAGAGATAGAAGTGCCGACGCTTGCAGGTCGCGCAAGCTTCACGGTGCCGGAAGGCACGCAGTCGGGCAAGACGTTCCGTCTGCGCAGCAAGGGTATCAAGGGGCTGCGCTCGAGCATCGCGGGTGATCTCTATGTGCACGTGCAGGTCGAGACCCCGGTCAAGCTCACCGAGGCGCAGCGCGAAATCCTGCAACAATTCGAGAAGTCGCTCATTGAGGGTGGTGCAAGACATAGCCCGCAAAGCAAGAGCTGGTTCGACCGGGTGAAGAGCTTCTTCGATTAATGGCAGTCTGAAGTTGGCGGTATACATGGTGAGGGACGAACGCGACTCCGTGTTCGCATTGCTCGACGACTGCGACTCGACCACGGCTCATCGGTCGAGCCGGCTCTACACGGGTTTCGTGCATGAGCGGGTATGTATGAACCCGGCCCAGCTCGATCAGGTGTGCAAGGCTGTGGCGGCTGACACGGGTAATGGCTTGCACGCCGTTGTGCTCGGCAATTACGAGTTCGGCCGTGATCTGGTCCAGGGCAATGCCTTTCGGTCGTCCCGCGGGGACTACCTCCGGGCACATCTGACGCAGCGTGGCGATGCCACGCTGCGTTTTTTATTGTTCACTCGCTGCGAGAAGCTCTCTTGCGACGAGGTCGACGCGTGGCTTGCCCAACACGATGGCGGAGTGGACGAACCGTCGGTCGCGGGTACGGCTGGCGTGCAGGAGAGCGTCGACTATACAGAGTTCGAACAGGCCATCGCAGGGGTTCACGAAGCGTTGCGCGCTGGCGATTCGTATCAGGTCAACTACACATATCGGCTCGGATTCGATGTGTTCGGCACGCCCCTTGCGCTGTACCGTCGGCTGCGGGCAATGCAGCCAGTGCGCTATGGGGCGTTGGCTGCATTGCCCGATGATCGGTGGGTGCTGTCGTGCTCGCCGGAACTGTTTGTCGAAAAGGCGGGCAGGACGCTGCGCGCGCGTCCGATGAAAGGCACCGCGCCACGTTCGGTGGACGCCGTCGCGGACCGGGGCGCGGCCGAATTCCTCGCGACCGATCCCAAGAACCGCGCCGAGAACGTGATGATCGTCGATCTGCTGCGCAACGATCTGTCGCGGGTTGCGGAGATCGGATCGGTCGCGGTGCCGGCGCTTTTTTCCATCGAGCCGTACGCTTCGGTGTGGCAGATGACGTCGACGATCGAAGCACGCCTGCGCGTCGGGATGTCGTTCGCGGACGTGATTCGCGCGCTGTTTCCGTGTGGCTCGATTACCGGCGCGCCGAAGCACCGGACGATGCAACTGATCGACGCGCTGGAAAGTACGCCTCGCGGTCTCTATACCGGTGCGATTGGCTGGCTCGATGCTGCACCCGCCGCCGACACCGCCGACACTCTGGACGATGCGTGCGGCGATTTCTGCCTGTCGGTGGCGATCAGGACGTTGACGCTGGATGCACCAGCCAGCACCGGCCAGCGGCGCGGAATGATGGGCATCGGCGCGGGCATCGTGCTCGACAGCGTTGCCGCGGATGAATACGCGGAATGTCGATTGAAGGCCCGCTTCCTGACCGAAGCCGATCCCGGTTTCCAGCTCTTCGAAACGATGTACGCGACACGCGAGAGCGGCGCGCGGCATCTCGAGCGCCATCTTGCACGGATGGGCTCGAGTGCCGTGTGGTTTGGTTTCCGCTTCGACGAGGCGGCGCTACGTGACCGGATTGCCGCGCAGTGCGCACAGCTGGCGGCAGGGACGCCCCATCGGTTGCGCCTTGCACTCAATAAAATGGGTGCCGTAGAACTGATCGCCGCGCCGCTCGCACCGTTGCGGAACGACGTGGTGGACGTGCTGCTCGCGCCCGACCACGGTTACGCGGCGACGCAGGCACAAGACGCGTTGCTGCTTCACAAGACCACGCACCGCGCGGAATACGATCGTGCGTGGCACGAAGCGGAGTCGAAGGGCGCCTTCGATATGCTGTTCTTCAACGAACGCGGAGAGTTGACCGAGGGCGGCCGGACGACAGTCTTCGTTAAACTCGATGGGCAGTGGTGGACGCCGCCGTTGTCGTCGGGGCTGTTGCCCGGGGTGATGCGCAGCGTGCTGCTCGCGGACGCCAGCATGGAGGCGCGCGAACGGGTCCTGTTACGGCCGGACGTGCTGCGTGCTGAGGCGCTCATGCTATGTAATGCGCTACGCGGCGCAGTGCCGGCAAGGCTCGTTGCCTGATCAGTGCGCGCGGGCGCGGCTGGCTCACTCGAAATTTCGCGTCTATTCAGGCGTGACCCACATGGAACACCCGTAGCAGCCACGCAGTCAGACGCGCGTGGTGCCTGCTGTCGGGCACGTCGTGCGGCACCGTGGAACGATCGCGGATGCCCGCGACGTCGATCAGGCAGAAGGGGCTCATGGTTGTCTCCCGTTTTTCGTCGGTACGCGGCAGCGCCATCCGCGCTACGCTAACGACAAGACGAAGACACACGCCCCGGTTTGCATGCAAGGTCAATCCGGCCTGAACGATTCCCGCTGTCGACGACGGGTTTTAGCCGATTCTGGCCAGGCCGATCGTCGACGCAGGACCGACGCGGATCCGGAGACATCAAAACGTATGTTCTGGTCCCGGGAACGACCCATCCTTCACCGCGCGCACATACGCCTCCACGGCGGCGTGAATCCCCGTCTGCCCTTGCATGAAATCCTTCACGAAGCGCGGACGCTTGCCGGGAAAAATGCCGAGCATGTCATGCAGGACCAGCACCTGACCCGAACAGTCGGCGCCTGCACCGATGCCGATGGTCGGGATCGTCAG
This sequence comes from Paraburkholderia sp. BL10I2N1, assembly GCF_004361815.1. Taxonomy (NCBI): domain Bacteria; kingdom Pseudomonadati; phylum Pseudomonadota; class Betaproteobacteria; order Burkholderiales; family Burkholderiaceae; genus Paraburkholderia; species Paraburkholderia sp. BL10I2N1. The sequence continues at coordinate 786,766 of NZ_SNWA01000001.1, read as the reverse complement.
CTGCTTGGTGACCTCTGACGCGAGTAGCGTCGGAATCGCTTCGATCACGATCAACTGCGCGCCGGCATCCTGCATCGCGCGCGAATCGCGCAGCAACTGGCTGGCGCCAGCCTCTGTCTTGCCCTGCACCTTGAAGCCGCCGAACGCGTGCACCGACTGCGGCGTGAGCCCGACGTGCGCGCACACCGGAATCGACCGCTCCACCAGAAAGCGCACCGTGTCCGCGAGCCATTCGCCGCCTTCGAGCTTCACCATCTGCGCGCCGGCGCGCATCAGCTTCACTGAACTCTCGAAAGCATCCGCCGGCGTGCCGTAACTGCCGAACGACAGATCGGCGACGATCAGCGCCGACGGCCGCGCGCGGGCAACGCAGGCGGTGTGATAAGCGATATCGTCGAGGGAGACCGGTAGCGTGGTCGTATGTCCCTGCAGCACATTGCCGAGCGAATCGCCGATCAGCAGCACATCGACGCCAGCGCGATCCAGCAGCGCCGCGAAGCTTGCGTCGTAGCAGGTGAGCATCGCGATTTTTTCGCCGGCTTCGCGCATCGCCTGCAGTTTCGGCACGGTAATGGCGTTCCGGCTCGTTTCCTGCAAATAGGTCATGACAGTCCGTAGGGGAAGAGAAGCACTGCCGCTTACAGCGACGTGCCTTTGACAAAGAATTCCTTGCGACCGCGCATCGACTCCATGCGTTCGATCAGCAGTGCAAGATCCGCGTCCGATTCGAGCGGGTTCAGGTGTTCGGCGTTGACCGTCAGCACAGGCGCGCGGTCATAGTGATAGAAGAACTCGTTGTACGCGTCGCAGAGCGCACGCAGGTATGCATCGGAGATCTGCAGTTCCATTGGCACCGCGCGCTTCTGGATGCGCGAAAACAGCACCTCCGGGCTCGCCTGCAGATAGACGACGAGCTCTGGGTCCGGCCCCTGCGCATCGATGCGCGCAGACAGCGCACGATAGAGCTGCCATTCGTCTTCAGGCAGCGTGAGACGCGCGAAGACGTCGTTCTTCTGCGTCATGAAGTCGGCGATCAGCGGCGTGCCGGCCGAGTGAAACGTTGCAACTTCCTGCACCTGGTGCGCGCGTTGTAGCGCAAAGTGCAGTTGCGTCGGCAGAGCGAAGCGCGTTGTATCGCGATAGAAGCGCTCGAGAAACGGATTATCCTGCGGCCGCTCGTAGACGCCATGCATCGACCAGCGCTCGGCGAGCCGCTGCACGAGCGACGTCTTGCCGACGCCAATCGGACCTTCGATCGCAATATAGCGGACGGGCGGCCGCAGGTGCGGCGCCGTGACGGTGAGCGGTGGCGCGTTCATCGGCAGCCGCCTCCGGACGATTCAGTGTTCTTGCCGGCGAGGGCGCCCAATATCGGGCACTGACACGGCGACTTCATCTTTTCGATGCGCTGCGAAGCGACGGCTGCAAGCAGTGCATCGGCGCGTCCATGTTGCGGGATGACGATCGCTGCGTCGATTTCGACGAGCGGCACGAGCGCGAAAGCGCGCTCGGTCAGACGGGGATGCGGCACGATCAGGTCCGGTTCGTCGATGCAGTGATCGCCGTAGAGCAGGATGTCGAGGTCGAGTGTACGCGGTGCGTTACGAAAGGGGCGCTCCCGGCCGAACTGATGTTCGATCCTGTGACAAAGCGCGAGGAGGTGGCGCACAGGAAGCGTCGTTTCGAGCTTCACGACGCAATTGAAGTAATCGTCTCCGCCCGCATCGATCGGGGCAGTGCGATAAAAGCTCGACTTCGCGAGCACGGCGATGGTGTGCTGTTGTGCGAGGCACACCACTGCGTCTTTCAGGGTCTGGCGCGCATCCCCGAGATTCGCGCCGAGGCCGAGATAAGCAACCGTCATGGCATAGCTTCCTGCGACTTTCGTTCGGCGGCGAACGCCGGAACCGCGTCAGTCCTCGTGTGAGCCGTTATGACTCGCATCGCTGGCCGCGCTGTTACCTGCTGTCGTGCCGCCCTCCATTCCGTCGCCCGGTTTGCGGCTCCTGGCGCCACTGCTGCGCCGCCGTCGTTTTCTGGGCGTTCGGTCCTTCCCGCCTTGCGCGAGTAATGCTTCGCGCGCGGCGACGTCTCCGTCGATGAACTCCGTCCACCACGCACCGACCGACTCATCGAGTTCACCCGATTCGCAGCGTAATAGGAGGAAATCATACCCTGCTCTAAATCTTTGGTGTTCCAGCAGCTTCAGCGCACTGCGGCCCGAGCGTTTTTCGAGGCGCAGCTGCAGGCCCCAGATCTCGCGCATGTCGGAGGAGAAGCGCTTGTGGATCGCCAGTTTCTCGGTCTGCATGTCGAGCACGTCGTCCATCGCGCGATGCAGCGCGGGAACCGGATATTCGCCATTTGCCTCGTATAGCTGCCAGCGCTGCTGCATGTCGTGCCACAGCAGCGTCGCAAACAGGAAGCCTGGGGACACCGGCTTGCCTGCACGCACGCGTTCGTCGGTATTGTTGAGCGCGAGCGTGATGAATTTCTCGCCCTGCGGCTGTTCGAGCACCACGTCGAGGAGCGGCAACAGGCCGTGGTGCAGGCCCTCCTTGCGCAGCCGCGTCAGGCACGCGAGCGCATGACCCGACAGCAGCAGCTTCAGCATTTCGTCGAAAAGACGGGCGGCCGGCACGTTGTTGATCAGATCGGCGAGTTCCTTGATCGGCGCACGCGTCGTGTCTTCGATCTCGAAGCCGAGCTTCGCGGCAAAACGCACGACGCGCAGCATGCGTACCGGATCTTCGCGGTAACGCGTGACCGGGTCGCCGATCATCCGCAACAGGCGCGAGCGCATATCGGCCATGCCGTTGTGGTAGTCGAGCACGGTCTGCGTGGCCGGATCGTAGTACATCGCGTTGATCGTGAAATCGCGGCGTGTGGCGTCTTCGTGCTGCTCTCCCCAGACGTTGTCGCGCAGCACGCGCCCGCTTGCATCGACAGCGTGAGTGCGGCGGTCAAGCTCGTCGCGCTTCAGCCGGCGCGGCGGTGCGGCGTCGGCGGCCGGCGGATCGACGAGCGCGCGGAACGTCGAGGTTTCGATGATTTCCTGGCCAAACTGCACATGCACGATCTGGAAGCGCCGGCCGATGATGCGTGCGCGGCGGAACAGCTTCTGTACCTGATCGGGCGTGGCGTCGGTCGCGACGTCGAAGTCTTTGGGCGCAATGCCCAAGAGCAGATCCCGAACGGCGCCGCCGACGATGAACGCCCGGTGTCCCGCCTGCTGCAGACCTTCAGTGACGCGGATCGCGTTCTTCGAGATCAGCGAGGGGTCGATGCCGTGGATATCGGACGAGATGATGACGGGCACATCCGGGTCATGTGCGCCGCCTGCGCCTTTGGGTGCGGCGGCGCGGGCAGGCTTGCGGCGCGTCTTTGCAGGAGTGTCGGCGCGGCTGGACGGCGCGCGGGTGGCTTGGTTGGCGTCAGACGGCGCGGTTTCGGCCGCCGCGTCGTCAGCGGGTGCCGGATCCTGTCCAAACAGCTTGCGGATGAGTTTTTTGATCACGTGGGTTGAAAGAGTTCGAGGATGCGCCAGCCTTTGGCCTGCGCGTGCGCGCGCAACGTGTCGTCGGGATTGGTCGCGATCGGGTCGGTGACTTTTTCGAGCAGCGGAATATCGTTGTGCGAATCGCTGTAGAAATAGCTGCGCTCAAAATCCGACCATGTCTTGCCGAGCGAAGCGAGCCAGGCTTCGGTACGGACAATCTTGCCTTCCTTGTAGCTCGGCGTGCCAGTCGGCCGGCCGGTGTAGTCCGAATGCGGGAGGCCGTCGACGGTTTCCGCTTCGCAGGCGATCAGCTTGTCGACGCCGAAGACTTCGGCGATCGGCGCGGTGATGAATTCGTTCGTCGCCGTAACCATGCAGCAGAGGTCACCCGCGTCGCGATGCTGGCGCACGAGTTCGAGGGCAGCCGGCACGATTGCGGGCTTGATGACTTCGTGCATGTACTGCTGGTGAAACCCGGCCAGTTGCGCGCGGGAATACTTTGCGAGCGGCGTGAGCATCGCGACGAGGTAGGCGTGGATATCGAGCCGGCCAGCCTTGTAGTCGGCGAAGAAACGGTCGTTTTCACGCGCGAAGTTTTCGGCATCGACCATGCCGTGCTTCACCATGAAGCGCCCCCATTCGTGGTCGCTGTCAGTGGGAATGAGCGTGTGATCGAGGTCGAAGAGTGCGAGATTAGCCATGGGGGCCCATTTTACTTGAAGCGGGTGAAGGTGTAGCCGTTCGGGCATCTGCCGTGCTGGCGGGCGACGCCAGCATCGTGCGCAGGAGCGGCAGCGTCACGGCGCGCTTCTGTTCGAGCGAAAAGCGGTCGAGCGCGTCGAGCAGCGCCATCAGGCTCGGCATGTCACGGCGAAAGTGCGTGAGCAGGTACGCCGGGACGTCGTCCGCGAGCGCGATGCCGCGCTCGCGCGCCGCGTGCTTGAGCACGGCCGCCTTGCCTTCGTCCGGCAGCGGAGCGAGGTGAAACACGAGGCCCCAGCCGAGCCGCGTGCGCAGGTCTTCGCGTACCGCGAGCCCGATCGGCGCCGCACTGCCGGTGGCGACGAGTGCACTGGTGGGATGCGCGCGCACTTCGTTGAAGAGGTTGAAGAGGGCGATCTGCTGCGCGCCGGAGAGGCCGTCGCAGTCGTCGATCGCGTAGATTGCGACTTTCGGGTCGAACGCGAACGCGGCGAGGCCGTTTTGAGGGCTCGCGAAGCGGGCCTGGCCGGGCGGTGCGTCGTGCACGAGCGCCTGCAGCAGATGGCTGCGGCCGCTGCCCGTTTCGCCCCAGATATAGAACGTGCGATCGGCGAGCGGCCCGGCCGACAGCGCGCCGTCCAGCTCACGCAGACGCGTGACCAGTTCGGCATTGCTGCCGGCGAAGAAGTTGTCGAATGTCGATGGCGGCGGGGTGCCGAGATCGAGCGTCAGTTGACGAAGCACAATAGAAGCCGGAATCAGTTACTTGTAAAGCGCGCTGGCCAGATAGCCGGCGCGCATTTCGCGCAGCGCGACCGAAAGGATGGCGCTGACGGGCAGCGCAAGCAGCACGCCGAAAAAGCCAAACAGCTGGCCGAACGCGAGCAGCGCGAAGATGACCGCAAGCGGATGCATGCCGATGCGCTCGCCGACGAGCCGCGGCGTCAGGAAGAATCCTTCGAGAATCTGCCCGACGCCATACACCACCGCGACCGCGCCGAAGCCGTACCAGTCGCCGAATTGCAGCGCAGCGGCGAGGAGCGCAAGGACAAGCCCTGTTGCGTAGCCGATGTACGGAATGAACACCGCGAGGCCCGTGAAGATGCCCACCGGCAGCGCAATCTCGAAGCCCGCAATGAAGAGCGCGGCCGCGTAGTAGATGGCGAGCACCGCCATCACCAGCAACTGGCCGCGCAGGTACTGCGACAGCATGCGGTCCATGTCGACGGCGAGTTGCGTGGTCTTGTCGAGCAGACGGCGCGGCACGAAAATTTGCACACGCGCGAGCATCGCGTTCCAGTCGTACAGCAGATAGAACAGCACGAGCGGCACCATCACGACGTTGCCAATGATCGTGATCATTACGTTGCCGCTGGTGCGGATCGAGGTCCATGCATAGAGCGCGACGGTCTGTGCGCTGCCTTCGATGCGCGCCATGACCATGTCGCGCAGGCTCGCGAAATCGAGCGCATCGGTGACGCCGAACGCAGTGAGTTTCGGCTGCAGCAGGTCATGAATGTGCGCGAAGAACGCGGGCACCTGTTGCTTTAACTGCGGACCTTCCTTCTGCACGACGATCAGCACGAGCAGCACGAAGACGGTGAGCAGCAGCGCGAACATCAGCATCATCAGCAGCGCGGCAAGCCCGCGCGGCACCCGCCGGCGCACCAGCCACGCGACGCCCGGATGCAGGATGTATGCGAGGATCGCGCCGAGCAGGAACGGCGTGAGGACCGGGCTTAGCAGCCACAACAGGATGCCCAGACCGAGCGCGATGGCGACCCAGATGAAGGCCTGACGCTGGTAGGGCGTGAGAATGGGCGAATTCTGCTGCAAAGTGTGTTTCCCTGGTGGTCGGGGCTGGCGAATTCCAGCCAACGGGCCGGCATCGGGTAAAATCGCATTTTACCGACCTTCTCGCTCTTCCCCATGAATCAACCGAAATCCGCCCCTGACGCCCAAGGCCTGTCGTATCGCGACGCCGGCGTGGACATCGACGCGGGCGACGCCCTCGTCGACGCGATCAAGCCCTTTGCCAAAAAGACCTTGCGCGACGGCGTGCTGGGCGGCATCGGTGGTTTCGGCGCGCTCTTCGAAGTGCCGAAGAAGTACCGCGAGCCGGTGCTGGTTTCGGGCACCGACGGCGTCGGCACGAAGCTGAAGCTCGCCTTCCAACTGAACCGGCACGACACCGTCGGCCAGGATCTGGTCGCGATGAGCGTCAACGACATCCTCGTGCAGGGCGCCGAGCCGCTGTTCTTCCTCGATTACTTCGCCTGCGGCAAGCTGGACGTGGGCACGGCGGCGACCGTCGTGAAGGGCATCGCGCAGGGCTGCGAACTGGCCGGTTGCGCGCTGATCGGCGGCGAAACCGCGGAAATGCCGGGCATGTACCCGGATGGCGAGTACGATCTGGCCGGTTTTGCGGTCGGCGCGGTCGAAAAGAGCAAGATCATCGACGGCAGCACGATCGCTCCGGGCGACGTGGTGCTGGGTCTCGCGTCGAGCGGGATTCATTCGAACGGTTTTTCGCTTGTGCGCAAGATTATCGAGCGTGCACATCCGGACCTGTCGGCGGATTTCGACGGGCGCTCGCTCGCCGATGCGCTAATGGCGCCGACGCATATCTACGTGCAGCCGCTGCTTTCGCTGATGCAGACGATTGCCGTGAAGGGCATGGCGCATATCACCGGCGGCGGCCTGGTCGAGAACATTCCGCGCGTGCTGAAGGACGGCCTGACAGCTGAACTGGATCAAAGCGCGTGGCCGTTGCCGCCGCTCTTCTCCTGGCTGCAGAAGCATGGCGGCGTGGCCGATGCCGAGATGCACCGCGTGTTCAACTGCGGGATCGGCATGGCAGTGATCGTGTCCGCGGCCGATGCTGATCAGGCGATCGCGCTGTTGTCCGCAGCCGGCGAGCAGGTCTGGAAGATCGGCACCGTGCGCCAAAGCAGGGAAGGCGAAGCGCAGACTGTCGTGGTCTGATCGCTGCGCTCCCGGTTTTTGCCGGCAAGGTTGTTAAAAAGCCGTCTGACGCAAGTCAGACGGCTTTTTTAATGCGCGTTCGTCGTGCTGCCTGCACGAGAGTGTCATGCAGACTCGCCGACCACGTTTTCGATGGCCTGGAGCGCCTGTTCCGTCGCGTTGTCCGCACAACAATCGACCACGATCCGCTCCGGCATCGCCCGCAGCCATGTCAGCTGGCGTTTGCATAACTGGCGCGTGGCGAACACACCTTTGTCGCGCATCGTGGCGTGGTCGATGGCGCCGTCGAGGTATTCCCAGGCCTGCCGATAGCCGACGCATCGCATCGAAGGCAGTCCGGGATGCAGATCGCCGCGCGCGCGTAGCCGCCTGACTTCATCGATCAAGCCATTCTCGAGCATCGCGTCGAAGCGCTTTGCGATCCGTTCGTGCAACACGCTGCGATCGGACGGCTCCAGCGCGACTGGCGTGAACCGCCACGGCTCGCTCGCTGCATCGATGCGGGCGGGCGCTGCCAGCAACGCCGACATCGGTTGGCCAGTCAGCATGAACACTTCGAGTGCGCGCTGGATACGCTGCGAATCGTTGGGCGCGAGCCGGGCGGCTGTCACCGGATCGGCTGCGGCAAGCCGGGCATGCAATGCGGGCCAGCCGTCGCGAACCGCATCGGCGTCGAGCATCGCGCGGACCTCCGGATCGGCCGCCGGCAGATCGTTCAAACCCTGCTTGAGCGCCTTGTAGTAAAGCATCGTGCCGCCGACCAGCAACGGCACGCGTCCACGAGCCACGATCTCGCCGACCAGCCTCAACGCATCGGCACGAAAATCGGCCGCAGAGTAGGCATCGAGCGGGTCGACGATGTCGATCAGGTGATGAGGCGCAAGCGCACGCTCTTCGGCAGTCGGTTTGGCCGTGCCGATGTCCATCTCGCGATACACCAGCGCCGAATCGACGCTGATGATCTCGACCGGCCGCCGCGCGGCGAAGGCGAGCGCAGCGGCGGTCTTGCCGGAAGCAGTCGGGCCGAGCAGGCAGGCGACCGGCGTGACGTGCGACGCTGTCATGAGAGTCGAACCCACGCGGGCGAGATGCACACGCTAAATCGCGCGTTCATTGGCCGCGCATGAAAAGGCGATCGAGATCGGGGAGGGTGAGCTGATACCACGTCGGACGTCCGTGATTGCACTGGTCGGCGCGTTCGGTTGCTTCCATCTGGCGCAGCAGGGCGTTCATTTCGTCGAGCGTCAGACGCCGGTTTGCACGCACCGCGTGGTGACACGCCAGTGTGCCGAGCAGTTCGTGCTGACGTTCGGTCAGCACGCGCGAGCCGCCGAACGCATGCAGGTCGGCGAGCACGGCGCGGGCGAGCGCCTGCAGGTCGGCATCTTTAAGAAGGGCAGGCACCGCGCGGATCGCGAGCGTGTTTGGCGACAGCACCGCGAGGTCGAAGCCGAGCGCGTCGAGCGTGTCCCGCTCCTCTTCGACCGTGCCGATCTCGATCGGGTCCGCGTGCATCGACACTGGAATCAGCAGCGGCTGCACGGCGATCGTGCGGTCGGCCAGCGCGTTCTTGAACTGCTCGTAAAGGATGCGTTCGTGTGCGGCGTGCATATCGACGATCACAAGACCGTGCGCATTCTGCGCAAGCACGTAGATTCCGTGAATCTGGCCGAGCGCGAAGCCGAGCGGCTGTTCGTCGGCGGCATCGAACGAGGGTGACGCCGCAGGTGTAAAGCTCCCTGGGAACGCAGACGGCGATGCGGTGAAGGGCGACATGCCCTCGCCTTCCGCGGCGCTGTCGCGTGCTTCGAGCATCGTTGTGGCGCCCTGCGGCGTGCCCGCGCCCGTGTCCTTGCGGCCGAACAGCGCGTCGTAGAGCGCAAGCGGCTGCGCGACCGGCAGCGTGCCCTGGGTCATGCGCGCCTGGCGCAGCCATGTATTGCCCGCCTGGGCCTGAATGCCACCGCCGAGCGGCGTCGAGCCGAACGAAGCAGGTGTCACTGGTTCGACATGCGCCGCGTGACCGCCCGCCGTGGTTTCGGGCGAGGCGCCCGCGTGTCGCGCCAGCGCGCGTTGTACCGCGTGAAACACGAACTGGTGGATCGAACGCGAATCGCGGAACCGCACTTCGATTTTCGACGGATGCACGTTGACGTCGACGCCTTCAGGAGGCAGGTCGAGGAACAGCACGTAAGACGGGTAGCGGTCGCCGTGCAGCACGTCTTCGTAGGCGGCGCGCACCGCGTGCGTGAGCAGCTTGTCGCGCACGAAGCGTCCATTGACGAAGAAATACTGCTGGTCCGCGCGACCTCGACTCGCCGTCGGCAGACCCGCGCAGCCGTAGACCGCCAGCGGCCCGGCGGATTCGTCGAGCGGCAGGTGTGCAGTCGCAAAGGTTTCGCCGAGGATCTTCGCGACGCGCGTCGCCGGATCGGTCGCGTTCCAGTGCTCGACCGCGCGCCCGTTATGCAGCACCGACATCGCCACGTCGGGCCGCGCGAGCGCTGAACGGCGGATCATCTCGAGGCAATGTCCGAGTTCGGTCTGCTCGCTCTTCAGGAATTTGCGCCGCGCGGGCGTGTTGAAGTACAGCTCGCGCACTTCGATCGTCGTGCCCTGCGTGCCGGCCGCGGGGGAGAGCACGCCGGTCTGCGCATCGATGCGCACCGCGTGCGCCGCGCTCGCCGTGCGGCTCGTGATGTACATCTCCGCTACCGATGCAATCGATGCCAGCGCTTCGCCGCGAAACCCGAGCGTCGCGACCGCCTCGAGTTCGGCGAGCGAGCGGATCTTGCTGGTCGCGTGGCGCAGCAGCGCGAGCGGGAGTTCGTTCTCGGGGATGCCGCAGCCGTCGTCCGTGATCGAGATGCGTTTGACGCCGCCTTCGTCGAGCACAATACGCAGTGTCGTCGCGCCGGCGTCGAGCGCGTTCTCCAGCAGTTCTTTCACCACCGATGCCGGCCGCTCGACCACTTCGCCAGCGGCGATCTGGCTGATCAACTGGTCGGGCAGGGGCTGGATCGCGCGCAGCGGACGCGGGCCGGCGGCGGCCGGAGCCTCGAACCTGGAGCCGTTTGCAGGGCTCGCGGGGGGCATGGCCGCGTCGGCAGGCTTTTCGGAAAAATCGGACATGGCGAAATTATAGCGATTCGCCGCACTTTGCCTGGTTCGGCCAGATTCGGCTCGCTTGACTACGCGTGTGGCCGCGCACGCCGAACTTTTTTATCTTTAAGGGGCACTTTCGGTATCATGGCGCGGTCAATTTCCAGCTTAACGAGGCCGAAGCCGGCCAGATACCCAATACGCTTATAAGGGACGCACTTGGATACCCTGCTGCAGTTTGCCAATCTTGTCTTGCACATAGACACGTTTCTCGGAGTCTTCATCCATCAGTACGGCGCCTGGGTGTACGCGGTGCTGTTCCTGATCGTATTCGCCGAGACCGGGCTCGTCATCATGCCGTTTCTGCCGGGCGATTCGCTGCTCTTTATCGGCGGCGCGTTCTGTGCGACCGGCGAAATGAGCCTGCCACTCCTGATCGTGCTGCTGTTCCTCGCAGCGGTGACCGGCAACACGGTCAACTACATGATCGGCAGGATGATCGGACCGAAGGTGTTTAACACGCACATACCCGTGCTGGAACGGTTTCTCGACCGCACGGCGCTGCAGAAGACCCATAACTTCTACGAGAGGCACGGCGGCAAGACCATCGTGCTCGCGCGTTTCATTCCGGTCGTGCGGACGTTCGCGCCTTTCGTTGCAGGGGCGTCGCAGATGACCCTGAAGCGCTTCCAGTTCTTCAACGTCTTCGGTGCGCTGTTCTGGGTGCTGCTGCTCGTGCTGCTCGGCTACTTCTTCGGCAACATTCCGTTCATCCGTCAATACCTGAATGTGATTGTGCTGGTCGGCATCGGCGCGGCAATCGTGCCGGTGGTATTTGGCGCCTTGTGGAAAATGATGCGCAAGGGGACGCCTGAGGAGACGGCGCGCAAGCCGAACAACCAGTAACGCACGTACTCGCTGGCCAGGGTTTGATGCCAAAAGAAAACGGCGTCGCGACTATCTCGCGGCGCCGTTTTTCGTTTTGGATGTTCAGCCTGAATTCGATCCCAACGCAGCCTGAGTCCGCCTAGCCAGCCGCGCGGCGCACGAGCGGTGTCTCTGGCGTCGGATAGCCGGCTTCCCTGAAGGTTTCGACAATCGCGCGATTGGTGTCGAAGTAGACCTGCCAGTAGTGCTTGTTGCTCGCATACGGGCGCACGCAGAGCAGCGGCCCTTCCGGCGTGAACGACAGCACCTCGATATCCGGCGCCGGAGTTTCCGCAACATTCGGAATCTTTGTGACAGCCGCTTTCAGCCGGTTCGCCGCATCGATCGGGTCGACGCCGTTGGCGATCTTCGCTGTCAGCTCGACGCGGCGCACCGGCAACGCGCTGTAGTTCGAGATCGTATCGGAGAAGATCTTGTTGTTGCCGACGATGGTCGTCACGTTGTCGGGTGTCACGATCGTTGTGCCGAACAGGCCGAGTTCCTCCACCGTACCCGTCACACCGCCGGCAGTCACGAAGTCGCCGACCTTGAATGGCCGCAGGACCTGCATGAAGATGCCTGCCGCGAAGTGGGCGAGCAGCCCGCCCCATGCGGTGCCGATTGCGAGGCCGAGGCCGGCGAGCAGTGCGGCGAACGACGTGGTCTGTACGCCGAACACCTCCAGTATCGCGAGGATGAGCAGCAGGTTCAGCAAGCCGCCGAGAATCGAGCCGAGGTAGTGGGCGAGTGTCGGATCGACGCGCCCGCCGCGGGCCAGGACCTTGCGCAGGAGGCCAGTGATGAGGCCGATGATCCAGCGCCCGACAATCCACAGGACGATGGCTCCGAGCACCTTGGTGCCGATGTCGACGCCCCGGGTCATGATGAATGTGCGTACGGTTTCGAGATCCACGGTTTCCTCGCTTGAGTCGGTTGCGTTGAACGGCCTGATTCGATTCGACCACTCGACCGATGCGCGGCGTGGATGAAGTACTGCGTGACCGGTGAGCGGGTCGGACGCCGCATACCATCGAGTCTGCTTCTACGGCGTCTTGTTGAAGATAGCTAACGCTTGCTGGGCGACGCAAAAAAACCTGCCCGACGAGAGGACTGCGGGCCAGACCACGGAGACAATATCTTCGGAAGTTATAGGCGACAGTACGCGGCTGCGCAAGGATCATTCCTGAAGCAGGCGAGCGTGCGTTCGCTGTTTTCAGTCGTCCGCCGGCCTGTCGGTTTCTCGCGGATGCGCCAAAGGGCGCGCCGGCCAGCGCCGTTATCCGCTCAAGCCACCATCCGCTGCTGGAGGAATGCGCCGAACGCGTCGGCTGTCAGCGGCTTCCCGAGCAGGTAGCCCTGCATCTCATCGCACATGAGTGCCTTGAGCTTGTCGAGTTGCGTTGTGGTTTCGACGCCTTCGGCAACGACGTCCATTTCCAGCGAATGTGCGAGCGCGATGATCGCGGAAACGATGGCGCTGCCTTCGTGACCGTTCTCATCGAGGCCATTCGTGAAGAAGCGGTCGATCTTCAGTTGCTTGACGCGAAACCGTTGCAGATAGGCGAGGCTCGAATAGCCGGTGCCGAAGTCGTCGATCGAGATTTCGAAACCGTTTTCGTGGAAGGCCTCGATCATCTCGATCGTTTTGGGCGCATCCTGCATTGCTACCGATTCGGTGATTTCGAACATCAGTTGTTCGCACGCAACCTGCTCTTCCTTGAGGATCTCCAGCATCGACGTGACGAGATCCGGTTGCGACAATTGACGCGGCGACAGGTTGATCGCCACCTTCATCAAGGGCAGGCCGTCGTGCTTCCAGCGCTGGATCTGCCGGCATGTTTCGCGCACGACCCAGTAGCCGATCTGGACGATCTGGCCGGAGCGCTCGGCGATCGGAATGAAGTCAATCGGTGCGAGCGTGCCGAGCTCAGGATGGCTCAACCTGATGAGCGCTTCAGCACCGGCCAGCTCGCCACTGTTGCCACGAAACTTCGGCTGGAAGAGCAGCGAGAAATAGCCGGCGACCAGCGCTTCATGCAGTACATGCTGGATCTGCAAGGTGCGGCTCGCGGCGGCGTTCATTTCCGGTTCGAAGAAGCGATACGTGCTGCGTCCGCCGCGTTTGGCTTCGTACATGGCGGCGTCGGCGTTCTTCAGCAACGCATCGACGGTTTCGCCATCCTGCGGGAAAACCGAAATGCCGATGCTCGGCATCACCTGGAGTGGCTGGTTATCACGCCACACACCTTTGCGCATCCGGTCGAGGACAGCTTCCGCCATCTGCCCGGCCTCCTCCGCCGATGTCAGGTTTTCGGCCAGCACCACGAACTCGTCGCCGCCGAGCCGCGCGACCGTGTCGCCGCCGCGTACGCATTGCTGCAGTCTTCGCGCGAATGCCTTGAGAACTTCGTCGCCGACCGGGTGCCCGAGCGAATCGTTGATCGTCTTGAAGCCGTCCAGATCCATGAACAGGATGGCGAACATGTTTCCGGTCTGCCGGGCCACATGGATCGCACGTTCCATCTTCTCGGTCAAGGTGCGGCGGTTGGGCAGGTCGGTCAGCGTGTCGAAGGTCGCGAGGCGGATGATCTGGCCGTTCAGGTTCGCCACCGAACCCGCCAGAAAGGTCGTCCGCGCGTCGAAGCGTGACAGCATCAGCGTGCCGATCAGGATCGTGAACGTAAGCAGGACGACGGTCGTCGCGAGCCACTGGACGCTGATGCCATTCGCCGCGCCGCAGACCGAGCCGGGCAGGAATCCGGCCGCGCCCATGCCTGTGTAGTGCATGCCAGTGATGGCGATGCCCATCACCGTGGCGGCCCCGATCCGCTTGGTCATCAGGCGGCGCTGCGAGATGTCGCGCAACGTGTGGGTGATCCATAGCGCCGCGATCGACGCGACGACCGCAATCCCGATCGACGCGACGAACAGGACCGGGTCGTACTGGATGCCCGGTTCCATCCGCATTGCGGCCATGCCCGTGTAATGCATGCCTGAGATCCCGAAGCCCATCAGGATCCCGCCGCTCACGAGGCGTACGGGTGTCAGTACTGCACGTGCCGTGATGTGCAGCGCGAAGTACGAAACGACGATCGCGATGGCGAGCGAGTAGCCGGTAATGCCAGCGTCATAGCCGAGCGAAATCGGCAGCGAGAACGCCAGCATGCCGATAAAGTGCATCGCCCAGATGCCGACGCCCATGGCTGTCGCGCCGCCTCCAAGCCAGGCGTGCCGCAGGCGCGAGCCGGTCAGAAGCGAAATGCGACTGGCAAGATCGAGCGCCGTATAGGATGCCAGCGTGGCGACTGCAAGCGACACGAGGACCAGCCAGAAATTGTATGTGCTCGGCATCATGGATTCAGATCGCGAAGAGAGACTGAGCCAGAACGGGTTAACGGTGGTGATCTGAAAATCTTTAGGCGTGTTTTGATGTGGTTTTGCAAAAGCCTGCGATGAGTTTTGCTTCGGGGACGGGGCACAGGCTTGATGACCATGTCGCGGATGGTCGGCATGACGATCGGTGCGGCGCTGGCCGGAGTGTTCGACATTTACGGCCCGCATGGCGCATCGGTTGCCCTCTTCTTCGGCGGGATTTCGTCGGCATTGGGCGTGGTCGCGGGCGCCGTACGTATGACGGGGAACTCGGGTGCACGTAAGATGTATACATCGATATTGGAATATAGAACGAAATCCTAGGGAATACCCGCAAATAAGATGAATTTAAATTGAGAATGTCGTCGTGATGTATACAATCAAGTTAAGTACATTGCACAGACCACGATATGAGCCACAGCCGTTTGCCCGCGGGCGCGACTCCCAATCTCGAAGCGCCCCACGCCGTCGACGAATCGTCGACGGCTGATCTCGCCAGCCGCAAAGAGTCTGAAGCATCGGATATGTATCGGGCCAAAGTCCCGGGAAGCGCGTCGCAAACGGAACGGGCGCTTCTCGGTCTGCGCGAATTGATCCTGGAAGGCCATCTGCAGGCAGGTGCCCGAATTTCCGAACTATGGGTGGTCGAGCGTCTGGGCGTGTCGCGCACGCCGGTGCGCGCCGCGCTGATTCGTTTGCAGGATGAAGGGCTGCTCGAGCCGATTGCATCGGGGGGCTTCGCGGTGCGTTCGTTTACCGTCACCGAGATCGGCGACTCGATCGAACTGCGTGGCACGCTCGAGGGGCTTGCAGCCCGACTGGCGGCAGAGCGCGGCGTCGATCCTGCACACCTGAAGAAGTTGCACCAATGCGTCGACGAGATCGACACGATTCTCGCCGGCGAACTGACGGACGACACTTTTTCGGCCTACGTCGATGCGAACCGGCGTCTGCACGCGTTGCTTGCAGCGGCGTGCGGCAGCGGCGTCATTGAGCGTCAGATCGACAAGGCGATGACCATGCCATTCGCTTCGCCGAGCGCATTCGTGATGGTGCAGTCGATCGATGCGAGCGCGCGTGAAATGCTGTTGATTGCACAGGCGCAGCACCGCGCAGTCGTCGAGGCAATTGGCAATCGCGAAGGCGCACGCGCCGAGGCGTTGATGCGCGAACATGCGCGCATTGCCCACCGGAACCTGCGAGCCGCGCTGGAGAATCAGAAAGCGATGAAACGGGTTCCCGGCGGAAAGCTGATTCGCCTGCCTGTCAGTCGTTAAGGCGCACGCCTTTGGCGGGCGGGTGAGCGGGGCCGCGCTGCCGCAATTTCAAGCTCATACAGTTAGTCATCCCAGGAGACGCCGATGTACCTGAAAAACACGTGGTATGTAGCCTGTACGCCCGACGAGATTGACGGCAAGCCGCTCGGCCGCACGATCTGCGGCGAAAAAATGGTGTTCTTCCGTGGACCCGAAGGCAAGGTCGCCGCGGTCGAGGATTTCTGTCCGCATCGAGGCGCGGCGCTCTCGCTTGGCTTTGTGCGCGACGGCCAGCTGGTCTGCGGTTATCACGGTCTCGTGATGGGCGCGAACGGCAAATGCGCGGCCATGACCGGACAGAGGGTCGGCGGCATCCCGGCGATCCGCCGCTACCCGGCCGTCGAACGCTACGGCTTCATCTGGGTGTGGCCCGGCGAGGAAGCGCTTGCCGACCCGTCGAAGATCCACCATCTCGAGTGGGCCGAGAACTCCGAATGGGCCTATGGCGGTGGCCTCTACCACATCAATTGCGATTACCGTTTGATGATCGACAACCTGATGGACCTGACGCACGAGACCTACGTCCATGCGAGCAGTATCGGGCAACCGGAGATCGAGGAAGCGCCGCCGGCAACACACATCGACGGCAACTCCGTAATCACGAGCCGTCATATGCAGAACATCATGCCGCCCCCGTTCTGGGCCACCGCGCTACGCGGCAACGGACTCGCCGACGATGTCCCGTGCGATCGCTGGCAGATCTGCCGCTTCACGCCACCCAGCCATGTACTGATCGAAGTCGGTGTGGCTCACGCCGGGCACGGCGGCTACGACGCGCCGAAGCAGCACAAGGCGGGCAGCATCGTCGTCGATTTCATCACGCCTGAGACGGACGCGTCGATCTGGTACTTCTGGGGCATGGCGCGCAACTTCGCGCCGCATGACGACGAGCTGACCGCGAAGATCCGTGAAGGTCAGGGCAAGATTTTCTCCGAAGACCTCGCAGTCCTTGAAGCGCAACAGCGCAACCTGCTCCTGCATCCGTCGCGCCGGATCATGAACCTGAATATCGACGCAGGTGGTGTGCAGTCGCGCAAGGTGATCGAGCGGCTTCTCAAACAGGAACGCGAGGCCGCGGCGGAGGTGGCCCGCTCATGAAAGTCAGAATCACGCGCAAATTCAAAGTGGCGCACAACATCAGTGCGTTTGAACTTGCCGACCCCGCTGGCGCGTCGTTGCCGGCGTTTTCCGCAGGGGCGCATATCGACGTACACCTCGGTCACGGACTGATACGCCAGTATTCGCTCTGCAACAGTCCGGGCGAGCAGCACCGGTATCTGATCGGGGTGCTGCTCGAGCCGGCATCGCGCGGCGGCTCAACCGCGATGCACGGGTTGCCCGAGGGCACGCTCATCGAGATCGGCGAGCCGAAGAATCACTTTCCGCTGTCACCCGACGCAACGCATTCGATACTTCTTGCCGGGGGTATCGGCGTGACGCCGATTCTCTGCATGGCAGAGCGTCTCGCGCGTACCGGTGCTTCGTTCGAACTTCATTACTGCACGCGCGAGCCAGAACGCACCGCGTTTCGCGAGCACCTCGACGAGCCGCATCTCAAGGCGCACACCCGTCTGTATTTTGACAACGCCCCGCTCGCTGAGCGTATCGACCTGTCGAAGGTGTTGAGCGACCCGGAGCCGGGCAAGCATCTGTACGTCTGCGGCCCGGGCGGCTTCATCGAAGCCGTGCTCGACCACGCGCGGCGGCTCGGCTGGAACGACACGAACGTTCACCGCGAATATTTCTCCGCCGTGCCGGCGAGCGGCAACGCAGATGCGGACGGTCCGTTCCGGGTCAGGCTCGCGAAGAGCGGACGGATCGTCGATATCGGAGCAGGGCAGACGGTGGTCAAGGCGCTCGACGAAGCAGGCGTGATGGTCGCTACTTCGTGTGAGGAGGGCGTATGCGGCACCTGTCTCACGCGCGTTTTGTCGGGCGAGCCCGATCACCGCGATGTCTACCTGACCGAAGACGAACGACGTGCCAATGACCAGTTCCTGCCATGCTGTTCGCGCTCGAAGTCGCCGATGCTGGTACTCGATCTCTAGGAGCCGGGGACTGGGT
Source organism: Paraburkholderia sp. BL10I2N1 (assembly GCF_004361815.1). Classification (NCBI taxonomy): domain Bacteria; kingdom Pseudomonadati; phylum Pseudomonadota; class Betaproteobacteria; order Burkholderiales; family Burkholderiaceae; genus Paraburkholderia; species Paraburkholderia sp. BL10I2N1. The sequence goes on along the minus strand of NZ_SNWA01000001.1, from coordinate 768,799 downwards.
CGGACGCCCGTGGAGTTTGAGGTCACTGCTCTCCTGTTCCGGAACCTCGGGCGCGTCGGTTCGGTAGCGCGGTGCAACTACTGCCCGTCGAACCCGCTCATTTCCCTGTGAACGACGAGACGACTATTCACTGACTCCACCCCGGGCACCGTGCCCACGTTGGACGCGTGGGCCTGCTCGGCACTGCCTTCATTATGGAGCAGGAGTTCTCCCGCGGCCGCATGCAGGATCGGCACGGCATCGAGGTGGTCGTGCCAGAGGCAGCGGAGCGCGCGCTCGTCCACGGGATCATCTAAGACGAGTTGTGCCACGGAATCGTGCGCGACGCATCCGGGTTGCATACCAGCGGATCATCGATGGCCTGCGGGCCACGGGGGCGTTGGCGGTATCATCCTCGGCTGCACGGAGATCGCCCTATTGATCGGGCTGGACGATGTGACGCTGCCCGTATTTGATACGACCGCGCTGCATGCTCAGGCCGCGATTAGCTGGGCGCTGGCCTGAACGGCTTTTCGCGGTGCACGGGCTCCAGCCACATTCACGCCGCTTAACCGACGACCCGTAACCGGACTAACCGTTCAAGACTCCAGCCATCGGCACAAACTGGGCGAGTATTGAACGATGATTCTTTGGAATGGCGCGTGGTGCCCGTAGGCGATCGATGAGATGGCAAGCAGCACGGCACCCGCCGCAAGTGGGCGCGGCATTGAGCGTGGCTCGTTGAAAAAGCGTCGGAGAAAGGTGAGAGCAATGGCGCTGCCGAGCGTCCAGCCGAGCACGATTTCGATCGTTGTATGCGCGTGCTCGACGACCCGCCCAACGCCGATTGCTGCAGCGAGGAGTAAGCCCAGCATGGCACCGGCCCTGTGCCATCTGGAGTTCGCGCTTCCCACCAGCAGCGCGATCACCACGGTCCATACAGCGGAGGACAACATTGCGTGTCCGCTGATCACCCGGAAGTGCACAGCTGGAATCTCGATGCCGCATCCGGCGTGCAGGAATTTGGTCGCACCTACAAGCAACGCGCCGAGCGTAAGCGACAGCAGCCAGCGCACCGATGCCGACCTGTCCGATGCGTATATCCAGACGGCACACACGAACGCAAGCGGCAACATCAGTGCCGCGTCACCCAGATCCGTCACTGATATCCAGCGTGTCATCGTCGTTGCTGCCTTTTTGAGCGCGGTCTCGCGACGATCGCCGAATGGGCGAGGTCACGATGATGTACCGTTGAATGCCGTCGGATGGAGGTTCTCTCCTCCTTTCGTTTCATCATACGCGGCGAACCTGTTCGCCCGTTCGCACCCGGCGGGAAAGAGCGAACAGTTGGCAGATGTATTCGACATGTGAGGAATACGCTGTACTTGACGCGGGCAGATGCGTATCCGGGAATGCAGGCAAGGTGACCAGTGATGCGCTATCGTCGACGGTCAAAGGGTATCTCGCGAAGCCCGGTCCCGGGCCTCATGACGCCTTTACGTTGCTGAGTGAGTTGGCATGCCTCGCGAGTCCTGAAGAATCTGAATCAGACTGAACAGAGCAGAGGGTGAAATGCTAAGCGTGCGCAAAGCAGTATTTCCTGTCGCTGGACTGGGCACACGATTTCTTCCCGCGACAAAGGCGAGTCCGAAAGAGATGCTGCCTGTCGTTGACAAACCTTTGATCCAGTACGCGGTGGAGGAGGCGATAGAGGCGGGCGTCACGGAAATGATCTTCGTCACCGGTCGCGGCAAGCGTGCCATCGAGGATCACTTCGACAAGTCGTTTGAGATCGAGGCGGAATTGTTGGCGCGCGGCAAGAACGAACTGCTTGATCTTGTGCGTGGCATCAAGCCGAGTCATGTCGATTGCTTCTATGTTCGCCAGTCCGCGCCCTTGGGACTCGGCCACGCGGTACTGTGCGCAGAAAAGTTGATCAACCGCGAGCCCTTCGCCGTGGTGCTGGCTGACGATCTGATCGACGGCCAGCCACCGGTCCTCGGCCAGATGATTGAGGTCTTCGATCATTACCATTGCTCGGTGATCGGCGTGGAGCAGATCCGGCCAGAAGAGTCGCGCTCATATGGCGTGGTCGAAGGCAAGGCATGGGACGACCGGGTGTTCAGGATGTCAGGCGTCGTCGAAAAGCCCGAGCCGGCGCGAGCGCCGTCAAACCTTGGCATTGTGGGACGCTACATCCTGACGCCAAGCATCTTCAATCACCTTCGGATGACCCAACCTGGTGCAGGTGGCGAGATTCAGCTTACCGACGCGATTCAGTCCCTGCTTGCGCACGAGCAGGCTCTCGCTTATCGCTACAGAGGCAAGCGCTTCGATTGCGGCAGCAAGATCGGCTACCTCAAGGCCACCGTGGATTTCGCATTGCGTCATCCTGAGGTGAAAGAAAGCTTCCAGGCTTACCTGTCTGATTGAGGTGAAGCGGGAAATCTTCCGTCCGAAGCCCGCGACCCATTCGAACTCGTTGCGGGAGTCACAGGAATGAGACACTGTCTTGCACTTCTACTTTGCCTGGTAAGCGCATTGAACGGGTCCGCCCGTGCGCAGAGCAACCTGACGATCAATGGGGTCACCTACCTCTATTGCGCAGTTGAGGGGCAGTTCTGCTCATTCACCGGCACTGAACAGGTTGTTTTTGGCACGACGACCCCTTCGTTGATGTACGACATCAATGGACCCTTTACAAATGGTGTTCAATGCTTGAATGGCGTGGTCTCCCAGCGGGATCCCGCCCATGGGTATCAGAAAAGTTGCTGGTATGGCAGCACCTCTACGACCACGCCACCGCCCGCTTCGGGTGCCTGGACGCAATGCGCGACCGAGAACGGTCTCTGCTCCTTCAGCGGAACGATGCAGGTACTCTATGGAGGCAGCACAACGGCAAACAACGTGACCAGGACGTTTACCAACAGCGTCAGCTGCAGCAATGCGGCCTTCGGCGAGGATCCGGATCCCGGCGTCTTGAAGTCCTGCTGGATCCAGTCATCTTCGACGACCTCACCGCCTCCAACGACAGCGGGTTCCATTAGCTGCTCTGCGCCGACGGTGGCATCTGGCGGGACGGCAAATGGCCTGATCACCGCCGATACACCAAGTAGCGACCGTACGCGACTGTTTGCCGAAGGCACTGCATTCAATGTGTCATTCGTTACTGCCGCCCCCGCAGCCGACACCGTCGCATGGTCCATGCAGGACCAGCTGGGCAATATCAAGGGCAGCGGCACGTTCCCGGTCGCAAGCGGCGTGCAAACCAGTACGTTGTCGTGTAAGGCAAACGTGGCGGGCTATTTTGCCATTACCGGGACCCTGGCTCATGCAGGCGGTACTTTGCCACAGGCCGGCACGCGGCCTGCCGGGATCGCCACGTTCGGCATCCTGCCCAACGTATCTGCCTTCATTCCGGCTGTCACCTATGCTCATCTGGAGCAGCACCGTTTCGGTATGCAGGGGTTCAACGATGTCGGCCCCATGCTGACGGATCTGGGTATCTGGCAGAACATCGACAATCGACAGCTTTCCTGGATGGAGCCCAACGGACCGAATACCTGGACACCGTCCCTGTCGGACCTCGATCCGTTCTACACCAACGGCCAGATCATGCGCCTGCTGCGTCTGGACGGCATACCCGCATGGGCCAGCCCTACCGGCGCATATCAGGACGATGCCTACGCGCCGACCAACCTGTCCTACTACCAGGGCTATATGGCGCGTGTCGGAACCGACACCGCAGCGATTCGTAAGGCGTACTTCCCCAACCAGCAAAACGACTATTTTCAGGTGACATGGGAGCCGCAGTGGGCGGATTCCGCGGCGAACTTCGTTGCGATGTATGCCGCGGTTTACACGGGGTTGCACTCGACGGATCCGAATGCCGTGGTCATGGGGACGACCAATGTATTCCCCGCGCATTGCGTGACTGCATGCACTCAAGGGTATCTGCAAACGTACGTCCCGCTCGGACTAGGCAATTATCTGGATGGCGTCACCACTCACAGCTACTACAACGCCGGGACGTATCCTGCGCATCCTCCCGAGCAGTACGATACCGATCCCGACCCTGCCAACGCGGCCAATGCGCTGGATCAACAAATACGCGCGTTGCGTGCAGAGATGCAGTCGTTCAAGCCGAACATGCGGCTGTGGTCGACCGAACTAGGCATAAGTTACGACGCTGGCGCAGCTTACGGCCCCACATACCCGCCGGCGAATGAACTGTACGGGCAGGCTGCGGTCGCCCTGCGCGCCCATCTGATCATCCTGGGCGAAGGGGCGCAGGTGACGTACTTTTTCTTTGGTTCAGACTTTCCGGACGTGGTAGGGGAGGGGACCTTCTTTGACCTCACTCACCCGCAGGGGGAGGCCGGGTCGCCGAATATCAGTCCGAAACCCGTGGCGCTGGCGGCGGCTGCATTGACCCACGTCATCGACGGCACCCAGACGCTTGGGCGCCTGCGTGGACTGCCGACCATGGTATATGGCTATGTCTTCCAGCAGCTGGGGGGCGGCAAAGTCATCACCGCGATGTGGACGCACAACAATTCGGTATGGCCGACGTCCGCAGGTATCTACAGCCCTACCTACAGCATATCCTATCCACTGACGGTTGACGCACCCGGGACTAGTGGCAATGTCACGGTAGTCGACATGATGGGGAATCCAACCACGATGGCTTACACGAACGGCATGGTGAAACTCACACTGACGGAATCGCCTGTCTATGTGGTGTCATCCAACGCCTCGGTGATGCAGGCCAACGTTATTGCGCCGGTCGGCTACACGGGTCAATGAGCGCGAAACAGTGATTGCATCGAGACGGGCGATGTCGCTACGCACGGCGTTGCAAGAAGCGACGATCTGCTGGCTGAGGTCTCGTTGCGCTTTTCGTGGCTGGTGTGCCGACGCTGCCACCGCGCTGCATCTTCCGGGTCGGGAAGAGCCGCTCCGTCACTGAGTGTCCCAGCAATTGCCCTTGCGACTCACGCTGAAAGCCAGGTGATGCTGCCCGAGCGCGGCCTGGTATTCAAAGCTCGCATATCAGGTTGTCCTGGTCATCAGACTGCGGGACCCGTCCTGGCGTCGGACGCTGCTGCAACGCTCTGACAATCCCGACACGACCACTCCGACCCGCATCGTCGGCGCAGTGCCAGTGATCTGGCGACGTCGCTGACGCGTTACCCGGCGGCGAAACGATGGCAGCCACTGCATCCCCGCGCTGCACTCACTGTCGGGTAGAAACAGGCCCCTGGCGGAAATAGGCCTTGGTGTTTTCATGCACGTCCGAACACGCCAGCAGCTCCGGCGGGGACATCCACACATAATTGCTGTGTTGCTCGAAGCGACCGATCGGCGTTGATCTGTTCAGCAGGAGCACATAGCCGAGCACCACATAGTGTGTCGAGATGTCCGCAGCGCCAGCGAAGTTGTCGTCGTAGTGATGTTCGAACACGCCTTGAAAGTGGGCTGCACCATGGTCAACATGTTCAAGGCCCAGTTCCTCATGAACGATGCGACGGAACGCGCAGTTCAACGACTCAGCTTTGTGGATACGCCCACCTGGCACGAACCAGGTGTCGCGCGCGGGTCGGTTGACGCGGCGTCCAAGCAACACGCGTCCGCGATCGTCAACCACGATCAGATCGATCGACACGAGCGGCGTCAGGCGGACGATTTCGAGAAATTCAGATCGGGCAAGCATGGGTTCACTCATTCATGATCGTCATGGGCAATTTGAGCGGACGCTTCCCACAAGAGCCCTATCAGACCCATTATCACAAGCAGGAACATGACGGCGGAACCAAGCATGCCGCCGAAGATCATCCAGTACCAGGTAAGTTCAGGCATGACGTCTCCGCAAGCGGGGTGGTTCGGGGTTGTGCTCAGAGAGAGAAGTTCGCTGCAGCGGGGCCAACTCCAACGAGCGAACCAGGGAGGTCACCGTGATGATTCGAGTCTAGCGTCACGTGCCATGGTGCGGGTCTGTGGGACACCAGACATTTGCGCCTAACTCTCTGCACATCAGGACAAGGCAGCTGGGCGACGCACCCAGGGGTGTCGTGACGTTTGCCTTGGCGACCGTCATGGTTACCGTCACCAACGCGTTGGGATCATCGGAGAGCTGCGGCAGCGAAGTCAGGGCACAACCCTCCAGTGCGGCGCCACGGGTGGGGAGCGTGCTGAGTCTTGTACGGACATCCGATGGCAGGAAAACCTGAGGATGAGGGTGACGGTGGTGCAGGTTGGAAGCGGTCGAGTCGTCAGGCTGTCCTGGGGGGCGTACACCATGGTCACAACCAGACGCAGTGTGAACCGGCCGTCAGCGGACGCGTTGGTCGCCGTACTGGCGGGAAAGTACGTGCGAATGTGCCCATCCGCACGTCTCCGGTGCATGACGAGCAGCTCATGCACCAATGTCTGACATCAGGTGGCGCATTTCGACGAATGGCGGCAGTGTGGACCGGCGCGGCCGTCAAAAACGGCCATTCCCTGAACCTGGACATGAGGCATTCAGGCCGGTGTCCGGGCTGCCTTGCCCGATGTTTAGTTTGTCTAAACAAAGGAATTTGTGCCTACGCGCCCGCACCAAAACTGCGAATCACGCTCAAGAGACGCCAGACCATGAAGCGGGAACATATGCAGATGATGCATTTGCACAAATACGTAAGATGAATATATTTTTCGGGCTGTATCAATAGTGAAACAGTTTTTGTTGTTCACGGAAGCATATTCAGATGACCATCAATTTTCAATGTCATTTCAAATGCCTATCGATGATATGGATGGTGAGTTCATGAGGAACGGCCGCTCCGGCGCAGTCTCGATGTTGATCATTAATACCGGTTGACTATTTTCGGTTTGCACCAATTTTTATCGGGTTTATTTTGGATCTGAGCTTATCTCAGTTTTCAAATTGACTGTCTGGCTTAGTCCGTCGGCGACCTTAAAAGGCTCAACTATTTCATATTTGAAACATTTTTCATCAGCTTCCGCTGACCCCCAAGGTCATACCTCCCCGCCAGGCGGCGTTCCCAGCCGGCCGGTCCGTTTGATGCTTGCTGCAGTGCGACATTCTTACCTTGCACGGTGCGCGAACGAAATCGCTTTTGTATTACGTTTTATCATTGCGCAGCGCCACTCTTAATCCGCGATGGGTTTATGCGGTGTATCTGCTCGCGCCTTGACCAAGGCCAGTCTGATCCTTGCCAGATCTTTTAGTGGTTTCGCAAATTCAAGGCATTCCCGGATATCCAGTGCGGCAGACGCCGATTCACAGAATTCGTGAATAAAGACGTGAAACAACGGATAGTGGTTTCGTGCATGGCTACGCAATCCGCCAACATCACGCGTATTTCAGTCAATGACATCATCAGTGATTTTTCTTGTGGATATGATGCACTGCAACTAGCTAAGCGGTTTAGCGAAGAAAGGAACTGGCCGCAACCGACGAAGTGAGAGGGGAAGATCATGTCGAACATGTATCTCGATACGGCGAAAATCACCTGGCTCCATACGCCAAGCGTGAACGAACGTTCGGCCGCACGGAGAGTCGCAATCCTTCTGTTCGATCGGTTCTGGTTGCTGGGCGCGGGAATCATTGCCGAGATGTTTCATACTGCAAACGAGATGGCGACGTCTCGCGTCGGCGAGCAAGCGCCCTATGAAGTGCTCTTCCTGTCGATGGACGGAGGCAGCATCGCCAGTTCGTCGACAGCACGTATGTGGACGGACGGTATCGAGGAGTGCTACGGGAAAGGCTTTGATGTGCTGTTTGTCGCAGGAGGGCACGGCGCTCAAGCTGCTGCACACGACGAGCGTCTGCTGTGCTGGCTGCGCACACGTACCTGCAGCATCGAACCGATCGCGGAGGGATGGCTGGTGCTCGCGGCTGCAGGTCTGATCAAGCGCGACGATATCAGGCGCGTGAGCCCTTACCTCAGCAACGTGGCCATGGAGCACACACTGAATGGCGTCAACGATCGCCACGACTCCACCAAAAGTGCGCTGATGTGTATCAAGCGGGATCTCGGTGTCGACGTGGCGCGTAGCGTGGCCGATCGCGTGGTGCCCGGCATGGGTGCGGCGTTGGTGCCGCGTCTTGCCGACGGCGGAACAATGAGCGCGGCCGAAAAAATCCGCGAGGCCGCGCGCTGGATGGAGTCGAACTGCGACAGGACAGTCTCGGTGGCCGACGCCGCACACGTAGCCGCGATGAGCGAGCGCAATTTTCTGCGACGCTTCAAGCACGAGATGCACGTAACTCCGTCCGATTACCTGTCGCAAGTGCGCTTGCGGATGGCCTGCAACTTCCTGATAGAAACCGAACTGCCGGTCGACAAGATCGCGCGACGCAGTGGGACGGGCAACGGCGATCGACTTGCGAAGATCTTTCGCAAACGGATGGGTATCTCGCCAACCGAGTACCGCACACGTAGCCGTGCCACGTCATCACGGATGACGGCGAGCCCGTAGCACGCGGGTACGCGTTGCGCAATTACCCAACGGCGTGCCGGTACTGATCTACACCCGAAGTGACCTGAACCACTGGCAGGATCCTCGACGCTTTCATCGTCGTGGGCCCACGCAAGTTTCGATATAGGGTAGGAGTGCAAATCATGAACATAATTCATTCCGTCGACGTCGATAAGGACGCTGGAGGGGAAGAAGACACGATTTATCTGGCCGGCTCCGAGCCCACGGCACGTCGTTTGAGCATAGCCCCGGTCATACTCGCGGGCGGCTCGGGAACCCGCCTTTGGCCGCTATCGCGCGAACACTATCCCAAGCAACTGATCGATGTTATCGGCGTGAATTCGTTGCTGCAGGAGACGGTTGGGCGGATGAAAGGCTTTCCCGCGCATTGGGAGGTGCGGCCGATGCCGATCGTCGTTTGCGGCAGTGAGCATCGCTTCGTGACGGCCGAGCAGTTGCGTGAACGCGACGTCCCGGCGCACCTCGTGGTCGAGCCGGCAAGGCGCGACACGGCGCCCGCATTGACGCTCGCGGCGGCGCTGGCGGCAGCCAACTGCGACGACGCGATCCTCGTCGCGATGCCGGCCGACCACGCCATTCTCGACATCGTGGCGTTCCAGCAGGCCATCGCTATAGCGGCAGAGCACGCGCAGCGTGGCGCGCTCGTCACGCTCGGCGTACCGCCGACGCGGCCTGACACCGGCTTCGGCTACATACGGCTGGGCGGGGTGCTTGAAGGTGGTGTTCATCGTATCGAACGGTTTGTCGAAAAGCCCGCGCTCGAACTGGCAAACCAGTACGTTGCGTCGGGTGCGTACTGGTGGAACAGCGGCATTTTCGTGGTGCGCGCCAGCGTCTGGCTTGGGGTGGTCAAGCGCCTGCAACCGGCGATGTCCGCTGCATGTCTTGCGGCGTTTGCCGAAGGCAAGCATGACGGTTCGTTCTTTCTGCCGCAGGCGGAGGCTTTCGCGAAAGCGCCGTCGGACTCGATCGATTACGCGGTGATGGAACGCATAGGGACGGCGAGCCCGAACGGCGACGCGATCGAGGGCGTGGTTGTGCCGCTCGTCGCGGGCTGGTCCGATCTGGGGTCGTGGGATGCCGTCTGGGAGGCGCTGGACAAGGACGAAGCGGGCAACGTGGCTCGCGGCCGAGTGGTATTCGAGGGGGCGACATCGTCGTATGCCCATTCGGAAGGGAGGCTCGTCGCCTGTGTCGGAACCACCAATGTGGTCGTCGTCGAGACTGCGGATGCGGTGCTGGTCGTTGACCGCTCCCGTGTGCAGGACGTCAAGGGGCTCGTCGGGCGGATCAAGGCTCAGCACGCGCCGGAAGCCGACGCGCACCGGAAAGTGCATCGTCCGTGGGGCTGTTATGACTCGATCGACCGCGGTGAGCGCTTCCAGGTCAAGCGCATCGTCGTCGACCCGGGAGCGCGCCTGTCGTTGCAGTTACACCATCATCGCGCCGAGCACTGGGTCGTCGTGCGCGGCACGGCAGTCGTCGTGCGCGGCAAGGAGCGTTTCCTCCTGAGCGAAAACGAGTCGACCTTCATTCCGCTCGGGGTGCGTCACCGGCTGGAGAATCCGGGGAAGGTGCCGCTCGAAATCATCGAGGTCCAGTCCGGGGTCTATCTCGGCGAAGACGACATCGTGCGCTTCGACGACACCTACGGGCGCTGCAATTGAGTTGCGATGCTTTCTCACCGCCTTCAACGCAGATCGGGTGGCAAACATGATCAAGCCTGAAGCATTGGCTGCGCGCGTGCACGACGTCGTGCTGGTCGCATTCGGCGCAGCGATCGCGTCGCAGATCCGCTTCGACGATATAGCGCAGCGCAGCTTCTATGGCGCATTCGTCGCGTTCGCGGCGGCGTTCGCGCTGGCGCTCTTTCCGGCATTTGGGGTATACGACTCATGGCGCGGACGATCGAAGGTGGCGCTCGCAGGACAGGTTGCGCTCGCCTGGCTGGTCGTGCAGGCCTGCGCACTGCTACTGATGTTCTCGCTGCATCGGATCGATTTCGTCTCGCGGTTGTGGTTCGCTTACTGGACCGGCGTGACCGGTGCGCTGTTGATTGCGTCCCGGCTGCTGGTTCACCGGGTGCTGGCGCGGGTGCGTGACGCCGGCATGAACCTGCGTGAGGTGGCGGTGGTCGGACGTGGCGCACATGCCGCCGCGCTCATGCGGAAGATCGACAGCTGTTCGGCTGCGGGTTTTCGCACGGCAGCCGTCCTCGATGTCTTGCACGACACACCGGTGCCCGGAGCCGCGTTTCCTGGCATACCCGTTTTCCACCAGTTGCAGGCCTTCGCCGAGTATCTCCGCGCGCGGGACGTACATGAGTTGTGGCTCGCGCTGCCACTGTCGGAAGAGAAAACCATTCTCGAGTGCGTCAAGGAACTGCGCAACGACCTGGTCAACATCCGTTTCCTTCCGGACCTGCGGAGTCTGGCGATGTTCGACAGCGGCATGATCGACCTGCTCGGGGCGCCGGCGATCAACCTCGTTGCGTCGCCGCTATCGCAAGGTGCACAGAGGCAAAAGGAGATGTTCGACCGGCTGTTCGCCGCTGTCGCGCTGATTGGTCTCGCGCCCGTGCTGCTGGTGATCGCCGCCGCGGTCAAGCTGTCGTCGCGAGGACCGGTGCTATTCAGGCAGAAGCGCAAAGGCGCCGACGGGCGTGTCTTCACGATCTACAAGTTCCGCTCGATGCGTGCGCACACGGAGAAGCCGGGAGCTGTCAGCCAGGCAACGCGCAATGATCCTCGCATCACCCGCGTCGGGGCGTTCCTGCGCCGAACCAGCCTCGACGAACTTCCGCAGTTTTTCAACGTGCTGCGAGGCGATATGTCGGTTGTCGGGCCACGGCCTCATGCGCTCGAACACGACGACCTCTATCAGAAGGTGGTGGCCGGATACAACCATCGCTACCGGATCAAGCCGGGCATTACCGGATGGGCACAGATCAACGGCTTTCGCGGTGAAACGGATCGAATTGAAAAGATGGAGCGGCGCGTCGAGCATGACCTGTACTACCTCGGCAACTGGTCATTGGCGCTGGACATGAAGATTATCGCCGCTACCCTCGTCAAGGGCCTGGTGCACAGCAATGCCTATTGATTCAATGAGGTGGCTCAAATGCGCTTAGGAAAACAACAGGCTTTCTGGGCAAGCGCGGTTCGCACCGCAGCAGGCGGCGTGCGCGCCCTCGGGAGCATCGCGGTGTGCGGCGCATTGTCGGCATGCATGGTCTCGCCTGGCATGCGCATGGTTCAACCGCCGACTTTGCCTGTCAGCAGCGGTGAGGACGGAAAGCCAGCGGTGGAGCAGCAGATCCCGATTACCGACATCAATCTGACATCGCTTCGCCAGATGCGCGAGGCGGCCGCACAGGCAAAGAAGACGGACTCTTCCGCGCTGTTCGGGGAGCCCGGTCCGTATCGGATCGGTCCTGGCGACGTCTTGCAGATCACTGTCTGGGATCACCCGGAACTGGCCGCCGCGGTGGGACCCCCCGGCAACCCGCAGCGTCCTTCGGACGCGGCCGGAGGGTTCGTGGTCGATCACGACGGCAACGTGCAGCTACCCTACGCGGGAAAGGTAGATATCTCCGGTGACGCGGCGGGGCTCGTACACGTGGGGGGAGAAACTGCTGATCAGGCGCAGCGCAAGATCTACCGGCTCCTGAGCGAGGTGTTCGTTAAACCCCAGGTGACAGTGCGTGTGACATCGTTCCGCGCAGGGCAGATCTATGTAGACGGTGAGGTGCGGGCGCCCGGCGCGCAGACCATCAATGATATTCCGATGACCCTCAGTGAAGCGCTCAACCGGGCTGGCGGCTTTTCTCCAAACGCTGATCAAAGTCGAATCGTGATCGTGCGCGACGGCACGTCGTATCCCGTCAATGTCACGCAGATGATCGAGAGCGGACAAAGCCCGTCGCGCGTGATGCTGAAGAACGGCGATATGTTGCGCGTGATGTCGCGTGAAGACAATGGCGTCTACGTGATGGGCGAGGTCGGTAAGCCGGCGACGGTCATGCCGATGACCGACGGCAAGCTGACGCTGGCCGAAGCGCTGTCGCAGGCCGGGAGTGTGAATCCGGGGTCGGCCGACGCGAAAGAACTCTATGTGATTCGCGACGCTGCGCGTGGCAAACCGGAGATCTATCACCTGAATGCAACGTCACCTGTGTCGATGCTGCTGGCGAACCAGTTCAACCTTCAGTCGAAGGACGTGGTGTACATCGACAGCAGCGGTCTCGTGCGCTTCAGCCGCGTGTTGAACCTGTTGCTCCCGTTGGTCAACGCTGGGCTGACTACCGCGATCGTGACGAAATGAGCGTCGTCGCCGGAATGCCTGGCGATGCAGAACCGGCGCGATGCTCCGGGTTGATGAAAATGTCGTGCAGGGTTCATGACAACATGGCTACCAACTTCGAAAACCGCTATATCGATGCTGCCCGCACTGAAGAGCTCCGTCTGTCGGACTACTTCGATGCGGTGTCGCAACACTGGTGCATGATCTTGGTGATCACGCTCGCCGCGCTTCTGGCCGGCGCGGCGCTCGCCTTTCTGCAGAGGCCTGTGTACCAGGCCAATGCGGTCATTCAGGTGGAAGACAGCAACAATGCGAACGCCGATGCGAACAAGGATGCGCTGCAATCGCTCGCTTCCATCTTCGATTCGAAATCGCCGACTGCGGCACAGATCGAGTTGATCCGCTCGCGATTAGTGGTGGATGCGACCGTGCGTGATCTGCATCTGGACATCGCCGCGACGCCGCGCTATTTCCCTGTGGTCGGCCGCTTCATTGCCAGTCGCCGGGCCGGCGACGGCCTTGCTGAACCGCTCTTCGGCATGCGGAATTTCGCCTGGGGCGGCGAGCAGATTAGCGTGACGCTGTTCGATACACCAAAGGATCTGTACGGCAAACCGTTCGTGCTGACGATGCAGGAGGGCGGCTCGTATGTGTTGCGCGACCGGAAGGGCGTCGTGGTGTTGCAGGCACGCACCGGGGAAGTTGCGGTCGGTACCACGCCTGCCGGTCCCGTGCGCTTACGGGTGGACGAGCTCACTGCGCGGCCCGGCACCCAGTTCGAGCTCACGAGGTCGTCGACGCTCGACACGGTCGACAAGCTGCAACGCGCGCTCGGCGTGGTGGAGGTCACCGTGCAGTCGGGCATCATCGGAGTCACGCTCGAGGGGCCTAACAGCGAACTGACGGCTGCGATCGTGAACAGCATCGCGCGTCAGTTCGTCCAGCAGGACATCGATCGCAAATCGGCCGAGGCTGAACATACGCTGGCGTTTCTCGACCAGCAACTGCCGCAGTTGCGCAAGGAACTCGATCTTGCCGAGGAGCGTTACAACACGTTTCGGAACCGGCAAGGCACAGTCGATCTGAGCGAGGAAAGCCGCTTGCTCCTGCAGCAGATCGTCGACAACAAGACAAAGCTCATCGACCTGCAGCAACAACGCGTGGAACTGGGGCAGCGGTTTACGGCGACCCATCCGTCTGTCGCCGCGCTGGATGCACAAATCGGGGCGCTGCAGAGCGTGCAGGGCAAACTGTCTCATAGCGTTTCCTCACTGCCCGACACCGAGCAGACAGCGCTACGTCTGCTGCGAGACGTGCGCGTCGATACCGAGCTTTATACGAACCTGCTCAACAGCGCGCAGCAACTGCGCATCGTCAAGGCCGGTCAGATCGGCACCGTGCGAGTGGTCGACTACGCCGAACCTGCCGACAAGCCGGTGCGTCCGCAGCGACCGCTGGTGATCGGCATAAGCGGCGGCATAGGGCTCTTTATCGGCATGCTGCTGGCCTTTGTGCGCCGGACGCTCTTTGGGGGAGTCCAGCATCCGCAGGAAATCGAACGTGCACTCGGTCTACCAGTCTGTGCAATCGTGCCGCGCAGCAGCGGGCAACTGCGAATGCAACAGAATGTCGGCGAGCGGCGGGCAGGCGTGCACGTGCTGGCGGTGCAGGCACCTCACGACGTAGCGATCGAAGGGGTGCGCAGCCTGCGCACGTCGCTGCACAATGCGCTCGCCTCCTCGAGGAACAACATCATTATGTTGACCGGTTCGCGACCGGATGCGGGCAAGTCGTTCCTGTCGGTCAACCTTGCGGCGCTGGTCGCGTCGGCCAAAAAGCGCGTCCTGCTGATCGACGGCGATATGCGGCGCGGCGACATCCACAGGCATTTCGGCATGGGCTACGCGGCCGGTCTTTCAAACCTGCTGATTGGTGCCGACCCGGGCGACTGCGTGGTGCGTAATGTACTGCCCGGTCTTGATGTGCTTCCTAGAGGCGATTTGCCGGGCAATCCGTCGGAATTGCTGATGAGCGAGCGCTTCCGCTCGCTGCTCGAATACTTCTCCGCGGCCTATGAGCTCGTCGTCATCGATACGCCGCCCGTACTGGCGGTGACAGACGCCGCGCTGATAGGCAAGCACGTAGGCACGGCGCTCATGGTTGTCCGTCATGGACGACATCCGATGGTGGAAATTTCGGAGGCCGTCAAACGCCTGAGCAACGCCGGCGTCACGCTCAACGGTTTGCTGCTCACCGATGTGCCACAGCCGCGGCCGTACCAGAGGGGCGCCTATGCAAGCTACTACGCATACGAAGGAAGAATGGACTAGGTCTGGGCAAGCTGAGCAATACCGATTTCGCGCGTGTCTGGCATGCGGCCAGCGCGCACCGCAGTCAAACGGTCGACGAGGGGAACGCAATGAGTCGGAAAGTTGCTTTGATTACCGGCGTGACGGGACAAGACGGGTCGTATCTGGCCGACCTGCTGCTCGAGAAAGGGTATGAGGTGCATGGCATCAAACGGCGCACTTCACTGTTTAACACGGACCGCATCGATCACCTATGCTGCGACCCGCACCTCGCGCACCGACGCTTCTTCCTGCACCACGGTGATCTGACTGACTCATCGAGCATCGTCCGGATCATCCAGCGCGTGTTGCCTGACGAGATCTATAACCTCGCCGCGCAAAGCCATGTTGCCGTCTCGTTCGAAGTACCGGAATATACCGCGAACGCAGATGGTCTAGGTGCGCTGCGCATTCTCGAGGCGATCCGGATGCTCGGGCTCGAAAGGAAAACACGCTTTTATCAGGCATCGACGTCGGAACTCTACGGCCTCGTGCAGGAAGTGCCGCAAAAAGAAACCACGCCTTTCTATCCGCGCAGCCCCTACGCGGTCGCGAAGCTTTACGCGTACTGGATCACCGTGAACTATCGCGAGGCGTACGGCATGTATGCGTGCAACGGCATCCTGTTCAACCACGAGTCGCCGTTGCGCGGCGAGACCTTCGTCACGCGCAAGATCACGCGAGCGATCTCGCGTATCGCCGTAGGTCTGCAGGACGACATGCATCTCGGAAACCTGTCTGCGCTGCGCGACTGGGGTCATGCGCGCGACTACGTCGAAATGCAATGGATGATGCTGCAACAGGAACGGCCGGAGGATTTCGTCATCGCCACGGGCGCGCAGTTCAGCGTGCGTGAGTTTATCCAGCATGCGTGCGTCGAACTGGGCATCACGGTGCGCTTTGAAGGTAGTGGCGTGGATGAAGTCGGCGTCGTCGACGCGGTCGAAGGCAAGCAGGTGCGCGTGTCGCCGGGAGACGTCATCGTGCGCGTCGATCCGCGCTACTTCCGGCCAACCGAGGTGGAAACACTGCTCGGCGATCCGTCGAAGGCGCATGTGCGGCTCGGCTGGAAGCCGTCGACCTCGTTCCATGCACTGGTCAAGGAGATGGTGCGCGCCGACTACCAGATCGCACGCCGCGACGCACTTGTCACCCTCGCCGGTTTCACAGCCCTTGAACATCACGAGTGACGAACATGGACAAGAACGCGAACATCTTTGTCGCCGGCCATCGCGGTATGGTCGGTTCGGCACTGGTACGCCGGCTGCGAGCCGACGGTTACACCAACATCATCACGAGAACGCGGGCCGAGCTGGATCTGCTTGACCAGGCAGCCGTGCGAAGCTTCTTTGCGAGTGAACGCGTGGACATCGTGCTGCTTGCGAGCGCCAAGGTGGGCGGCATACTCGCGAACGCGACGCAGCCGGCAGACTTTATCCATCAGAATCTTGCTATCGAGGTTAACGTCATCCACGCTGCGTATGAGGCCGGTGTTGCACGCCTCGTTTTCTTCGGCTCGTCGTGCATCTATCCGAGGGCTTGTACGCAACCTATCGAGGAATCCTACCTGCTCACTTCCGCGCTGGAGGCGACCAACGAACCCTACGCGATCGCGAAGATCGCGGGCGTGAAGCTATGCGAGGCATACAACCGCCAATACGGGACCCGCTTCGTCGCGTTGATGCCGACCAACCTCTATGGCCCGAACGACAACTACGATCTAGGCAGCAGCCACGTGCTACCAGCGCTGATCCGCAAGGCTCATGAGGCGAAGGTGCGGGGCGAGAGCTCATTGGTCGTCTGGGGGACCGGTACGCCGCGCCGCGAGTTCCTGCATGTCGATGACCTCGCGGCCGCCACAGTCTTTGTGCTCGAGAACGAGGTGGCGGACGGTCTGCTGAACGTCGGCGTCGGCGAGGATCTGTCGATTCGGGAAGTGGCAGAACGGGTCGCAGTCGCAATCGGCTTCGATGGGCAGATCGTTTTCGATACCACGAAGCCGGATGGCACACCGCGCAAGCTGCTTGATGTGTCGCGCCTCGCGCGAATGGGGTGGCGCGCCAGTATCGGTTTGCGGGAGGGCCTCGAGGCGACTTATCGGGACTTCATGGTGCGCTATGGCTCGGATACTCACTCCGAAGCGGCGGTCTGACATGACGACAAACTCCGTCACGATCTTCCATAACGTCGTGTGGTCGCGTCATAAGGGAGTGGTGTTCTCGGCGCTGCACACCATTTCTACGGCTGGCGCGATCAAGTATTCGATTGTGCAAATCTCCGATACCGAGCATTTCCGGCTCGGCTTCTCGGACGTGGACTACTCGTATCACCGGTATCCGATGCGCAAGCTTTTCAACGGCTGCTACGAGGACGTTCCGGTTTGGCGCATGACGTATCGCCTCGTCATGGAGGTCTTCAGGGCGAAGGCCGACCTCGTGGTGTTGCCCGGCTACCACCGTCCAGAGTACTGGGCCATGCTGCTTGTCTGTATCCTGACCGGCAAGCGGCGCGCGGTGTTCTGCGATTCGACCGGCCGTGACCGTCCGCATCGTATCCTGACCTCGATCCCGAAGCGAGTGTTCTTTTCGCTGTGCGACGGCTATTTCGGCTTCGGCGAGCGCAGCCGCGAATACCTCATGTCGCTCGGCGCGAAGCGCGACAGGATCTTCATTCCGTGCCAGGCGGCGGCTTTGCCGTGGTCGTTCGCGCCGGAAAGCGCACTCGACGACCGGCTGCGTTTTCGTGCCGGGCAGGATCCGGTGTTTCTGTTCGTGGGCCGACTGTCTGCGGAGAAGGGCGTTGAGGCCCTCCTGGACGCCTTTGCCGCGGTCAGACAGCAAGTGCCCGAGGCGAAGTTGCGCATCGTCGGAACCGGGCCGCTCGGCGATCAGTTGAAGCAGAGAGTGGCCGATGAAGGATTAGGTGCCTCGGTGTGCTTCGTCGGCAGTCTGCAGGACGAAGGCCTGTCTCGCGAGTACTTCGGTGCAACCTGCCTTGTCTTGCCTAGCATCAGCGAGCCGTGGGGTCTCGTCGTGAATGAGGCCCTGAACCACGGCTGTCCCGCTGTCGTGAGCGACAACTGCGGTTGCGTTCCCGAACTGGTGATTGATGGCGTCACGGGCTACGCGTTCGCACCTGGCGACGGCGCTTCGTTGCGACGCACCTTGCTCAAGGCGCTCGAGGCGTTCGCGGATACCGGCGAGACTGCGAAACATTGCATGAGCGTCATTCAGCGCTTCGATCCACCGACGGCGGCGTCGAACATTGCACGCGGCTGCGCGGTGATGTTGACCAGCTAGCGACGCGCGTCGCGGCAAAAGTTGGGCGCATAGGTGCTGCACGGATGACGGAGAGGCGTATGAGGATTCTGATCGTCGGGCTCAACTATGCGCCGGAGCTCACCGGTATCGGCAAATACACCGCAGAGATGGCGGAGTCGATGGTCGCCGAAGGGCATGAGGTGCGCGTCGTCTGTGGGCCACCCTACTATCCGCAGTGGCGGATAGAGACCGGCTACAGTCCCTGGCGCTATCGCATCGAACTCACGCGCGGCGTGCAGATCCGGCGTGTGCCTTTGTGGGTTCCGGCGGTGCCCACGGGTGTCAAGCGCCTGCTGCATCTTGCAACCTTTGCGCTGTCGTCGTTGCCGATATTGGCTGCCCACGTGGTGTGGCGGCCAAACCTGGTGATGAGCATTGCGCCGAGCCTCATGAGCGCACCCGCATCGTGGGCGCTGGCGCGCGCGAGCGGCGCGAAGTCGTGGTTGCACATTCAGGACTATGAGGTCGACGCGGCGTTCGACCTCGGCCTGATGCGAGGCAAACGGGCGCGGCGCGTGGCGCTTGCAATCGAACGCATGCTGCTACGTCGTTTTGACGTCGTGTCGAGCCTGTCAGAGAAGATGACCGGGCGCGCGATCCTCAAGGGCGTCGATCCGCTCAAGACATACCATTTGCCAAACTGGGTTGACACACGGACGATCACGCCATTACCAGGCGCGCGCCACTATCGCCAGTTGCTCGGTCTCGACGAGTCGACGCCCCAGGTTGTTGTCCTGTATGCGGGGAACATGGGGGCCAAGCAGGGACTCGAGGTTGTAGTCGAAGCGGCAGAGGTGCTTGCGCACCACAAGGACATAAGCTTCGTATTCTGCGGAAACGGACCGGCCCACGCGCAACTCGAAGAGCGCTGCGCGAGCTTGCCGAATTGCCGGTTCATGCCGCTCCAGCCAGCGGATCGGTTGAATGAACTGCTGAACGTGGCGGACATCCACGTGCTGCCACAACGCGGCGGCGCGGCGGACCTCGTGATGCCGTCGAAGTTGGGCGGCATGATGGCGAGCGGCCGTGCGATTGTCGCGATGGCTTGCCCCGGTACTGAGCTGTTCGGTGTGGTTTCGCCGCGTGGTGTCGTCGTTCCGCCAGAAAACGTGCCCGCGCTGGTCGCGGCAATCGAGGCGCTTGCGTTTGATCCGCAACGGCGTGCGGCGCTCGGCATCGCTGCGCGCGAATTCGCCGAACGCACGTTGGCAACGACGACGGTGTTGGGCTGCCTGAACGACAGACTGGCGCAGCTAGGTGCGCAGGGCGAGCCGACTGCGCGCAAAAACCGTCGGTTGAACGAGGCAGACGACCTGACGCACGAGAGTCCGGTTGCGGCGCCGCTTGAGCCGACGCAGGGCGACTGAATCAGGACGCTACCCGGCTACCACGGCAACCTGTAAATGGGGTGAAGGGACGTGCCGTCGCCATAGATGTTCCGGGCAGCGGCGGCGGGGCCTTGCGTCGGGCCGGCGCTGCGCCCACGGCGCAGGGCTCCGGTGTCCTGGGGGGCTGCAAGCGCAATCCGGGCCATGGCCAACGGTGCGTTTGCCCCGATGAGCATGCGTTCCTGCGATGTGGGGGTATGGGTGCCGTCTGCCCCCGACAGAACGTCTTGGTGCTGCGTGACGGCCGTCATTTGCGATTGATAGGCATCCTCGTACGGCTGTGGCGAACCCGATAGTTGCGCGTCGTCCGTTCCGTCGAGAAGCACGGGCGGTGCGGTGAAGGCCATACCGCGTGCCTCGGCGAGGTCCGCTCCCATGCCGCGAGCCGTGGGAGCATCGCCATAGCCCTGCGGCTGATGGGCGGACGTGGTGCCGCACGCGCATGCGATGGATAGCGTCAACACGGTACATCGAGCGACTTCGAGCATGATGAATCTCCTTCGAGTGGCGGCATCGGCGACAACGGAACCGTATCCTGATAGTAGTCACCGTGGGTGCTCCGCCTGAGAGGTGATGCCAGTCCATGGCCGACAAAACCTGTGCTCATCTGGCCATTTTTGCTTGAGCATAGGCGTTTGCTGAAATCCCGGCGTCCGTTTTTCCCCGCTGTCCTGTGGCGGCTGAGGGATCTGCCCGAAATGCTGGTCCGCCGCAGACGGGAGCTGTTGCGAAGTGCGCATGCCGTGTCTCGAGTGAAGCCCGCTCCTGAACATGTCCCCGGATTTGAATGGCGTATCACACCAACTGTTTGGCCGGAAATGGATAAGGCCACCTAGTAGCATCTGGACATTCGTATGCGGTTTTACGCAAGCCAGGATGCGACGCGCGGCACGGAAATGGCGATCGACGGTAACGCGACGGTACGTGACGCATGAAATTCAATGCGAGCCGGAAGAAATTCTGGATAACGAAGGGACTCAGGGCTCGACTCTTCATGAGGTCATGGAATGATCCAATCGGAAATCTACGCGAAGCTCACGGACGTGTTTCGCGACGTGTTTGACGATGACGATATTGTCGCGAACCCCGATACGACTGCGGCCGACATCGATGGCTGGGATAGTCTTGCGCACATTCGGCTCGTGCTGACTGTCGAGAAGGCGTTTGGCGTCAAATTTGCCGCGTCTGACATCGTCGGGCTGAAAGACGTCGGCGAATTTGTCCAGTTGATCGGATCGCGGAGTCAGCCGACGCGGCAGTAACCTGTCAACCAGCGTTTCCATGTCCGCCTGAGGGGTTATGTCGCATGGTCAATGATCTGTATGCCTCGCTGGGATGGCTGCCGCCCCCGCCCGCCGATTTTGCCGCCCAGTGCCGCTCACTCGCAAACAACGACGCGAACGACCTGGCCGTCGATCCCGGCAAGCTGGTACGTTGGCTCGCGACCCACGCACTCGACGAAAACCAGCTGGTCCGGCTCGGCAAGGCGATCGCTGCCGCGCGCCGCAATGGGCGTCCGCTCGCGCCGCTGACTCCGTTCAGGCTCGGCATCGTCAGTAACTGCACGCTCGATCACCTCGCCTGGCCTCTGGTCGCATCGGCCGCCCGACACGGCGTTGCGCTCGACTGCGTGTTGGGTCGTTACGACCAGGTGTCGCAGGAAGCGCTAACACCGGATTCGCCTATCAACACCGGGAAACTCGACGCAGTGCTCGTCGCGGTCGATTACCGGGGGCTGCCGTTTTGTGTCGAACCGGGCAATGAAGAAAGAGCACAGGCCAGTGTGAACGCCGCGTTGCACTACCTCGAGAGCATCGCACAAGGGCTGCGCCAGCACGGCAACGCGCTGCCGATCCTGCAGACGCTTGCACCGCCGCCGGAAACGCTGTTTGGCAGCCGCGACGCGGCGATCCCGGGCACGCTGCACAACCTGATCGAACGCTTCAATCACGAATTGGTGCGCCGCGTCGCCGCCAGCGATGCGATCCTGTTTGGCGTCCACACGCTCGCGCAGACAGTGGGGCTCGCAAACTGGCATTCACCATCGCAATGGAATCTTGCTAAATATCCCTTTTCTGCCGCCTACCTGCCGCTGTATGCGGACCATCTGGGCCGACTGTCAGGTGCGGCGCGCGGCAAGAGTCGACGTGTGCTGATCCTCGATCTCGACAACACATTGTGGGGCGGCGTGATCGGCGACGACCTGCTTGAAGGAATCCGGATCGCGCAAGGCGACGTGGTTGGCGAAGCGCATTTGAGCGTTCAGACGATGGCATTGGCGCTGCGCGAGCGCGGCGTGATGCTTGCCGTATCGTCGAAGAATAATGATGAAACCGCGAGACTGCCGTTCCAGAAGCACCCGGAAATGCTGCTGCGCGAGCACCACTTTACGGTATTCCAGGCGAACTGGAACGACAAGGCAACCAATATTCGGGCGATCGCTCAGGAACTGTCGCTCGGCCTTGAATCGATGGTGTTTCTCGACGATAACCCGGTTGAGCGCAACCTGGTGCGGGAGATGCTGCCCGAAGTGGCGGTACCTGAACTGCCCGACGATCCGTCGCTGTATGCGCGCACGCTGAATGCGGCGGGTTATTTCGAAGCGCTGTCGTTCGTCGCCGAGGACCGGCAACGCGCGGTGTTTTACGAGGACAACGCGCGCCGGATCGCGCTACAGAACCAAGCGGGCGACGTCGACGCGTATCTGAAGTCGCTGGAGATGCGGATCACGTTCGCCCCGTTCGACGGCGTCAGCCGCGCACGGATTGTCCAGTTGATCAACAAGTCGAACCAGTTCAACCTGACGACCCGCCGCTATACCGAAGCCGACGTCGTGCGTCTCGAAGAGGACGGCGGCTGCTTCACGCTGCAGGTGCGCCTGACTGACATATTCGGCGACAACGGGATGATCTCCGTCGTAATCTGTCGCCCGTTGCGCGGCGATGCGTATGATGCCGTCAACGACAGCGGCGAGGCCGATACGTGGGATATCGACACCTGGCTGATGAGTTGCCGGGTGCTGGGCCGCAAGGTCGAGCAGATGGTGCTCAACGAGATACTCACGCACGCGGCGCAGCGTGGCATTGCGCGAGTGACTGGACGCTACGTGCCGACCGGGCGTAACGCGCTGGTCAAGGATCACTACGCAGCGCTCGGCTTCACTCCGATTGGCGAGCACGACGACGGCACGACAGTCTGGGAGATCTCGACGGACGCGCGCAGTCGTCCGGTCGAGCATTTCGTCGTGCATCGGACCGGCTTCGATGTGGCACTGCCAGCTTAAGGAATGCGGATGGCCAGCCGTCACGAACAACCAGGATGTACGCTGTCGCGGCGCGACTACGTGCTGCTGCCGGCAATCGTCGTGCTGACGGTTCTGCTGCTGTTCTTCGTGTCCGAAATGGGCACACGGCTGGCATGGTCAGAAGCTCACGCCGGCGGCGAGTGTCACGTCAGCGACAACGCGCTCGGCGTTGCCAACGTGCCGAACTGCACGATGCGCGTCAAGGTTCCGGAAACCGGCTGGATCACCTATCACTACAACGAATGCGGCTTCCGCAGCACCGATGCGTGCGGGCCGAAGCCGGCTGGGGCGCAGCGCGTGGCGATCCTGGGTTCCTCGTTTGCGGAGGGCAGTGGCGTCGCTTACGCGGACTCGTTTGGAGCGCTCAGCGAGGCGCAAATGTCGCGCATATGCAGCCGGCCGGTCGAATTTCAAAACCTCGGGACCACCGGCTTGCCACTCGCAAAATTCCAGACCCGCGTCGGCCCGGCGCTGCGCCTTCGGCCGGACGCCGCGATGCTGGTCGTTGCGCCCTTCGACCTCGAGAAGCTGACTCTGCCCGACGGGGAGATGGCCGGTCTGAAGCGGGTCGCGGCGACCGCGCCGACCGGGACCGCCGGCGTACCCAGGGCACACCCAGACCTGCTGGGCGTGGCCAGGGGAATGGTGCAGGACAGTCGCGCGATCTCGGTGGCGGAACATTTCATGTTCGAGAATCCGGAGATACAGGTCTCGATGTATCTGCGCTACGGGGACAAGGCGGACTTCCTGCGCCAGCCCTTTTCGCGCGCGTGGCAGCAACGGCTCGCGGCGTTCGACCAGTTGCTCGGCGATGTCGCCGACCGGTTTCGCATGGCGGGTGTGCCGCTGCTGCTGGTCGTCATTCCTCAGCGCGCGCAGGCCGAGTTGCTGACGACGCAGCCGTTGCCATCAGGAGTCGATCCGTTTGCGCTCGGCCGTGCGATGAGCGTGATCGCGCAGCGGCACGGGGTCCGTTACGTCGACCTGTTCACAGCCTTCAGCCACGAGACACATCCCGCACGATTCTATTACCCGGTCGACAACCACCTGAACGAAGACGGGTCGCAGGCGGTGGCCCACGGGATCATCGCCAGTCTGTCGCACAGCGGCATCGCCGCTTTCGACTCATGCAATACGCCGTAGCCGGGGGAGCATCGTGATTGTTCCATCATTCCAGTTCCTCGCGTTCGCGGCGGTGGCGGCGCTGGTCTTCAACCTGTCGCGCTCCGTCAGGTGGCAGAACCTCGTATTGGTGCTGGTGAACCTCTCGTTCCTGTCGACGTTTTCGCATGACCCGGCCGCGCTGGTGCCGTTCGCCGCGTTCCTTGGGGTGGGCTTCGCGGGCGCACGGGCAATGCAGGCAAAGCCTGGGCTGCCAGTCTTCGTGCCGCTGCTTGCGCTGATGATCGTCATGTTCTTCTGGTTGAAGCGATACGCCTTCGTGCCGTCGGTCCTTCTGCTGGACCATCCGTATGTGACGATCGGCGTGTCGTACGTATTTTTCCGCATGCTGCACCTGATCATCGATGCACGCAGCCCAGGCTTGCTGGTGCGTATCTCGCCAGTCGTCTACCTCAACTACGTGCTGAACTTCACGTCTCTGGTGTCCGGCCCCATCCAGCGCTTCCAGGACTACTACGCGACGCAGACCGACGAGCGTCTCCTTCCAGACGTGATCGACTATGGCCGCGCGCTCGAGCGGATCGTGTTCGGCTTCTTCAAGGTTGCGATCGTGTCGATGGTGTTGTCGCGCGTGCAGCACCAGGCGCTCGGGGCGCTGTCGCCTGCGCAACCGGTTGCGGACCGCCTGCTGAACGGCGTCGTGATCGCTGCCGTATATCCGCTCTATCTGTACTTCAATTTCTCGGGCTACACCGACGTTGTGATGGGTGTCGCGCGCTTTTTCGGAATCGCACTGCCGCCAAACTTCAACCGGCCGTTCTCGTCGACCAACTTCATCAATTTCTGGGCGCGCTGGCATATCACGCTGTCGACCTGGCTGAAGACCTACGTCTACAACCCGCTGCTGATCACGCTGATGAAGCGCTTTCCGTCGCGCAAGGCGGAGCCGTATCTCGGCGTGTTCGCGTTCTTCGTAACGTTCTTTCTGGTGGGCGCGTGGCACGGGCAGACCTCGATGTTCCTGTTCTTCGGCCTGCTTCAAGGCGGCGGCGTCAGCGTCAACAAGCTCTACCAGATATTGATGACCGTGCGGCTCGGCAAGAAGCGCTATATCGCGCTGTGCGACAACGGGTTCTATTCGGCGTGCACGCGTGGGTTGACCTTCACGTTCTTCGCGTTCAGCCTGTTCTGGTTCTGGTCAACCTGGGCGCAGATGAACGCGATTGTCGCCGCGCTCGGCTGGGGCACGGTCGCGCTGGTGTGGCTGCTGGTGTTCGCAGGCGCGTCGCTTTTGCTGGCGCTGCTGCATTGGGCACATGCCGGCGCACTACTGGTCGGGCCGTCCGCGCACCCGTTGGTGTTGTCGCGTTACACACGGACTGCGTGGAGCACAGCGCTGGCGGTGATCACGGTGTTAACGCTCGTGATCTCCAGCGCTCCTGCGCCCGACATCGTCTACAAGACGTTCTGACAGCGTCGTCCCGAACTCGATCGTGATGCTTCGAAACAGCGCCCGCTGCAGACGATGGCGCCCGAGGCCGGGTAGCCTTGGGGCATAAACTCACTTCTATTGAGCGATGATGCGGGCAACCAAACCCGTGAGCTTGAAGGAATCATCCGGGCGCCTCGACGCGTCTCAATCGGTGGCTGGCGACGTAGCCGGGCGACTGCCTGCTGGCGTCTTTGGGGCTGGACCGCCCGACAGCTTTTCGCGCATCCATCGCGATGCCGGCCTTTCTACAAGGCGTTCCGAACAGGTAGACAGCGCGTACGCAAGGAGCGTAACAAGCGTCACGCCAAGCGCGAACAGCAAGACGGGCGGAATCACTTGCAACTGGGCGCCGAACGTCTTTCCAATGAGCCGGAAGATGAAAATGCCCAGGAAATGCCAGATGTACACGCCATAGCTTCTTTCCCCAAGTTTTTGCGCGATCCGAATTTTCGTCAACGCTTCGCGAGAGGCCGCGAATAGCAGCAGCAAGGAGGCACCCGTTGCTGCGGCTATCAACGGAGTGATAGCGTACGATAGATTCAGCCCGGCGCCTGTGGCCAGCAAGGCCGCATAACCGGCTGTCACGCCGACGCCGGCGAGAACCACCATGTGGAGGTCCGGACGCTCGTGCTGGAATTTTTCTCTGCAATAGCTCCACAGCATGATGCCGGGTATGAAACACGGGAACTGGGTGGGTGGCCAGTAGTACAGAAACGTATTGTTGATGACAGCGTTGGTACTGGCACCGCGTAGGGCGAACCAGACAGTCCCGTAGCAGACCGCAAGCGTGGTTGCAGCGACAAGCCACAGGCCCCGCCGCGTTCTGGACATCAGGAACAGCGCGGGCGCTACGACATAGAACGCCATTTCAACGCCGATAGACCAGCCCCCTGGCACGACGCTGTTGATCGCACCCGGGACGAATTGATGAACGAACAGCGCGTTCGCCAGCACGTCCCACGTGCCGTGCGCGCTCAGCACGTGCACATGGCTGATTCTGATCGCAACCCGATCGAGCACGCCATAGATCACAATGCCAAGGTAGTACAGCGGGGCAATCCGGGCGAAGCGCTTCAGATAGAACCGTCGGATCAGGGGGGCTGTGTCCAGACCTTTTTTCCGGTCATCGGCGAGGGTCTTGCAGATCGTGAACGCGCTGATGACAAAAAAGAGCTGAACCCCATATTGGCCACTCCCGGCCAGCAGCGACAGCCAGGACGGTAACGCCGGCACCCATGAGCAGAGATGGACGGCAACTACCCCAAGTATCGCCACTGCTCTACCCAGGTCCAGTACAACTAGCCGGTCGTCTTGGGTCACTGGCGCTCACCATATGGACAGTCTTCAGGGCGGAAAGGCCCCGACAAGGCTAACGGTTGTCTTGCCTTGAGCGTCAACCTTCAGGATGCAAAGCGTTTCCGGATGAAACGACAGGGATTGCCGCCGTAGATTCCTTCCGCAGGCAGCGATCGATGCACCACGGACAGTGGGGTCACGACAGTGGACCTCCCTATCGTCACGCCCTTCTGGATCACACACTTCGACGTGATCCATACACCGTCTTCGATGACGATAGGCGAAACACGAAGGTCCATGTCTTCATCGAGGTCGTGGGAGCCCGAAGTCAGGAACGTGCCTTGCGATATGCAGACGTTAGAGCCGATGCGAATCATCGCCTGGTTGTAGATCCATACATCCTCACCGAACCACGAGTTGTCGCCGACTTCCAGATTCCACGGCGACTTCACGCGAATGGCATGAAGGAATCGACAGTTTTTGCCGATCCGGGCGCCGAATAGTCTGAGCAACGCCGCGCGCAAGCGCGATACGGGCATGAGCCGGTTATTGACGATGCACGCTTCAATCACAAACCAGGCGAGCAGCGTGAACGCTCCCCGGTTCGACACGTAGTTGCCGCGGCCAGCGAGACTCAGATCGACGACTTTGGTCATTTGCCTGTTCACTTCACCAGCGCCTTGATCGCCAGCTTCTTCGTCATTTGAAACGTCTTCGGGAACATCGTTTCGACACCCAGCACGACCCGGCTTGACAGACGGTCCATGTCCTTCGGGCAGTGAAATGCCATTCCGTTGAATTCGCGAAGATTGAGCGGCTTGATCTTCGACTGGAACTGGAGAAACCGATGAGATGCCGGAATGAAATGCGAGGTCAGCGAACTACGCGAGAATTGCGGTCGCGTCGTCCGCAGACTGCCGTGGATGGTTTTGGCGTTCCAAAACAGGACATCGCCTTTTTTCAGGAAGGGTGCCCGGAATTCAAGCTGGTGTCTGGCAATGACCTTCAGGATCAGTTCCTTGTAACGTCCGTGATTGAACGCCACGTCGAAGTCCTTGCCGTTCTTCGCCATGTCGATGCGGTGGCTGCCAGGGATCACGAAGAAGCGACCGGCTCCCGCATCGATGTCTTCAAGCGCATACCAGCATGCCGACATGGTGCCAATGTTCTCGCTGTCGAGGTAATACGTGTCCTGATGCGGCCATGTCTCGGAGTTTCCTTCGAAATACATGCTCTGGACCAGCTTGCCTTCTTCGCCAAACAACGCTCTATTGATGGCCTTGATGGGCTCGCTCGCAAACACCTTCACTGCACGTCCTTTAAGCGACGCAAAGTCCGCATCACTGAGAGACTGAAGATTGAGCAGCGGATTCATCACGAATCCATGCTCGTTCATCCGGTTCTTTTCAGGGTTTGCGGTGGCCTGTCGATAGATGTAACCCGGATAGCGCTTGACGGTCTGGTCGAATGCGTGGCGGATGGCATCGCACATACCCGTGGTGACCACGCCGCGAACGACGACGTACCCGTTTTCCTCATAGTAACGACTCGCGCCCGCGAGGTCCGTCAGGTCGAACAGCGTCCCGTTTTCGGCGGCAACCTCTGGGATCTCAATTTCCGTCCCGATTGGACTAAGGATCTTGTGCATGCTTGCCTCGGCATATCGTTCAGAGTTGAGCGATCTCAGCGCAAAGTCTAAGAGACCTCAAATCCCGGTGTCGCAACCTGGCGCGTCAGCACCCCATCTTGGCGGGATCAAACGGCATTGTCTGCGGCACCTTAGGACGGATCAGTCCGATGCGCCCGGTCAGGAAGCATGTCGTTTCCTCAGATTGGCGTGCGCAGTGTGGCGGGTCACGCGGCGTTCTTGTCGGATCACGACTGTTTGCGTGACCGATGATTGGAGAGCGTCGCGGATGGAGCCGCGACGGAATCCATCGAGGAGCGATCGGGATGTTCATTGATACCCGCACTATCGAGGAAGGCTCCTGCGTCGAGAGCGCAGTGTGCATCATTGGCGCCGGTGCCGCAGGCATTACACTTGCGCTGGAAATGGAAAAGCTCGGGATCGACACGTGCGTGCTCGAGAGCGGCGGCTTCAAGCCGGATGAGCAGACCCGCGATCTGTACCGTGGTGAGAACGCGGGCTTGCCCTATCAATTCGCGGACGGTAGTCGCAGCCGCTATCTGGGCGGTAGCAGCAATTGCTGGGGTGGGTGGTGCCGCCCGCTCGACCCGTTCGATTTCGAAAAGCGCGATTGGGTCGCGCATAGCGGCTGGCCGTTCGGTCTGGACGAGCTCGCACCGTATTACGCGCGCACCCATGCGGTGCTGAGGCTTGGCCCCAACAACTTCGATCCGCAGTTCTGGGAAACCTCGATCGGGCGGCGCGATGTGCGCCGCGTGCCGCTTGTCACCGGCAATGTGCGCGATATGATCTCCCAGTTCAGCCCGCCAGCGCGCTTTGGCAAGCTCTATCGGAAGGATCTCGGGCAATCGCGGCGGGTCTGCGTGTACCTGTATGCAAACGTGGTCAACATCGAGACCCCGGATGAGGCACACACAGTGTCGAAGGTGCAGGTTGCGACGTTGAGCGGTCGTCGCATCAGCGTACGCGCGAAGATTTTCGTGCTGGCCACGGGCGGCATCGAGAATGCGCGCCTGCTGCTGGCTTCGAACAAGGTCCAGCCGGCCGGTCTTGGCAACGGCAACGATCTCGTCGGTCGCTTCTATATGGATCACCCGCGGCTGATGTCGGCGACCGTTCGCTTCAACCGGGCATGGTCGCGCGACAAGTTGTACGACATCAAGTACCACTACCAGAACAACGCGGTGTCAGCGCACGGTACGCGCATTGCGTCACAATTCGCGCTAACCCCTGAACTGCTCAAGCGGGAGCGTTTGCTGAATGCGCGTGTCTGGTTCTTCTCGTTGTTTAGCGGCGAGGGCAGCAACGCGGCCGAAGCGTTGATTCGCTGCAAGCAGGCGCTGCTGCACAAGGATCAGCCCGGCTGGCGTCCAGCGCGCGATCTCGCGACGATGGTTGCGCATCCGGTCGACACGCTAGGCTTCGGCGTGACCCGCATCCTGCATCCCCGCCCATTGATCAGGCAGGTCAAGATGCAAGCCATCGCCGAAGCGGAGCCGAATCCGGATAGCCGCGTGACGCTCTCGACGCAGAAAGACCGGCTCGGCATGAACCGGGTGCGCGTCGCGTGGCATCTGACGTCGAATGTGCAGCGTACCTTCGATCGCACTTTCGCACTTGTCGGCGAGGAGCTAGAGCGCAGCGGCGTGGCCCAGGTTACGCTGGATCCGCCGATCGAGGGCGGTTCCTGGCCAGCGGAACTCGAAGGCACCTGGCATCATATGGGCACGACGCGCATGCACGACTCGCCCAGAGAGGGTGTCGTCGATCGAAACTGCAGAGTGCACGGGATGACGAACCTGTATATCGCTGGCAGTTCGGTTTTCCCCACGGTGGGTTCGAATTTTCCGACCATCACGATTGTTGCACTGGCACTGCGCCTCGCTGGACGAATCGCCAGTGAGCTGGGAATTTCGCAGGCAGGCATGGGGGGGCAACACCGGATCAGCGACGGGCACGATGGCCCGCGGGTGCCGGCGGACGACGAACTGACGTGGGCAGCGATGTCGCTCGATTCCAGCCGCACGCTGCTGCCATTCGGCAAGAAATGACGGCGATGAGAATTCTCCATTTACTCGCGTCGCTTGATCCGAAGGCGGGTGGCCCGGCGGAAGGCGTGCGCCAGGGCGGCGTGACCTTGATGGAGATGGGGCACGAAGTCGAAGTGGTGACGCTCGACGACCCCGGTGCGACATTTCTGCAGGACTTCCCGCTTCCGGTTCATGCGCTGGGACCATCGCGCGGCAACTACCGGTATTGTCCGCGCCTCGTGCCATGGCTGCAGTCTCACGCATCGCAATTCGACGCAGTCATTGTCAACGGCCTCTGGCAATACCACAGCTTCGGTGCGTGGCGTGCCCTGCGAGAGGTCGACGTGCCGTATTACGTCTACCCGCACGGGATGCTGGATCCCTGGTTCAAGCGGGCGTATGCGCTGAAGCACCTGAAGAAATGGCTGTACTGGCCGTGGGCCGAATATCGGGTGTTGCGCGATGCGCGCGCGGTGCTGTTCACGACAGAAGACGAGCGCCTGCTGGCGCGTCAGTCGTTCTGGCTGTATCGCGCCACAGAAGCGGTATCGACCTACGGCACCAGCGCGCCACCGCAGAACGACGTGGAATTGCGGGAGAGTTTCCTGTTGGAATATCCGCAGTTGCGGGGCAAGCGCGTGATCCTGTTTCTCGGCCGGATCCACGAGAAGAAGGGCTGCGATCTGCTGATCAGTGCCTTTGCAAACGTCGCCGGGCTGGATGGCGACGCCCACCTCGTGATCGCCGGCCCGGACAGTGCCGGGTGGCGCTCGACGTTGCACGAGCAGGCGGAGAGACTCGGCGTCGCGCAGCGCATCACGTGGACTGGCATGTTGCAGGGCCCGCTCAAGTGGGGCGCCTTTTATGCGAGCGAGGCGTTCGTGCTGCCTTCGCACCAGGAGAACTTCGGCGTAGCGGTGGCCGAGGCGTTAGGCTGCGGCGTCCCGGCGCTCATTTCGAACAAGGTGAACATCTGGCGCGAGGTCGACGCGGATGGGGCTGGCTTCGTTGCCGCCGACACGGTGGAGGGCACCGAGAAGAATCTGCGCCGTTGGCTGACTCTGGATACTGAGTGCCACGCACAAATGAGCGCGCGGGCACGCGATCTGTTCAAGGCGCGATTCACCGTCGATGCGATGTCGCGTGACTTGCTGCGCGTTCTGGAAGGCGAGTCGTTTGCCCTGGCTGCGGGCCCCTGAAACGCGTTTTGTGCAGCGGCCTGTTCAAACGCGAGAATGGCGGCCGCCGCCCACTTGATCGACAAAGGTCCACAGCATGAGATCGACGTCACGCGAGTCTCGCAGCGCACTGCCCGCGCTGACCTGCGTCCGTTTTTTTTGCGGCGCTGTGGGTGGTGACCTCGCATCTGGTGGTCATGGGCTTCATGCATTTCCCGGCGCCAGTGCTTTGGGTCGCCGGTGACAGCCGGCCTGCGGTGACGTTCTTTTTTGTCCTGTCGGGCTTTATCCTTGCGCACAACTACAGCGACGACTTCAATCGCGACGCGCTGCGCCGCTTTTACGTGGCGCGCTTCGCGCGGATCTATCCGATGCTGCTGGTTTCGCTCACGCTGGCGGCGCCCGTGACCGCGGTCCTGTTGATTTCGGACGACAAGACACATCTGTTCGAATGGTATGGAATACCGGGCAATCCGACGCTGCCGTTGATCACCAGTCTGCTCGCGCAACTGCTCTGTCTGACCGCGTGGCTGCCGTTTGCAACGGTCAATCAGCCGTGGAACGGACCGGCGTGGAGCATTTCATGCGAGGTTTTTTTCTATCTGATGTTTCCGCTGCTGGTGCGGTTCATCGCGCGACTGACCTGGCCGCAGCGGGCCCTGCTGCTTATCGCGGGATTCTGTGCGCAGGGCCTGTGGGTCGTCGCGGCGCACGAGCTGCTGGCGCCGTCGCGCAGCGGATTCTTAATCTCGCAATGGCCGCTAACGCATTTGTTCGAGTTCGTACTTGGGATTGCTGCCGAGCGATATTGCCGGGCGTCGCTGGCTGGCTCCAGCCAGGCGGATCACAAGGGGAGGGTCGCAGCGGCGATCGCTTTGGTCGTAATCGGCCTGCTGCTCGTAGGGCGTCCCGTAGAACCGGCGTACTACCTGCTGTCGCCATGCTTTGCGCTGCTGATTGGGGGGCTTGCCGTCCAGAAGCGACCTGTGTGGGGTTTGCTCAGTATGCGGCCGCTGGTATTGCTGGGAGAGGCGAGCTTCTCCCTCTATCTGATTCACGTACCACTCATGCATCTCGCCGCGATTTCCGGCATGGATCACAACAGTGGGCTGCCGCTGTTGTTCGGCCTGGTGTTGTCGAGCGTGCTCGTGTTTTGCGTGATCGAGCGGCCGGTGCGGGCGACCCTTGTGCGACGCTTCACGCATCGCGCGACTGCTGAACACAGCCCGGCCATCACGGCATAGGAGCCCTGTTTGCGAGGCGTTTGCGGCGCTCACGTGTGTTGCGATCGATCGATACGCTTGCCATTACGACCGTCTGCTTCAAGGAACGCTCTTGTTGCCTGGATGGATTCGGCATCGGCGGTATGTCGGTCGAGCACGCCACCGGTTCCGATCGAAACATGCAGCAGAACGAGGGTTTACTGAACCGGGGTGAGACCACCTGCGGGTTGCCCACACTGTGGTGATAGGGTCACTTTCCGTCAGTGTGTCGCTCTATTCGGTCGGATGGCCTTCGGAAAACGTCTGCGGCTGTATGATCAAACGCAAGAGACTTGAGAAGCCACATCGGGGATATTTCCAGAGGAGGGGATACGAGCCCGCATTGAACACGCGGGAAGCGATGCGATGCGCGCGGCCAATGCCCACATCGGTGCTGGCTTGATCGTGCCCGATGTTGTGACATCCGGCAATGGAGCGGCTGTCACAACCATCCAGGGAGACGTCCATGTGTCGCAACTTTACTTAAGCTCACGATCACGATCATCAAGATGAAAAATCAGTATATTCAATATGGCTGCGGTTGGTCCGCACCACATGGATGGCGAAATTTTGATGCTTCGCCTACGTTGCGCTTTGAGCGCTTGCCACTCGTTGGCTCGCTGTATACGAGAAATGCGATGCGCTTCCCGGAGAACGTGGAGTATGGCGACATCGTGAAGGGCCTCCCGATCGAACCGGAATCATGCGATGGAGTCTATTGTTCGCATGTTCTGGAACATCTGCCGCTTGATGGCTTCAGGGCGGCCTTGAAAAACACGTATGCAGTATTGCGACATGGTGGGACATTCCGCCTCGTACTGCCGGATCTGGAGTACCTCGCAAAACAGTACGTCAGTAGTCCGTCAAACGATGCAGCTCTGGTATTTATGCGTGAAACTTTCCTCGGTCACGAGGGGCGCGCTCGTAGCCTGAAGGGTTTCATCGCTTCGTGGCTCGGGAACTCCCAGCATCTCTGGATGTGGGACTACAAATCGATCGAACCGGAGCTTGAACGAGCGGGGTTCGTAGGTATCAGAAGGGCTTTTTTGGGCGACTCTCCCGACTCCAGGTTTCGAGAAGTAGAGAATGAGGAGAGGTGGGGTAACAGCCTCGGTGTCGAATGCTGGAAGCCGGGCGAACATCGCACTCACTATTTGCGGGAAGTTGATCTGAAATTCGATGAGGTGAAGGCCGCCTAGAATTTTGGTGTCGATGGTTTCCTGGGGCCGTGTGACGAAGCGTCGCCAGAGGTATCTGACAGGCTCCAGATGATTGCGATCAGATTCGGTTCGGGACTATAGGTGGCCGGGTAGGACAGCATCACGCAATGGTCGATGAGCCAACCATATCTCAAGCAGAAATGTGCCGGCGGAACCGCGAGGCATGCCGCCGGGCGTCATTCAGCGCCAGGACAGTTTGGGCGTGACATGTCCGCAAGCGGTGGTGGTTCACAGTTGCGCCGGGAAATTTGCGCCTGACTCTGTGCGCATCAGGACAAGGTTACTGGGCAACGTACCCAGTGGGTGTTGTGACGTTCGCCTTGACAACCGCCGCGTTTCTCGAGATCACGTAGATCGGCGTTTCGCTCAGCGTCAGCGCGACGACGCCATTGCTGTAACCGACGCTCGACGCATTGCCCATTATGTCAAGCACGCTGACCTGGCCGGAGGTGCCGGGCGCATCGACTTGCAGCTTGTATCCCACCTGGTAGGCAGCGCTGAAGCCTGCGCTCGCGTTCCATACCGCATTGCTATGCGCCCAGGCCGCGGTGATTACCTTGCCGCCGTTCAACTGCTGGAACGCATAGGCATAGACGCCCGCTGGCGTGGCATTGACGGGGCCTAGCGTATTCGTGCCGTCGATGATACGCGTCATCGCCGCAGCCGCGAGCGCCGCGGGCTTGGGACTGACCGACGTCGACCCGGCCGCGCCGCCTTGAGGGCCGACGAGATCGAAGAAGAGTCCGTAGCCGACCTGCACCGGAAAGTCAGCCGCGAAGAACAGATAGGTCACGTCCGCACCTTCTCCGAGCAGGATCAGGTGCGTGCGGACGACGACTGCGCCATGCGCGTACAGAACGTTGGCCGTCGGATAGGTCGAGCCGTAAGCCGAGCCGAGGTCGTAGCTGATTCCGGTTTCGGTCACGAAGAGCCGCGCACCGGGCTTGAGCATGTCGGTGATCTGCCGACGCAATGCGCGCATCGACGCCGGTAGCGCCAGCGCGGCCATGCCTGGGGCGCTATTGCCGACGAGTCGCTCGGGCGGATGCGACGGCGAAGTGCCCACGTCGTAGTAGCCATGAACCGTTACGCCATCGAGATACTGCGCGATGCCGAGTTGCGCGAGGCGCTGCAGCCACTGGGTATTCGCGGAGACTGTCGCATTGGTCGTTCCCATCACCAGTGCGTTGGGGTCGCCGGCATGAATCCCTTGCCACGTCGCCCGATACATTGCGACGAAACTGGCATCACTATCGCGCCAGGGTAGACCGCTGCCGTAGTCTGGCTCCCACGTCACCTGGTAGTAATTCCTCGACTGGGCGGGGAAGTACCGGTTGCGCGTCTTGCTGGATTCCTGGCCGACGCGTCTCATGAAGTCCTGGTAACGGGACAGCGAAGTCGGGGCATAACTGTGGGTCGCGGTGCCGGTGGGACTCGCCCATGCAGGGATGCCGTCGAGCTGGATCAGGCGGAGCAGGTCGCCTTGCCTGAAATATCGCGCGAGTGGGTATGTGGCCGGGTCGAAGGTGTTCGGGCCATTGGGCTCCATCAGATACCAGTTGCGGTTGTCGTTGACCCATGTCAGGCCGAGGTCCGTATAGAGGGGCCGGTAGCCATCGCCCGGGCAGCAGTGCTCTCCGGGGAGCAGGAAAGCGGCACCTTGCCCACCAAAACGGTGCAGATCCTGGTGCGGATAGCTGGGCGCTGGCAGCGTGCCGGCCAGATCAGGCAGCACTCCGAAAGTGGCGATGTCTGCGGGCCGTGTGCCGCGCGACGGAAGGGTTCCGCCGGCCGAACGCAAGGTGGCCGAAATCGCGAAGTAACCGGCCAGCGTCGATACGCAACGGAGCGACACGGCCTGCGCACCGCCCGACACGGCGAACTGTCCGGATGCCTGCACGTTGCTCCACGCGTCGGCGATTTGCCAGACGAGCGTATCGTTCGCTCTCGCGCGCGTCGTGAACGTCAGCATGAACGGCTGGCCGGCCGGGAACATGCGCGTTCCGTCGCTGCCGGGGGTATCCGCTTCGATCGGATCGCCGGGTGCCGCCGTACTCGCGGGCGCTGAAGGGCTGCCGCAGAGGAGCGCGTGGGCGGACGAGGCGGCCCCGCTCGCCGTCGTCATTGCCGTTGCGACGGCCATGGAACGGCCGGATGTGGGGGACGAAACCGATGTGCTGCCGCTGTTGCCGTCGCCGCCGGGTGGGCTGGCGGCCGCTGTGATCACAAGCGTCAGTTGAAGCACGATTGCTACCAGTGCGCGGGCGGTTTGCTCGAGGAGCGTCTCAGGTGCTGCGTCGTCTCGGTGTGGGGGCGCATGGTTTCTCATGGCGGCTGGCTGAAGTGGAGGACATCAGAAGACAAGGTCGAGGGCAACGCCTGGCGCGATGTCCTGGCAGGCACGAACACCCTGACACGACTCACCTTCTAAAGGTGGTCGCGAGCCAGGGCAACCCGGCACCGTCCTGGGCGGCGATGGACAGACCAGCTGGGCGACCAGCGTCGATTCATTGCATGTGCAGCGGCTTGCGGAGCGAACAGCGTATCGGGAAGTCACGCAAATTTATCTACAACGATAGACCCTGCAGCAGACGATGGAAAGACTGCTGGATGAAGAACGGCGAACCGTGCAAGCATCCTGCCGACGAACCTTAGCTTGTAACCGCCGCGTGCAGGAGACGCCGGATCCCCGCCCGTAATATCGATTTAACGGGGAGGGGGCAACGTGAAGACCAATTACGCCGAGCTGCATTCGCTTCGTGGCATCGCCGCACTGATCGTGGTCAGTACGCATTTTCTGATTGTCCTGCCGCAGTTCTACAGCGGTGTCACGTTGCACAGCGGCTGGCTTTCTGTCTTGCTGAAATACACGCCGTTGCACGTGCTCCTCGGGGGACACGGGTCCGTTCTCCTGTTCTTTGCGCTCAGCGGATTCGTCCTCTCACAGGCGTTCCTGGGGGGGCGCAGGATGTCCTACGGCAACTATCTGGTCAGGCGAATCCTGCGCATCCTGCCAGCCTACTGGTTGGCTATCGTCACGGCCTGTGTGATGGCAAGTGCATTGCCCGGCTTCAACGATGCTGGCCTGAGCGTCTGGTATCACGAGTCGGCGCAACAACCCGCGCCGACTCTCGATGTGGTGATGAGCCATCTGTTACTGATCGGGTCATTCGATACCGAGCGCGTGAATCCGGTGGTCTGGTCGCTGGTTCACGAGATGCGCATCTCGATCATTTTTCCGCTGCTGGTCGCATTTGCGTCGAGACGGGCGCTTCCGCTCGTGATCCCCGTCACCCTGACGATGGTGCCACTGGCGATACTGCTGGATGGCATCGCGCCGAGCATTGCCGGCACGGTCGAATATGTGCCCGTGTTTGTCTTTGGCATTCTCCTGGCGACGCACCGTCAAGTGCTAAGCGAGTGGTTTCTTGCAAAGCGCGTCGCGTTCAGACGCGCCGTAGCGGTGGCAGCTTTCCTCACCATCTACTATCTGCGAACCAGCCCAACGACGCCCTTCTGGATCGGCAGCGTCGTCGAATGTCTGCAAGGTTTCGCCGCCACCGTGCTGATGCTCGCCGCGATCAACTCAGCGAACGCTGGACGTCTGCTCAGAATCAACGTCGCGCGCTTCTTTGGCGACATCTCGTACAGCCTTTACCTGTGGCACATACCGATTCTGATTGCGGCGATCAAATTGCTCAACGCCTCGCTGCCGCTTGCGTGGGTGATGCTGATCGCGCTCTGCGGCTCCATCGTGGTGGCGACGCTCAGCTTCCACCTGATCGAGCGGCCTTTCATGGCACTGGCGAAGGCCATCGTGTCGCAGCGGCACAAGCTGGCTGTCCCCTGACTGGCGAGCCTCGCGTCATCAGGCGCCCTTGATCCGCGTACCGGGGAGCAGCATTGGCTGCGCAGCGGCCGGCGTCGCCGGGGCGATGGAACGGATTGCTTTCGCAGGGGCTTGCTGTGACAGTCGGGCGTGGCTGCCGACCAGCAAGCCGAGGGCCACGCCAAAGACCAGCCCGGAGAAACGCGGCCCTAACGGATTGCCTCCGATGGACATGGCCAGCAGGCTCGCAACCATCAGCAGCGAGCGTCCCATGACCGGCAGGAAGGGCATGTCGGGGGCCAGACGACGCCAGCGTCGATAGGACACGGTGCCACACCAGGTCGCATAAAGGACCGCGACAGGCAGCCCAAGGCCGAACATCAGGCCCCCGGCGAACAACTGGTACCCCCAGAAGTTGTGGCCCGCTCCCCAGTCGTGGATCGCATAGAAATCGCGTTTGGTTATCTGTCCCTCGAGCGCCCAAAGATAGACGGGAGAGTAGCGATAATAGTGTCCATAGCCCATGCCGAGCAGCAGTGAGGTCGTCGACGACGTCACCTGGTCATACTGGTCCTTCAGTTCCGCGAGACGTGTGACGGTGGTCGGGTCCATGCCGGAGCGGGTCATCTTCGCCGCGAACACACGTTGCGTCCAATGTGCAGCGACCTCCGGAAACATCATCGAAACGGCGACCGCCGTGCTGCCTATCATCGCTGCGACGATCACCGCTCGCACACCCGCCTTGATGAGATGCCGGACTGACGGGGCACCCAGCCAGGTCGCATAACAAAAGAGCAGGACCGTGCCAACCACGAGACTGCGCGTCACGCTTAACAACTCCACCATGACGGTGCCGATGAATAGCATCAGCGTCATTTTGGTGACTCGTCTGGAGAGCACGAATTCGTGTAGCAACATGGCTTGCAGACCGAGCAGGGTCGCCGACACGATGCGAAACCTCACGGTCTCCAGGTCGCCGCTTCCGAGCATGCCGTTGACGAAGCTGTAGACCAGCGAGATCGACATTGCATAGTAGAGGACGCGTTCGATTTGCCCGATCCGCTTTGCATCCCATGCACTGCAGGCGACCCGATAGCCGAGCAGGAACAGCACGAATGGCAGCAGCACGCGCATGTAGTTGCCGGGGTCGTTGTGTTGCACCAGCTCTGGCACGAGGCTGCCGA
This sequence comes from Paraburkholderia sp. BL10I2N1, assembly GCF_004361815.1. Classification (NCBI taxonomy): domain Bacteria; kingdom Pseudomonadati; phylum Pseudomonadota; class Betaproteobacteria; order Burkholderiales; family Burkholderiaceae; genus Paraburkholderia; species Paraburkholderia sp. BL10I2N1. The sequence continues at coordinate 729,392 of NZ_SNWA01000001.1, read as the reverse complement.
ATAGGGTCAGACATAGCGCTGCGGTGACTACCGTGCGCACGCGGGAGTGGCCGGTGAAGCGCGGGCCGATCAGCACCAGCACCATTCCGGCAAATATTGCCGGCACCGCCAGCAGGACCTGCGCAAGATGGCTGGCGGACTCCTCGCCCTTGTAGTCGACCGCCAGGGGAATCAGGAACAGCCATACCCAGATGATCGCGTAACGATTGCGCATGAGCGTCTATCTCTTTTCTTCAGGGGCTAGGCGATCGCGAGCTGCAAGGTCTTCTTGAATTGGCTCAGCGTGTTTTGCGCCAGCAGATGGGTGGCGGACACGGCAGCGATAGAAGGCGTCGCCGGTCCGTGCGGGAACAGTTGATCCACAGCATGGTTGATTGTGTCGCTGGAAAGGTCGGCGATGACCGGGCCCATTTCGCCGTTCCTGCAGAACCAGCCAATCAGGCCGTCGGCGGTGGCGATGACAGGTTTTTTGAACCGGTAGGCCTGTACCAGTACGCCGCTCATTCCATAGTGGCCCTTGTATCCGAGCCAGATCGCGTCGCAGGCCGCGAACAGATCCTGTTCGAAGTCTTCGGTGATGAAGCGGTCGACGATCGCGGGACCGGGTGTCAAACGCGCAGCGGCGCCTTCGATGTAGGCGCGCATATCCGCGTCCTGCTCGCCCGCAACGATGACGGTGGGTGCGTCGCGTCGTCGCGATAGCGCGTCGAACAGTTCGCGAATGCCTTTTTTATCGGTGATGGCGCCGTAGACCAGCAGGTGCTTACCAGCGGTGAGCTGCAACCGGCGGCGAGCCTCGCTCGGGTCGCGGGCAATGACGTCGGGGGAGGGGTCAGGCAGATAGTCGATCGCCGTGCCGTGGCGCACCGTCGCGCGGGCGCACCAGTCGCACAGGGTTGGGTCGATCGATAACAGCGTCTTCATTCCGGAAGACCTGAGCGCGCGACGAAACAGCTCTGCCTTGACGGCGTTGACGAGCGGGCGGCGCGGTGCCCGGACGCCCATCTGATGATGATGGAACAACGCGCGCATCGTAATGCCGACCCATGGCGTTGCGCCGAAAGGCGAGCCGAGAAAAGGCAGGACGTAAAAGAAATAATCGACGTACGGGATGACGATAAACGCCACACCGCGCTCCCGGCTGATTGTTTGATGGACATGCCGGAAATACTGGAAGAAGCGCAGATAGCTGAGCGCGCCGCGACCGGTGCAAATCATCTTCGCGGGCGGATCGACAAACGCTATCTTCAGGCGCGGCAGGTTGGCCGCGTTAATGCGTCGCGCCAGAGGATGCGCCGCATTCTCCGACGCGGTGACAAGCAGACAGGGGTATCCCGCTTCGATGCACGCGTGCGCGGCCCATTCGGCGTAGCGCCACCGATGTCCGGAGAAGTCGGGTTCGACGATCAGGAGAGTGTCTTGTGCCATGGTCCCAAGGTAGCGAAAAAAATTTTCGCGGTGCCGTGTTGGGCCGATATCGGCTATGTGATGGCTGTCCTGGCATAACTGGCCGCGTTACCGTTTCGAGCATTGGGTGGTGCAGCGCAACGGAGGGCATCGGTGAGATCGATCAGGGTTCCGCTTGTGGCGATAAGGCCAGCCTTCCATGGCAGTGCAGCGACCTGGGTGCTGCTCCAGCAGGCGGTCGTGCGCGGGCTGGCGGCCGTGAAATTTCTCGCGATTGGCCGCATGCTGGGCCCGGAGGCGATTGGCAACGTCAGCGTGGCCTTGCTCGCGGTGGCGATCGCGGAAGCGTTGAGCGACACAGGCCTCGCTCAGGCCGTGGTCCAGGCGAAGAGCATACCGACCCGCTCCGAACTGGGGGCGGTCTGGACCATGCTGACTGGGCGCGGCATCCTGATCGCGCTGCTGATAGTCGCGCTTGCGCCGCTGATGAACGCGCAATTCCATCTCGGCGGATCGCTGGCGCTGTTGCAACTGGCCGCCGCGCTGCCGCTGATACGCGGTCTTGCTTCACCCGCCTATTTCATGATCCAGCGTGAGAGGCGTTTTCAGCAACTTGCCGGCGTCGAGACTTCGGCTGCTTTTGCGGATTGTGCGGTTGGCCTCGTGTGCGCATGGAGCGGCGCGGGTGCCTATGCAGTGCTGATCGGGCTGGTTATCGGCGAGACACTGAAGACGGCGTTGACGTGGCTGTCGATGGGCCCGAGGCCGCCCGTGCGTTTTGCATGGCACGGCATCGGGCACTACGTCAACTTTAGCCGCTGGATCTGGGCGGGCAGTGTCGTGAATCTGCTGCTGAACCAGTTCGACAAGGTACTGGTGGCGAAGCTGATAGGCACCGCGGCGCTCGGTGCCTATCAGATGTCGTCCAAATTCGCGCAGATGTTACTCGCGGACGGGGCGATCGCCCTGTCCCAATACCTCTTTCCGACGTTCTCCGAGCATCATCGCAGGGAAGATGGCTCGGCGGCGAAACTCTTTGCGTGGTATTTCGCCCTGGTCTCCATCGGGCTCGTCGTCATCGTACTGGTGCTGCGAATGACGGCTCTGCCGCTCTTCATGCTGGTGCTGGGACCGGCGTGGACGTCAGCGGTGCCGCTATTCAGGATACTTGTCATCAATATGGCCATTGGTGCGCTGATCGCGATGCTGGTGGCCTATCTGCGCGCGACCGGCGTGCCGAAGGCGGCCACACAGGCGTCGGTACTGCAGGTCATCGTGCTTGTCATCGTGGTGCCGCCAGCCACGCACTGGTGGGGCGTGACGGGTGTGGCGTGGGCCATGACTGCAGGCCTCGCCGCCAGCGCCGGCTGGATGATCTATCGAATCGTGACGAGGCTGTGATGCGAATTCTTCATCTGGTATGGGCGCCCCGTCTCTCGGGCGCCGAAGTGTTGGCAAAGGATCTTGCCATTCATCAGCGCAATCACGGCGACACGGTGGGCCTGACGTCGTTGCTGCCACAGCAGGACGATTTTGCCCAGCTGCGGGCTGAGCTCGAGACCCACGAAATTGCTTGCGTGTTTCCCGAGCGGATGCCCAGCAACGTCGGCAAGTTGTGGCACCTGTATAAGGTGATTCGTCAGTTCAAACCGGACGTGCTGATCGCGCACGCGACGATCCCCGCGTTTTACGCGCGTGCGTTGCCCACTCGTGTGCCGGTCATCTACGTGATGCACTCGGCCGTGAATGACTTTGAACGATCGCTGTTTCGCTGCGTCGAGAGGTTGTTGTCGCGCCGTGCCAGAGCGGTGATTGGCGTTTCCGAGACCAGCGTGAAAGAGTACGTGGCGACGATCGGCAGGCATCCGCTGATGCAGGTGATCCCGAACGGTGTCGACACGACGCGCTTCGTTTGCACGACAAGTGCCGAAAACTGGAGCAGGGCGCCGCAGATCGTGCAGATCGGACGCTATAACGCGATCAAGAACCAGCTCCAGACAGTGCGTGCGTTTGCCGAGGTAACCAAAAGGATTGCCGACGTGCGCCTGCTGTTGATCGGCGTGATTGAAGATTCCGCCTATTTCGCACAGGTACAGGATCTTGTACGGGAGCTCGGACTCGAAGACCGTGCCATCGTGGATGGGCCGCGGTCCGACATTTCGCGGCTCCTGAGCGACTCAAGTGTGTTCGCGATGCCTTCGCTCTCTGAGGGGCACAGTATTGCGTTTCTCGAAGCGCTGGCGACGGGGATTCCGGTTGTTGCGAGCACCATCGAGGCATTTGCGTTCGCGCGCGACTTTCCGGGCGTGCAACTGGTCGATACCGCCGATACGAGCGCCTATGCGCAGGCCTTCCTGAACGCGCTGCGGCAGCCGCGCGTCGAGCGGGCACTGAAGGGGCTCACGCTGAATGACACGGCCGAGCAGTATCTGGCGATCGCGCGCAGGGTTGCGTGCGCCGGAGCATGAGCTTGTTCAGTTCTACGGTTGGCAGGGGGCTCGAATGGGGGTGTCACGGACAACCCGGCAGTTGAAACAGCAATCTTCGCTGGGGTTCTGCATCCCCCTGCGGCACAATCTTTTTACGGAAGAAGTGCCATGAGCATCAAGGTGACGGCAACTGCCCTCCAGGAAGTCAAAATAGTGGAGCCTGATGTGTTCGGCGACGGATTCGGCTGCTCATTCGAAGCCTTTAATGCACGCGATTTTGCAGATCGCGTGGCAGGTGGCGTTGAGTTTGTGCAGGATAATCATTCCGTCTGCGCAGGCGGCGTATTGCGTGGACTGCATTATCAGATTCAGCATCCTCAAGGTAAGCTGGTGCGTGTGGTGGTGGGCGACGTGTTCGATGTTGCAGTGGATATACGCCTCAGTTCGCCGAGCTTCGGCAAGTGGGTCGGTGTGCATCTGAGCGCGGAAAATTACCTGCAGCTTTGGGCGCCTCCAGGATTTGCGCACGGGTTCGTCGTGTTATCCAGGTCCGCAGAGCTTCTATGCAAGACGACGGATTACTGGTTTCCTGAGCTTGAGCGGAGCATTCTGTGGAGCGATCCGGGTATCGGCATCGACTGGCAGATCGACTTTATGCCGATCCTGGCTTCTCGAGATGAGACGGGCAAGCGCCTCTATGAGGCTGAGTGTTTCCCATGAAGGCTGCGCGCCGCGCGAAAGGCGACCATGCGACGGATCTCACCGCGCAGTTCGTTCGCGCACAGCCTGTGCATACTCTCTACCATCATGAGCGCGAACCGATCCGGCACGGCTGTTTGCTTCGGCCTTAAGAGGCTATCTGTCGATTCGGGCCCGCCTTGACATACGCCAGAGGCACCCTGCCTGGATAGCACCATCCTTGAATACACCTCAGCCAAAGCTGATCCGCCTGGAGTCTTGCGAGGGACAGATTTTTCCGCAGACGGGGTCACTCGGTTTTGCTCGATTTTGGCGTGAAAATACGACCTCAGTTCGAATAGACTCGCCGTAGCCACGCCAGAACAACGCGCGTGATACATAGTGAGACAACGCATTCAATCGGCTTGCAGCAGACAAAGAGAGGCGACGAATTTGCTACGGCGATACCGTCCGTCGATCAGTGGTTGGAGAAAGCGCGGGAGCTTTTGGCACCGTGGTGCATTGGAAAATCAACCATCAAAATGCGCCTCAAGACTGTCGAAGCCTTGCCCAAGGCGTTAGCTCGCTGCCCCACTGATGCGCCGCCGGCGCGCACTATTCACTCCGTTAAAGGTCTGGAGTTTCCCGCCGTCCGCGTTGTAATGACGACCAAGACCGCTGGCGGAATTCTTGACCTGCTTGAAGGAAAGAGCCCTTCTGGCTTGGATGAGGAGGCGCGAAAGATCTACGTTGCGGCGTCGCGTGCAAAGGGTCTCCTCGCCATTGCCATTCCTAAAAGTCAAGCTCCGCGTCCTCACGCAATGCTTACAGCAGCCAATTGTCCCGCAGAGCTACATCACGTCTAGGTCGTGTCGTCAGCAATTGTTGTATTAGCTGGAGGGGCGATAGGTTTCCTGATTTATTTTGCAAGCCTAACCTAGCCGGCCGTTGTACCTCATAGGAGGTCGTTGCGGCAGTCAAAGCTTCTGTGTTGGGTCCGGCACGAGTCGGTTGTCCGGGCGGAATGGCAGCCCCCCTTCGCGAAGACCAGGAGTTGCTTGCATAGGGAGATATTAAGACAGGAAAACTTAGTGTGTCACGAACGTAGGCGAGAGCCTGCGGTGCTGTACTGAAGATGGGAGTAGGCCTCCCGAAGTCGGCTTTCAGGAGCAGGCTTCAAACCGCCCGGTGCTGCTGCGTCCAAAAGGCGTGGTGGTGAGCGACTGTGGAAAAGTCACCCGTCGAGGGTGGCAGGTACGTGTTGAGCAGATGAGCGAAAGCGAACCGTCCGATGACGCATCGTTACTTATTTAAAGGCGCTGTCAAAACTGGGGTCGTAAGTTTGCTCCAGGATCAGTCGGGACGACACCTGATTACGGACCCGATGGCAGCCGGTGTAAAGGCGGCATGAACTCAATACAGGCTTCGGTATGGAACGTGAGAACCTTGCTTCGGATGTAAAGGGAAAAGACAAATGGCAGACACCATGAGGATGAATACCGATGCCGGAGTGAGGGGCGGAGCCGCCCGTAGTAGTGCTGAAGCCTTTGTAATGAAGGTGGAGCGAAGGGGCGGCGTTATCCTGTTGACGAAGGTCACCAACCTGCGCTGTGGGGATGAGTGACATGACATCAACGAAACCGTACAGCATTGCGAAGCGGGTCGTGTGGGAAGCGTACCAGTTGGTGAGGGCCAATCGCGGCGCTGCGGGCGTGGATGATGAAACCATCGCCATGTTCGAGCAGAACCTTTCGGGAAATCTGTCCAAGCTATGGAACAGGATGTCGTCGGGGTCGTACTTCCCGCCGCCGGTGAAGCAGGTTGAGATTCCGAAAGCCAAGGGCGGCACGAGAAAACTGGGGGTTCCCACCGTATCTGATCGCGTGGCGCAAAGTGTGGTCAAACTGATGATCGAGCCGACACTCGACCCGATATTCCATGAAGATTCTTATGGTTATCGGCCGGGCAAGTCGGCGAAACAGGCGATTGCCGTGACGCGTACGCGTTGCTGGAAATACGACTGGGTTGTTGAGTTTGACATCAAGGCGGCATTCGACCAGATTGATCATGCGTTGTTGTTAAAGGCGGTGCGACACCACATCAAGGAAGGCTGGATCCTGCTGTACATCGAGCGGTGGCTGACTGCTCCGTTCGAAACTGCGGAGGGGGCGAGTCTGCCCCGGATGCGGGGTACACCCCAGGGCGGTGTGGTCAGCCCGATCTTGATGAATCTGTTTATGCACTATGCGTTCGATAGCTGGATGCAGCGGACATGGCCGCAGTCTCCCTTTGCGCGCTACGCCGACGACGCGGTGGTTCACTGCCGCAGTCTGGCGCAGGCACAAGCCGTGATGCAAGCGATTGAAGTGCGGCTGGCAGAGTGTGGTCTGACGATGCATCCGGAGAAGTCTAAGATCGTGTATTGCAAGGACGGTAAGCGCACTGGCACTTATCCGAACGTGCAGTTTACGTTCCTCGGTTTTACGTTCAGACCGAGACGGGCATTGAGCAAACATCGACGGTTATTTACTAGTAGTTCGTTCCATCAATACAGTTACTAAATAAGCGATAATAGCCTCGTTTCGTTCGCAACTCTTGACGGAGGTGACGATGGCGAGGAAGTCCAAACGTGCGGCGCTGGTGCTTACACCGGAGCAGACGACGACGCTCAAGGAACTTGCTGGATCGAGGACAGCGCCCGCGCGCGAAGTCGAACGGGCGAAGGTGCTGTTGGGCTACGCCGCGGGCACTTCGATCACGGAGCTGCAACGCCAGCTCGGGTTCAGTCGTCCGATGATCTATCGCAGCGTTGACAAGGCGCTGGCAGCAGGTGTGCAAGCGGGTTTGAAAGACAGGTACCACCGGCCGCATGAACCCGAGATCAGCGATGAAGCCAAAGCCTGGGTGGTGAGCATCGCGTGCACCAAGCCCAAGGATCAGGGCCTGGCGGCCGAGTTGTGGAGCATCTCCGCACTGGCGCGGTTTGTATCTGAAGGAGCCGAGGCCGCTGGATTCGCTCGCCTGGCCAACGCTGGCAAGAGCACCGTGTGGCGCATCCTCAACGAGAACGAGATCAAGCCCCACAAGATTCGCTACTACCTGGAAAAACGGGACCCGGAGTTTGACCGCAAGATGCAGGAAGTCCTGATGGTCTACCGGGATGTCTCGATCTACCGGGAGGGCGCCGTTCATGATGCGCGACCCAACCCCATCTATACCGTCAGCGTCGACGAGAAGCCGGGTATTCAGGCGATCGGATTGACCGCGCCGGATCTGCCCCCGGTACCGGGCAAGGCATCAACCGTCGGGCGCGACTACGAGTATGTGCGTCGGGGCACGGTATCGATTCTCGCCGGAATCGACTTGCACTCGGGTCACATCTTCGCCAACGTCGAGGACCGCCACCGCAGTGTGGAGTTCATCGCGCTGCTCAAGCGCCTGGACGAGTACTATCCGAGCGAGGCCATCATCCGCGTGGTGCTGGACAACCATTCGGCCCACATCTCCAGGCAGACCATGGCCTATCTCGCCTCGCGCCCCGGGCGCTTCGAGTACGTTCACACACCCAAGCATGGCTCCTGGCTTAATCTGGTCGAATGCACCTTCTCCAAAATGGCCCGCACTTTCCTTCGCCACATCCGGGTCAAATCGATCGATGAACTGAAGGAGCGCATTCTGAGGGGCATCGAGGAATTCAATGCCTCACCGGTTGTCTTCCGCTGGAAAAAGGTCGACCTCGGCGTGGCTTAATATGTAACGACTTTGATGCAACGATCTACTAGTTTTCTGCCGGCGGCGAGCAATGATGCCTTAAAGCGGATGAGACAGGTCGTGCGGAGTTGGCGCATGCATCGACGAACACCGACGACGCTGGATGAACTTGCGCAGCAATGCAACACGACGATACAAGGGTGGTGGAACTACTATGGGGCGTTCTATCGGACGGCGATGCACAGCCTCTTCGGCTACATCGACCTACGGCTTATGCGGTGGGCTCGACGAAAGTACAAGGGGTTGCGGCAGCACAAGCGACGTAGTGCGGAATGGCTACGTAAGATGAAGCGCGTCCACCCGCGGTTGTTTGTCCACTGGCGTGTCGTTGCGGTAGCGGTTGGATAACGGGAGCCGAATGAGTCGAGAGACTCACGTTCGGTTCTGCGAGAGACTCGGGGCGCAACTCCCCGGGTCTACTCACCTCTTAATAGCGTCGTTTGGCGATGCGTTTTTTTGCGGAAGCTTTTCTGGATGCTCGCGATCATTCGTTCTCTAGCTGGAAAAATGAAGGGAAGAATGATTTATCCCCACCGCTTTCGCGTCAGCGTTAGCGGGGGTAATCGGGCTGGGCGGCGGCGGCATCGGTTTCTCGCTGAATAATCCAATGCTGATCATCGCGGGCTCGCTCGTCGGCTCGTCGGGTGCGACTCTGTCGTACATCATGTGCCGCGCAATGAACCGCTCGTTCTTCAACGTGATTCTCGGCGGCTTCGGCAATGAACCTGGCGCGCCGGCGGGCGGCCCGGCGGAGCAGCGTCTGGTGAAATCCGGTTCGGCCGACGACGCGTCGTTCATGCTCGGCAACGCCGAAACCGTGGTGATCGTGCGGGGTTATGGGCTGGCGGTGGCGCGTGCGCAGCATGCGTTGAAGGAGCTGACCGACAAGCTGGTCGAGAAGGGCATCGAGGTGAAGTACGCGATTCACCCGGTGGCCGGACGGATGCCGGGGCACATGAACGTGCTGCTCGCCGAAGCCGAGGTGCCGTACGACATGGTGTTCGAAATGGAGGGCATCAACGGCGAGTTTGGTCAGGTCGACGTGGTGCTGGTGCTCGGCGCGAACGACGTGGTGAACCCGGCCGCGAAGAACGATCCGAAGTCGCCGATCGCGGGCATGCCGATCATCGAGGCATATAAGGCGCGCACGGTGATCGTCAACAAGCGTTCGAGGGCGGCGGGCTACGCCGGTCTCGACAACGATCTCTTCTACATGGACAAGACAATGATGGTGTTCGGCGATGCCAAGAAGGTGATCGAGGATATGAGGAAGCCTGAGGCATACATTACTCAAGACGTAAGCAAGGTGATTGCAGCACTTCACGTGATGGAGTTGTCAACGGCGGCGTAGGGAGCTTCGATGGGCAGTGGCAGCCAATATCCAAGCAACGAGCATCAGCCTTGCTCAAGCGGCATCACGTCGTTTGCAGCATGAGCCGCAAGGGAAGTTGTTGGGGTGTGCCAGGAACGCGAACGTCTGGTCGCCCATCGCTGACATATAATTCGAATGTTGGTTATTTAGGATTTATATGATGGCGGGTAAGAGACCCCTTGGGACCGAGCGGACGGAGTTGCGGGTCGAGCGCGGCGTTGCGCAATATCAGCGGCTGGCGTCCCTGTTGCGGCACCGAATTGCGAAGGGCGAGTACCCGCTCGGCACGCAGCTGCCGCCGATCACGCAACTCGCGGACGACCTGGGCGTCGCCGTCGTCACCGTCCGGCAAGCATACGATCTGCTTTCCAAGGAAGGGCTGCTCCGCAGCCAGCGGGGCGTTGGGACCCACGTTGCAGCGCTGCCCGCCGCCACGGGCGACCTCGAACAAGTGATCAACAACCCCTTCGCCGCGCCGCAGGCGCTTGCCTTCGAGATACTCGAAGTCGGGCGCCGCACCCTGTTGCCGCAGGAGCTGCTCGCGCCGGATGACCGGTCGGCTGGCGAATACGTGTGCGTCCGCAAACTGCATACCTATTCCGGCGAGCCGTTCTGCTACGCCGAAATCTATGTGCCCACGCCGGTTTTCGAATCGCTGCCCACGGACATCGCCATGAAGCGGAAGCTGCTCGCCGCGGTGCTCGACGAACTGGGCGCGCGCTGCAAACGCTTGCGGCAACGCGTGACCGTGATACCCGCGGATTTCCCTCTGTGCGACATGCTGAAGATCCCGTTTGCCTCTCCCGTCGCGAAGATGTCGCGGCGCCTGGTTGACGGCAAAGGCAACGTGCTGTACGCCGGCGCTACCTGGTATCGGGGCGACCGCTACGTCTCCGAGATCGACCTCCCCGCGTCCGCCCTGAAAACCGTGCCCGGGATCACCGAGCCCCAGCGACGGGCGGTCGGGTAAGCCCGTACTTGACGCCGCTTTGCGCATGCCTAAACTACTAACATTAGTCATTTAGGTTTAACTCCCCGAAGTTGAGTTCTCCTTGGAGTGCGATGCGCATGCGGAACCTTCTCTTCCTCCTGGCTGCCCCCCTGTTCGCGTCGCAAGCGATGGCGGCGGCCCGTTATCCGGCCAACCCCATCAAGATCATCGTTTCCTTTCCGGTCGGAAGCGGAACGGACGCCGGGGCGCGCGTGCTCGACCAATCGCTGCCCGCCAGCAAGGGCCAGCCCGTCATCGTGGAAAACCGTCCGAACGCGTCCGGCTTCATGGCGGCGCAGGCCGCCGCCCCGGCGGTCAAGACCGCATGGAGCCAGCCCGAATGAAGCCCGTACCTACCGTGATCCGGGCGGCCGATCTTGCCGCCTACGCGCCGGCCAACCACACCGGCACCTCCAACGTGCGCGTGATCGGTCCCGAGACTGTTGGCGCGACGGCGCTCGAAGTGCTGGTCGGCACGATCGTGAAATCGCACGGCGCGCGGCCGCACGCGCATCCGCACCTGGAGCAATGCGCCTACATGATCGAGGGAACCGGCGAGTCGGGGGCGGAAGGCCGCGTGGAAGCGATGGAGCCCGGGACCTGGGCCTACGTGCCGGCAGGCGTGTTCCATTCGTTTCGCGTGACCAGCGACCAGCCCGGGCGTGTGCTGGTCGTCTATACGCCGCCGTATGGCGAGAACCCGGCGCACACGATCACGGAGCCCGACGGCGCTGCCGCCGCGCCCGCTCACGGCAAGGTGCGCGTGCTTGCCGCCGGCGACGCCGCCACCGGCACAGTTCCCCTCATCGACCGCGAGACCGCTGGCGCGCGCTGGGTCGACATTGCGGCGCTGCGCATGCCTGCCGGCAGCCCATCGGTCTGCACCGCGGAGCCTGACGTCGAGCAGGTTCTCTACGTCGAAGACGGACGGATCGACGCACGTGTCGACGGGCAGGACTTCGGTCTCGCCCCGGGCGACTTCCTGTTTCTTCCGCGCGGGGTCGCCGCCTCCCTGCGCTGTTTGCCGGAGCAGCCTGCATCCGGCTTCCTTATCATGGGGCGGCTTCCATCCACTGCTTCAAATCCAGTAACAACGGGAGACAATTCATGAACGCAAGAATGCTCGCGCAGCCCACCACGTCCACCGGCGCCCCGCTGCCGCTGCCCGCTCTGCCACAGGACAAGCTCCTGTCCGTCAACATCGAGCAGATCCCGCTGATCAGGGATGTCTTTCCGGGCATCCACATCAAGCCGCTGCGCCTTGATCTGGAGCGCGGCGAGTGGGTCTTCATGGCCATCCTGGAACCCGGTTGCTCGCTGCCGATTCACTACCACACCGGTACGGCGCAGGTGTGGACGATCCAGGGCTGCTGGGCGTATCGCGAGTACCCCGAGCAGCGGCAGACGGCAGGCTCCTACCTGTACGAGCCCGCCGGCTCGGTGCACACCTTCTACACCCCCGAGGACAACACCGAGGACACCATCACCATCGCGTGGATCGAAGGCGCGCAAGTGAGCTTCAACGAGGACGGCACGTTCCACTCGCTCAATGACGCGGTCTCGATCCGGTACGCGATCGAGGCCCTCGCGGCAGCGCGCGACATCGGACCGGTGCCCTACATCCGCGGCAATGGCGCCGACGTAGCCGGTTCCTGACCGGAAAGAGGAGCACGGACACAATGAGCAACGACTCGAACCAGGGTGGGCCGCTGGCCGGCCTGCGCATCATCGACATCACCGAGGTCGTCATGGGACCTTCGGCCACGCAGATGCTGGCCGACCTGGGGGCCGACGTGATCAAGGTGGAGCCGCCCGGCGGCGACATGCTGCGCGCCGTCGGTCCCGGCGGGCGCGCGGGTGCCGGCCCGCTGTTCCTCAACCTGAACCGCAACAAGCGCAGCATCGTGCTGGACCTGAAGCATCCCGAAGGCAAGGAGGCGCTGTTGAAGCTGGTGCAGACGGCCGACGCGCTGGTCTACAACGTGCGGCCACACGCGATGAAGCGCCTCGGGCTCGACTACGACGCGCTGCGGCAGGTCAACCCCCGTCTGATCTATGTCGGCACCTTCGGCTTCAGCCAGCGCGGCCGCTATGCGGACTTGCGCGCCTTCGACGACCTGATCCAGGCGGCAGTCGCCATCCCCGAGGCCAGCGTGCGGGCCGGTTCCGACGTGCCGCGCTATGCCCCGCTCAACCTCTCGGACCGGGCCACGGGCCTGTACGCGTTCGGCGTGATCTGCGCGGCCCTGCTCGCGCGCGAGCGCACGGGCTGCGGGCAGGCGGTGGACGTGCCGATGTTCGAGACTACCGCGCAGATGATGCTGGGCGATCATCTGTACGGCCACACGTTCATCCCGCCGCGCGGCGGCTTCGGCTATCCGCGGCTGCTCAACCCGCAGCGGCGGCCGTACGCCACGCGGGACGGCCTGGTTTGTCTCGTCGTCTACACCGATGAACAGTGGCAGGCCTTCATGGGCGTGGTCGGCGAGGCGGAGCGGTTCAACAGCGACCCGCGGTTTGCCGACGGCGAATCGCGCACGCAGCATGTCGAGGCGCTGTACGCGATCCTCGCCGACAAGCTGAAAGCGCAGACCACGCAGCAATGGCGCCAGCTGCTGGAGCCGCTCGGCATCCCGGTGATGGCGGCGCACACCTTCGAGTCACTGCTCGACGACCCGCACCTGCAGGACATCGGGTTCTTCCAGCAATTCGAGCATCCCACCGAGGGCGTGCTGCGAACCATGGCGGTGCCGAGCGAATGGCCGCAAACGCCGCTGCCGCCGTTGCGCCCGCCGCCGCTGCTGGGTGAGCACAGCGCGCAAGTGCTGGCCGAGGCCGGCTACTCGCCGCAGCAGATCCGCGAGATGGCGCAGGCGGGCGTGACGCAAGTGGCGGCGTGCAGCGAGTCAACGGGAGTCGAAGCATGAGCGAGGTCGTGCACGCCAGCCGGCAGGACGGGCGGCTGATTCTCACCATCGACCGCCCGGAGCGCCGGAATGCGCTCAACGCGGAAGTGATTGGCACGTTGCAGGAAGCGCTGCACCGCGCCCGGTCTGACGAGACGAATCGCGCCGTGGTGCTCACTGGTGCGGGCGACGAGGCGTTCTGCGCCGGCGCCGACCTGGGCGGAGATGCCTTCGCGTTCGACTACGCCACGCCGACCAGCGCCTATGCCGACCTGCTGCGCACGGCGCGCACGCTGAACGTGCCGCTCGTCGCGCGCGTCAACGGCGCCTGCATGGCCGGCGGCATGGGCCTGCTTGCCATGTGCGATCTCGCGATCACCGCCCGGCATGCCACATTCGGCCTGCCCGAGGTGAAGGTGGGCGTGTTCCCGATGCAGGTGCTCGCCGTGCTGCAGGCCCAGTTGCCGCAGCGCTGCCTGGCGCAGCTGTGTCTGACGGGCGAGCCCATCGACGCGGCGCGGGCACGCGAGATCGGTCTGGTGAATGAGGTGGCTGACGACCTCGACGCTGCGCTCGAGCGCCTGCTGTCGCGGCTGCTCGCCAACTCGCCCACCGCGCTGCGGCGCGGCATGTATGCGATGAAGGCGATGCGTTCGATGTCCTTCGACGAGGCGATCGCCTTCGGCGAAGGGCAGCTCGGCCTGCTGGCCCTGACCCACGACGCGCGCGAGGGCGTGGCTGCATTCAAGGAAAAAAGGAGACCGCAATGGACGGGCAAATGACATTCTCGACGCCGGGCAAGGTCGTGCGGATCGGCGGCGCCTCGGGCTTCTGGGGCGACAGCAGCCTCGGGCCGGTGCAACTGGTGCGCTGCGGGGGCATCGATTACCTGGTGTTTGACTATCTCGCCGAGCTCACCATGTCGATCCTCGCGGGCGCGCGGGCGAAGCGGCCGGAGGAAGGCTACGCCATCGACTTCGTCACGGTGGCGCTGCGCTCGGTGCTGAAGCAGGCCGTCGAGCAGCGCATCCGCATCGTCAGCAACGCCGGCGGCGTGAATCCGAAGGGCTGCGCCGCGGCGGTGCAGGCTCTGGCCGACGAACTCGGCGTCCCGGTGCGCGTCGCGATCGTCGAAGGCGACGACGTGCTCCCGCTCGCCGCCGCGATGCGAGCGGCCGGCACGGTCGAAATGTCCAGCGGCGAACCGATGCCGGAGCGGCTGGTGACGGCCAATGCCTATCTCGGCGCACTGCCCATCGCGCGCGCCCTGGCCGCGGGCGCCGACATCGTCATCACCGGCCGCTGCGTCGACAGTGCCGTCACCCTCGGCGTGCTGATGCACGAGTTCGGCTGGGCGGCCGACGACTTCGACCGGCTCGCCGCCGGCAGCCTGGCCGGCCACATCATCGAATGCGGCTGCCAGGCGACGGGCGGCCTGCACACCGACTGGGCCAGCGTGCCGGACTGGGCGAACATCGGCTATCCGATCGTCGAGTGCCACGAAGATGGCAGCTTTGAAGTCACCAAGCCCGCGGACACTGGCGGCCTCGTCACGCCCGCAACCGTCGGGGAGCAACTGCTGTACGAGATAGGCGATCCGGCCAGTTATCTGCTTCCGGACGTGACCTGCGACTTTCGACAGGTGCGCATGGAACAGACCGGGCCGCATCGCGTGCTCGTGACCGGCGCGCGCGGCCGGCCGCCGACCGGCACCTACAAGGTCAGCGCCACCGCGCCGGCGGGCTTCAAGGTGTCCGGACAGCTTACCATCGTCGGAATCGACGCCGCAGCGAAGGCGCAGCGCACAGGCGAGGCGTTGCTCGAGCGCGGCCGCCGGCTGCTGCGTGAGTGCGGGTTCACGGATTTCCTGGGCACCCATATCGAGCTGCTCGGCACGGAGTCGGCCTACGGGCCCCATGCGCGCCCGTTGCCGACGCGCGAAGTCGTGTTGCGCCTGACGGTGACGCATGCCGACCGGCGTGCACTGGAGATGTTCAGCCGCGAGTTGGCCGCACCCGGCACATCCTGGTCACCCGGCACGACCGGTGCTGGTGGGCGTCCCCCGGTGTCGCCGGTGCTGCGGCAGTTCGCCTGGCTCATGCCGAAGGCGCAGGTGACGCCGACGGTCACGCTCGGCGAGACGACATTCACCGTGACGCTGCCGCCACCGCAGCCGCAGGGCGCGCTGGAACCGCTGGTGCCCACCGGGGGTGCGCTGCCTGCCGGCCCACGCCAGACGGTGCCGCTGTTGAGAATCGCGCTCGGACGCAGCGGCGACAAGGGCGACACTTCCAACATTGGTCTCATCGCGCGGCATCCGGCCCTGCTGCCGGTGCTAAGAGACCAGGTGACGTCAGAACGGGTCGCGACGTACCTCGGCCATCTGGTGCAGGGGCCGGTCCAACGTTACGAGCTGCCCGGCATCCATGCCATCAACCTCGTCTGCGCGCGTGCATTGGGCGGCGGCGGCATGGCGTCGCTGCGCAACGACCCGCTCGGCAAGGGCATGGCGCAGATGCTGCTCGACATGCCGGTCGACGTCCCCGCAGGCATGTTGCAGGAGCTCCCCGCATGAATTTCGACTTCTCCGACGACCAGCTTGCAATCCGCGACGCCGTCGAGGCCCGCTGCGCCGACTTCGGCGCCGATTACTGGCTCGAGCGGGACCGCGATGGGCGCTGGCCCAACGAGTTCTGCGACGCCGTTGCCCGCGGCGGGTGGTTCGGCGTGACCATGCCCAAGGAACACGGCGGCGCCGGCCTCGGCATCTCGGCGGCCGCGATGGTGATGCGCACGATCGGCAAGCTCGGCTCGGCGGCGGTGTCGTCGGTACACCTGAACCTGTTCGGCCCGCAGCCGGTGGTCGTGTTCGGCAGCGAGGCGCAAAAGCGGCGCATGCTGCCGCCGTTGATCGACGGTTCGGATCGCGCCTGCTTCGGCGTGACCGAGCCCAACGTCGGTTCCGACACCACACGCGTCAGAACCTTCGCCCGCCGCGCGGGCGACCGCTACATCGTCCACGGCCAGAAAGTCTGGACCTCGACCGCCCAGCAAGCGAACAAGATACTGCTCGTGGCCCGCACGACGGCGATCGAGGCATGCGCGCGGCCGATGGACGGCGTCACGCTGTTCTACACCGACCTCGACCGTTCGCATGTGCGTATCAGCGAAATTGAGAAGATGGCGCGCAAGGCAGTGGACTCGAACGAACTGTTCATCGACGGGCTGGAGATCCCCGTCGAGGATCGCATCGGCGACGAAGGCCAGGGCTTCAGGTACCTGCTGCACGGCCTGAATCCGGAGCGCATCCTCGTCGCGGCTGCCGCGCTAGGCGCCGCTGAGACAGCGTTGACGCGGGCAACCGATTACGCCAGGGAACGCGTCGTGTTCGGCCGGCCGATCGGCAAGAACCAGGCGATCCAGCATCCGCTGGCGGAATGCTGGATGCGCCTGCAATCGGCCGAACTGCTGATGTGGAAGGCGGCGGCGCTCTACGACGCCGGCAAGCCCTGCGGTGTCGAGGCCACGGCGGCCAAGTACCTGGCGGCGGAGGCCAGTTTCGAGACGTCGTTGCGTGCAGTGCGCACGCACGGCGGCTACGGCTACGCGAAGGAGTACCACGTCGAGCGCGGCCTGCGCGAAAGCGTGCTGTCACTGCTCGCACCGGTGACGCAGGAGCTCGCGCTGTGCTACGTCGCCGAGCAGGCGCTCGGATTGCCGAAGTCGTACTGACCCCGCGCAGCGCGAGACAAATCGCATCCAGGGCGCGGCAAAGGCAGGTCCGACGACACCAACCGGATCAATCAGCAACGCTCGATAAACCCGAGCCTGGAGACTGCGAAATGAGGATGAACCTTGCGGGAGGACAGTTTCATGAAGAGGTTTGAGGGTAAGGTCGTAATCGTCGTCGGCGCCTCCGGCAACGGCAACATGGGGCAGTGCATTGCCCGACGCTTCGCCGGCGAAGGCGCCGGCGTGATTGTGGCTGGACGACGCGCGGAGCCGTTGGATCAGCTGGCAAGCGAAATCGGAGGCGCCAGCCGGCTTTGCGATTTCACGCGCAAGGAAGACGTCGACGCCCTCGTCGCCTTCGCGCGCGAGCGCTACGGCCACGTCGATGTCGGCATCAACGCCACGGGCTGGGGACTTCTCCGGCCGTTCGAAGACACGAGTGAGGAAGAACTGCAGGCGATGATGGATCTCCAGTTCAAGGGGCCCTTTCAGTTCATGCAGGCGCTCGTGAAAGCGATGAGCCAAAATCCGACGCCGGGGGGCTCGATCATCATGATCTCGTCCGCGACCGCGACGATCATGCTTGAGAACCATGCCGCCTATATGGGCACCAAGGCTGGCACCGACCACGTCGTGCGCTGTGTGGCCAACGACTTTGGCCATCTCGGAATTCGCGCCAATTCGATCTCTCCTGGCATCACCCGCACGCCGATGTCGGGTGATGCCCTGAACATCCCCGAGATATTGGGGGCCTTCGAGGCCGGCTATCCGCTCGGACGTATTGGCACTGTGGACGACGTCGCCGAAGCGGCTCTGTGGTTGGCAAGCGACGTGTGCTTCATGACGGGACAGAACCTGCAGGTCAATGGCGGCCTGACGCTGCGCCGCAATCCGACAGTGACGGAAATGGGTGCCGCCTATGCCCGGGTTATCGCGGACCTGTCCGCATGACGGGATCAATGGGGCAGACACGATTGAATAATCGTCCGCCTCCGAACGTGTCGTGCGAGGGGAGCCCGTGGCGCAGCTAGAGGAAGCGGCGCCATGACAAATAAGTGCATCGGTTCTGGGGCACATCCAGGCGATGCAGCTTTCCTGGTTATCAAATTAAGTAAATCAAAGGAAATGGCGTGAGCATCTTCACAGTGATATCGCCTGAATTCAAGGATCAGGAACGGCTGCAACTGGTGCATGAATTCGATGGCTTCGACGGGACCGGCCAGAACCGTTCGCCCGCGCTGCAATGGCACGGCGCGCCGGCAGGCACCAGGAGCTTCGCGCTGACGCTGTACGACCCGGACGCACCGACCGGCAGCGGCTTCTGGCACTGGATCCTGTTCGATATCGATTCGTCTGTCACCCAACTCGCCGCAGGCGTAGGCTCCGCCGACGCCACTGACCTGGGCGCCAGCGGCACTCAGGCCACCAACGACTACGGCGCCACCGGCTACGGCGGTCCCTGCCCGCCCAAGGGATTGCCGGCGCACCGCTATATCTTCACCGTGCACGCGCTGGGTGTGCGCAAGCTGGAGCCGCCGGTCAACGCGCCCAACGCGGTGGTGCGCTTCGTGATCTACCAGAACACGCTCGCCACGGCCACCCTAACCGGCCTCTACAACCGCTGAGGGTGCGCCTTGCTGCGACTGTTTGAACCGCTCGCCAGCCCCAAGGCCAGGCTCGGCGCGGGCGTGCGGCGTTCCTGGTGCCGGTGGTGGGAGCGCTAGTGGATTCAATGGGGGCGGACACCATTGAATAATCCGACGCATTACAGCTCCCCCCAACTTTGGAGACTGCAAGATGAGAACGAACATAGCGATGCTGATACTGCTGGCGTTGTTGGCGACGCCGCTCACCACGAACGCCTGGGAGCGCGGCAAGGTCGAGCGCTTTGCCACGTTGCCGCGGGGTGAGGCGCATCCCGAGGGGATCACCATCGACCGTCAGGGGAACGTCTACGTCGCCACAGTGGCGGCGAACAAACCTGAGACGAGTGAGGGAACGCTCATTGTGTTCGACCCACACGGCAAGCACCTTCGGACTGTTCGAGTCAAAGGCTCAAGCAGGCTATTGCTTGATCTTGGTTTCAATCCGCAGACCGGCAAGTTGCTTGTGGTCGATTACCAGGCCGGGAAGGTCTGGGTCGTCGATCCCAACACGGGTGCCGCATCCGTTTTCATGACGGTCACGGGTAATAGTCCCGGCCTCGACGGGATGACGTTCGACGCTGCCGGCAACGTGTACGTGACCGACTCTCACCAGGGCATCATCTGGAAAACTGGACCAGGCGGCGGCGAAGCATTGGCGTGGGTCAAAAGCCCACTGCTCAGTCCGGCAAGGCCAGCACCGCGCATCGGCGCGAATGGTCTGGCGTTCAACAACGAGCGGACAGCGTTGTTCGTCGCCAACACAGCGAGCGACACGATTGTCAAAATACCGGTGACTGGCTCGAAACTTGAACCTGGCACGCCTGAGGTCTTCGTCAATCGCGTCGGCGGCGGACCCGACGGCCTGATCATTGACGAGCACGACAAAATCTGGGCCGCATGCAACCAGTCCAACGAGATTCTCGTACTCGAGCCGGCACAGGGACGCGTGATTGCAAAGCTCGGCGATTTCGGCGGAATCGATCGCGAGGGGGCGCCCATAGGTTTTCTCTGGTCGAATAGCCTCGTATTCCACGGTGACGACGTTCTTGTCACCAACCTTTCGCTCGATTTAGGCGCGGTCATTTCACAGTCTGAACGGACAATCGATGGACCGTGGGCTCACCAGGTGAAGGTCCACACGATCGCGAAAATCAAGAAGCGGATACCGGGCATCTATTAGAAGTGACCGGATGCGCTCGAGAGTCCATGCCCACACGGGGACTGGACCCGCGCCATAAGATGCCCGGTCCTTTTTCGCGCAGATTCTCGATCGATCTCAGAAGTCGTTCTTCGCTCTGAGGCCGGGCACGAGCGACTTCTCGGCGCGTCCCAGGATGGGTGTGATCCAGCCTCGCCTTCGAACTGCGGTAAGCGCGAGCGAGCTCTTCGTCATTCGCGCACATGGAGCGCAGATGTGAATTGGACTAACCAGATTGTTCGCCTGGAGATGGGCTAGGTACGGATTCCATCGTCGAGTCGATGCGGGACATAAAACTCTGGCGTGCTGGGGACGTGCCGGATAGGCGGTACTAGAGATGCCGGCACATCGCACATGTAATCGACATGCAGATGCCCTGGCTGAGACGACCACTGGGAGCGAGGAGATATTGATGAAGCAAGCGCCGATAGGAGACAGCATGCGTGCGATCAGTCGGGGAATTTGCGGTGCTACGTTGGTTCTTGCCGCAGGCCATGCAGTAGCGCAGTCGAGTGTGACATTGTATGGGGTGGTCGACGTTTTTGGTCAGTATCTGAACAACGGCGGAACTCATTCGTTTTCCGAAAGAAGTGGCGGCTCCACAGCGTCCCTTTTGGGCTTTAAGGGAAGTGAGGACCTCGGCCGCGGATTGACGGCAGAATTCGACCTCGAGAGCGGCTTCAACGTGAACAACGGGACGTTCTTCGCGGACAGCAATGCGCTCTTCTATCGTCAGGCGTGGATCGGGTTGAGTCATGCCGACTTCGGTTCGCTGAGCTTCGGTCGTCAGTATCAACCGAGCTTCAAGGTCGCCTATGCCGTCGACCCCTTCCGCATCAACGAAGTGATTTCGCCGCTCGCCGCGGCCGTCCTCGCAATTGATCGAAACACCTTGTCGACGCAGTACGCCACCGGACGAACCAGCAATTCGGTCAACTATCAATCGCCGAATCTGGGCGGCTTCACGTTCAACGCGATGTACGCGTTCTCTGCGACGGTCACGCAGCCTTTGCCGTCAACGTCAGGGAATTTTCTCGATGTATCGGCAACCTATTCGAACTATGGTCTGTTTGCGGGTTTCGGATATCAGTATCAGCATGCTGGACAGCTGAGCTTTCCCGGACTTCCTGGCCGCCTGGATCTGGTTGGAACGGCTCACTACACGGGGGCATTTGCTTACCGGTTCGGTATCGTGAACCTGCAGTTCGCCTATCTGTACGTGCAACCCAAAGACGCCGCCCCGGGTTCATTCGCGGCCCGTCTTGGTACGGTCCATTCCGTCAGCATTGTTCAAGTGGGGGCGACGATTCAGGCGACGTCGCAGGATGCCATCCAGATCGCCGTAATTGAACGTAATGTGCGTGGTTCACACGACAACACGCCCGGAATACAAGTGGGCGCGGACCATAGCCTTTCGAAGCGCACGTCCGTGTACATGCGGGCCGGCTATATGAAGAACAATGGAAGCGCGACGACGAGCTGGCCCGGCATCACCGTGACCGAACCCAACGCGTCGCAGACGCTGGTGCTGATGGGTGTGACACACCGGTTCTAGTCGCAATACTGTTAAAGAAGGTCTGCAAAAGTCCTGGCATTGCCTTGCTGCTGAGCTATCCTGGAAACAGAGCGAATTAGTTGAGGAGAGGTGTGATGACGCAGCTGGGTCTTGGTCTGGATCTGTCAACGAAGCGCACGCGTAAGCGGGAATTTCTCGATGAGATGCGACGCGTTGTGCCCTGGTTGAAGCTGATTGCGCTGATCGAACCGCACTATCCCACGGGCAAAACCGGTCGGCCGCCGTTCCCGATTGCGACGATGCTGCAGATTCATTTCAGCATGAAGTTGCACATCGGCGTGGATAGCCAGAGCGGACTGGCGCATAGCGCGGTCGTCACGGCAGCCAACGTGCACGACAAGCACCCACTGCCACAGCTTTTGCATGGGCAGGAGCAGCGGGTCGATGGCGACAGCGCGTATGCAGGCCAGAAAGCGCTGATCCACGGCAAGGCCCCGAAGGCCCGCGACTTCACGAACAAACGCACGCGGCGCAAGGGCCGTGTCGATGAGGTGGCGCGCCGCAAGAAACGCAATAAGTCGAAGATTCGCGCCCGCGTCGAACATGTGTTTGCCGTGGTCAAGCGGTTGCGGGGTTTCACGAAGGCGCGCTATCGCGGCCTGGCGAAGAACGCCAATCGCGAGGTGCGTCAGTATTTCGAATGCGAGCGCCAGCGTTCGAATCACATCATCGGCATATGCAGATGATGCGGGTCTTCGAGCGTATCTGCGACCCGTTGAAGCGCGTCGCGGCAATCGTCGCGATTCTGCGGCCCGCCCATGCAGACGCGAATCGCATTCGGCGGATTGCCGTCGGTCGAAAACGCCGCGCCCGCGACTGCTGCGATGCCCTGATTGCGCAACTGCTATGCAAGCTCGGACGCGCTCCAGTCACATTGCGGTGGGATCGGTAGCCATAGATGAAAGCCGTCCGGATGAGCGTCGTACCGCCAGTCCGCAAGCATGTGCGTGGCAATCTCCTGCCGCGCATTCGCTTCGGCGCGGATCGCGCGCAGCATGTCGGTTGCGGTGCCGTCGTTGATCCATTGCGTCGCAAGCAGCATCGTGTACGGGCTAGGCATCACGGTCGTTGCGCGCAACGCGCCTGCAATCCGCTGCGTTTGCCGCACGGTTGGCGTGCACAGATACGCCACCCGCAAACCCGCACCAAAACACTTCGACATCCCCGTCACGTAGTACGTCAATTCGGGCGCAAGCGAAGCGAGCGACATCGGCGCGTCTTGCGGCAGCATCGTGTATGCGTCGCCGCCGCGCAACAAGCAGTACGGCTGCATTCGAGCGACTCAAGACCAACGTGCCGGTTCGCGACGCACTGGTGAGCTTCGGCAAGCACTGTCTGGTTGGAGTGCTGACACCGCAACTGCTCGCGGTGCGCCGTCTCGCGCATTTTGAAGGCGGCCGGTCGAACGTGGGCGCTCTGTTCTCGAGGGGTAATCGTACCGCTGCAAGAGTCGGCAGAAAACCTGGTACTGCAGAGCGTTTCAAGCGGACTGCCGTTGTTTCTGGGAGGGGGGCGATGCATGGTTTGCGCCCGGACGGGTGGGTAGCATGAGTTGCCACGAGGACTGATTGCGCGGGCTAGCGCCTGTACGGGTGGGCATCATGGGTTGCCGCGTGGACTGATTGCCGGGCTAGTGGCGCCGCAGGCGTGCGAGTGCGCTCCGACCGAGTCTTGCAATCATCGACAACAGGCGTCCGGTGTAAAACGTCCCATACATTTTTTCCTTCGCCCGGTTTATGCTGGCACGCTCTGGTCAGGGTCCTCGCCATCCAGTTCGTCGAGAAACTCGGCAAGGTCGCGAAAGTTGCCGGCATCGATGTCTCTCTGTCCCATCTCCAGAAGCTGCAGTAGCGCCTTGCGCCGCTCCATCTGCGCACGCGGCCCGGCGTCCTGCATCGGGATATCAGGCAGTTTGCCGTGAGACGGGTTCACATCTGTTCCGTATGTCGCAGGTCATTGAGACCACTATAGTCCGCTCGTCAGGTCTACTCCAGGTGCGTGACGGATACCACGCCAAAAGCACGGCCCCTGCTCTTGCGGAGCCGTGCTGAAATGTCACGCGTGCGTCGTGTCAGTCGGCGCGCCGACGGTTTCGGAAATCGACCGCGACGATACTTCCGGTTGTCCCAGGCGTATTGACAGAAGGCGGGGCGGGTTGTGCGTCCGGTGTGGGTTCGGCTGTCCCGGGCACGGATGCGTCCTCTTCCGCATGGGCGCGCATTGAGCCGCCGCGCCTGTGTCGCCGCGCGCGCCTTGCTGGCCGACTGCCCACGCAGGTCGGTTGGCAAGGGCGGCGTCAACGAGGGCTCGGTGGCATCGAGTGCATCAAGCACGTCATCCACAAACAGGTGCGTGTAGCGCGCGAGCATCGCGTCCGTCTTGTGACCGGTGATGCGAGCATCTGCGGATTGCGCAGCCGCCGCGCATGACGCGTGGTGCCAACATGTCGCAGGTCGTGAAAGCGCAGGTCCGGCAGTCCCGCCTCGGTGGTTGCGCGGTCCCAGGCGGAGTCGAGCGCGTCGGCGGTCATCGGGAAGACGCGTGCGTCGTCATCGTCGCGCGGAAGGCGGGACAGGATTTCGACTGCGCGCTGCGTGAGCGGGGCTATCTGGTTTTCGCCGGCCTTTGTGAGCCGCAGGGTCGCGGTGCGCCCAGGGAGGTCGACATCGCGCCAGCGCAGTCTCAGCAGACTGCCTCGCCGGCTGGTGGTTTCAATCGCGAACTGCACGATGGGCAGGATAAACGGGTTGTCGCACCGACCCAGCGCGTCGAACAGCGCCAGCTCAGCGTCTTCGTCGAGGACAGCGCAGCGGCCCGGGCCCCCCTTTGGAACCGCGATGTTTGCCATCGGGTTTTCGAATCCCGCCCAGTTCCAGTGTTTCTGCGCACAGTTGAACGCGTGCTTGAGCAGTGCCAGTTCCTTCTGGATGGTACTGTCAGTGAGTCCGTCCTTGCGCATCGCGGACATGAACCTGAGCATCGTCTGTGCGCTCACCTGTACGACCGGCAGAACGGATAGCCCGGCCCGAAAGGCATTGGTCTTTTCACGCGACGCGGCGCGCTTTGCGCGAAGGCCTGCGAAGCTGAAAGGCAGCTCCGTCGCAGGCGGCGCATCGGTCAGGTCGACACCGCCCTGTTCGGTGACCTGCAGCTGCAGGGTCGGCAGGCCGGCTGCCAAGAGGTAGCGGTTGATGAGGTTGATTTCCTGCTTCGCGCCGCGCTTGTGGATGGTATAGAGGTGAGCGTATTCATAGAGCGTGCGGCCAACGGTTGCCTTCGCGGGCCCGCCGAGCAGTGGCGCATGCGCCTGCTGGAGTTCGCCGTGCAGTTGCGCGGCCCAGGTCTCGGCCTCCTTGCGGGTGCGGAAGTTCTGTTTTTTGTTGGTGCCGGCGACGGTGACGCTGGCCTGCCACGCGTTACGGTGACGATAGATGCTGGCCATGTCACACCTCCTTGTGAGGAGCGGTGACGACGGCCGGACGACGGACGGGATACGAGTGGTAACGGCTCATGGGCTGCTCCGGTAGTGAGTGGAGCAACGTGTAGCCCTGGGTTTTATTCGCGGCTTCGCGACCGGTCACAACACGGAACGGCACGTACCTCGTGACGTCGTGGCGGCAATGGGCCGGGTGTCGGTTGGCCGCAGACCCAATGGACCGGAGCGCGGATCACTGAAAAAACTGTCCGCATCCGGCAGCAGTGGGGCGCAGTCAACGGTAGCGTGATGCGGTCGACCGAAATGGACCGCAGTCATTGCTGCCTCCCTGGGGCACCTGAAGCGCAAAAACAAAAGGCCTGCTTGCGCAGGCCCTTTGTTTTACAACAGGAATCTTTGGTAGGCCGTACGGGATTCGAACCTGTGACCAACGGATTAAAAGTCCGCTGCTCTACCAGCTGAGCTAACGACCCAAAAGAGACGAAAATTATAGCGAGATGATCGCGTGGCTGTCAACAGGCCGTACGGGGCGGCGAAAGAAGGAAAGCCCGGAGCAATCAATGCTCCGGGCTTTCCGGCGAGAGGCGCGCGCTGCGGTGAACAAGGCCAGGGCCAGTGCTACGCGCTGTGCTGCGAAAGAGCTGCCTTACTTGATCTGCGACAGCTTGCTTTGTGCTGACTGTGCGACGTCAGAATTGCCATATTGCGCCACGATCTGCTCGAGGGTCTTGCGGGCGGCTGCCTTCTGTCCCTGTTCGAGCTGATTGTTCGCAATCGCAAGCAACGCTTCCGGTGCTCGCGGATGCTGCGGATAGTTCTTCACCACGCCTTGCCACGTCGCCGTCGAGCCCTTGTAGTCGCGCAGCGCATACAGTGCGTTGCCGAGCCAATACTGCGCGGTCGGCTGATAAGGGCTCTGCGGATACTTCGAGATGAAAGCGCGGAACGACGCTGCTGCGTTTTTGAAATCACCGCTGCGGAACTGCTGCGAAGCGGTGTTGAACGCATCCGTCTCACCCGGCTGCACTTCCCCCTGCACACCGTCGACCGTCTGCTGCTGCGGCTCGTACTTCTTCAACCTGCCGTCGAGGTCGGTGTAGTAGTCCTTCTGCTGCTTTTGCAGAGCGGAGAGCTGGTTAGCCATGTCCTCGTTCTGTCCGCGCAGCGTCGCGACCTGCTGATTCAGCTGGTCGAGACGATTGGACTGATCGAGGATTGTGCGTTGCGCGGCGGACAACTGACTCGACAGGCTGTCGGTCTTGGCGCGCAGGTCAAGGATCGCCTGACGAGCCTGATCGTCGTCGAACATGCCAGCATGCGCGGGTGCGGCCATCAAGGCCGAGCCCGCCACGCAGGCCGCTGCGGCAACCCGCAGCCAGGAGAAACGGTGCGTCATTCGGCTCATGATCCGTTACTGTTGATAGACGAGATCGGCGCGGCGGTTCTGTGCCCACGACGCTTCGTCATGACCCGTCGCCAGCGGCTTTTCCTTGCCGAGGCTCACGGCTTCCATCTGCGAATCGGGCACGCCCAGCAGCGACAGCGAACGACGCACGGCTTCAGCACGCTTCTGGCCGAGTGCCAGGTTGTACTCGCTCGTGCCGCGCTCGTCGGTGTTGCCCTGGATCAGGACGTGGCGTTCCGGATGGCTCTTCAGGTATTGCGCGTGTTGCTGCAGCAGCGGCTGGTAGTCGTCGCGTACCGAGTAGCTGTCGAAATCAAAAAAGACGCTGCGCTTGGCGAGCGGGCTGTTCGGATCGTTCAGCGGATCGACGTTCACCTGCGCAACCGCGTTCGGGTTTGGTTGCGTGCCGACTGCGCCCTTGTTGGCGTTTTCGTCCAGCTTGACACCCGAATGACATGCGGCCAACGCAGCGACCATCAATACGGCAAATGCGATACGAAGTTTGGACATCATTTGTAACTCTCCTTGTGTGTTATTGCCTAAATGTTATTGCATAAACGGGCCCCAGGACGGCTCGCGAACGCTGCCGCCCTGAACGGACAGGACCTGGTGGGTACGACCGTCGGTCGACACCGCAGCCAACACGCCACGGCCGTTTACCTCAGTGGCGTAAAGAATGTACTGACCGTTCGCCGCGAAGCTGGGCGATTCGTCATGTGTTGTGTCGGTAAGACCCGTTGCCGCGCCGGACTGCAGGTCCTGAACGAACAGCTTGAAGCCGCCGCCCGTGCGCGAGATGTACGCGAGTTGCTTGCCGTCCGGGCTCACGCGCGGGCTCGTGTTATAGCTGCCGGTGAACGTGACGCGCTGCGCCGGACCCGCGCTTTCGCCCTGGGCCGGCATCTTGTAGATCTGCGGTGCGCCGCCGCGGTCGCTCGTGAAGTAGATCGACTGTCCGTCGGGAGAGAAGGCGGGTTCGGTATCAATCGAGCTGCCTTGCGTCAGGCGACGCAGACCGCTACCGTCTGCGTTGACGGCGAAAATCTGCGTGTTGCCGGTGCGCGAGAGCGCGACGGCGAGCGTGCGGCCATCAGGCGACCACGCCGGCGCACTGTTGTTGCCCTTCTGGTCCGACACGATGATGCGTCGGCCCGTAGGCAGATCGTGGATGTAGACGATCGGCTTCTTCTTCTCGAACGAGACGTACGCGACCTTCGTGCCATCCGGCGACCATGCCGGAGAGATGATCGGCTCCGGGCTCGACAGTGCGATGTGCGCGTCCTGACCGTCCGAATCGGAGACCTGCAGCTGGTACCGGCCGCCCGTCTTGATGACATACGAGAGACGGGTAGCGAACGCGCCGCGCGTGCCCATCAGCTTTGCATAGATGTAGTCGGCGACCTTGTGCGCGCTCATCCGCAGGCCGCTTTCCGGGCTCACGAGCACGAGGCCCCCGAGGCTCTGCTGCTTGACGGTGTCGTAGAGCTTGAAACGGACTTCGTACTGGCCGTTCGCCAGGCGGTTCACGCTGCCCGAGACAAATGCGTCCGCGCCCTTGGCTTTCCAGCTGCCGAGGTCGACGGAATCGTTTTCCGAAACGGGAGCGCTGCCAGCATCGATATTGGTGAATTTGCCGCTGCGTTGCAGATCCTGCCGCACGATCGTGCTGACCTGCTGAGGGGAATTCGCTTCATTGGCGAAATTCGCCGTCGCGATCGGAAACTGGGTGGACCCGACGCCCGTAACAAGGACATTGAGCTGCGCATTTGCACTGCTGCCCGCCGCGATCAGGCACGACGCCAGGAGCACCCTCAGGCCTGACTTGGTCATCAAACTCATGCTGTATGGATTCTCCAAAAACAGATTTTCTAACACTTTACGACAGCAGAGAGACCCGAAAACGAACGATTCGTTCCCGAGTGCGCCCCGCCTGGCGGGGCGCCGCATCTGCCGTCAACCTGCCGGCCGCAACGTAATCGTAAAGCTGGCCGGTGTCTTGCCGTTGACGTCGAGTGGCATTGGATCGGAGCGCTGGACGGCGCGCAGCGCCGCGTCGTCCCACTGGCCGTTGCCACTGGCGCGCGTGATCGTTGCGCTCAGGAGTGTACCGGTCGGCGCACAGCGTACCGCGACGACGGTTTCGAGCCCCTGCGTGTCGCCGGCCCAGACGATGTTCGGACGCACCCGGCGCTGCACCTTCTCTGCATAGCCCGGCGACGCCGCCGTGCCGCCCGCGCCGCTGCCGGTGCCGCTCTTCGCGAGACCATTGCCCGTCGAGCCTTCGCCGCCGGCCATGCCCTGCATCTGCGCCAGACGGGCGCGGCGTTCCTCGTCGAGTTTCTTCGACTGCGCTTCGGCCTGGGCTTGCGCCTTCGCCCTGGCCGCTTTCTCCGCGTCGATCTTTTTCTGCGCTTCAGCCTGCGCCTGCTTCTCTTCGTCCTGCTGCTGCTTTAGCTGCTGCTTCTGCTGTTCGGCCAGTTGCTGCTGTTTCAGCTTGTCGGCCAGTTGCTGTTGCTGCTTCTGCTTCGCTGCCGCAGCCTTCTGTGCGGCGAGGTCCTCGGCCTGCTGCTGCGCCAGTTGTTGCTGGCGTTTGGCTTCCGCTTCCTGCTGCGCCTGCAACTTCTGACGCTGCTGTTCGGCCAGCTGGGCCTCGCGCGCAGCTTCCTGTTGCCTGCGCTTCTTTTCCTGCAGTGCGATATCGGCCTGTTCGTTCTGAACCGGCGGGGCAGGGGCGACCGGAGCGGGCGGAGGCGGTACGGGCCGCGGAACCGACGTGTCGGGCACTTCGGTCCACAGCTCGGCTTCGGCGCCGGCGGGTGTGCTGTTCTGCCAGTGAATGCCGTGATACAGGAAGAACCCGAGCAGCACGTGCATCAGCAGCGCGAGCACGAATGCGCGCCACGTCCCGCGTTCTCGCGGTGGCCGGAGCGGATAGGCGGAGTTCTTCCGGGTCATTGCGATTTGACGAGCAATCCAACGCGTTTGACGCCACGAGACTTCAGGTCGGACATCACGTTCATCACGACTTCATATTTGACCGTCTTGTCGGCGGCGATCACGACCGGCTGATCGGCATGGGTCTGTGCGCGGTCGGTGATGAAGCTGTTCAGATCGGCCTTCGTCATGTCTTCCTGCTGCTGGGTGCCGGCGTCGTCCTTGTACTTGACGCTCATCTTGCCGTCGGCGCGGATATTGACGATCACAGGCGGCGTCTGCTGCTGAGGTGCTGCGCCGCCGACTGTCGGCAGATTGACGATCGATGGTGCGACAAGGGGCGCGGTCACCATGAAGATCACGAGCAACACGAGCATCACGTCGATGTACGGCACGACGTTGATATCGGCCATGGCGCGGCGTGAGCGGCCGCCACGCATGCTTGAACGGGAGGAACCGGCCATCGTGGACTCCTTAGTGCGCCTGGCGCTGCAGGATGTTCGAGAACTCTTCGATGAAGGTCTCGAAGCGGATCGCGAGGCGGTCGATATCGTGCGCGTAGCGGTTGTAGGCGACCACCGCAGGAATTGCGGCGAAGAGGCCGATGGCCGTCGCGGTTAGCGCTTCGGCGATACCGGGCGCGACATTGGCGAGCGTTGCCTGCTGAACGTTCGCGAGGCCGCGAAACGCATTCATGATCCCCCAAACAGTGCCGAACAGGCCAATGTACGGGCTGACCGAGCCGACCGAGGCGAGGAACGCAAGATTCGCTTCGAGCACGTCCATTTCGCGCTGAAACGCGGCGCGCATTGCGCGGCGTGCGCCGTCGAGAATCGCGCCCGGATCGTTCAGACGCTTCTCCTTGCCCTTCAGGAATTCACGCATGCCGGACTCGAAGATCCGCTCGAGCGCGCCGATCGTGTGACGGTTGTTGGCAGCGCTTTGATACAGCGCCTGCAGGTCGCCGCCGGACCAGAAGTCGCGCTCGAAGCGCTCGGTCTGCGCGCGCGCGCGCCGGATTGCAAACCACTTGCGGAAGATGAAAGTCCACGACATTACCGACAGCAGCAGCAACAGGGCCATCACTGCCTGCGCCAGCAGGCTCGCATTAAGAACGAGAGAAATGATCGACAGATCTTGTGTAGTGTTCATATAGGTTCGCTGTAACGTCCCGGAAGGGGCGTCCGGCTGAAGGGCTCATCGAAGCTTTCCGCGGGGAAACCGGAAGCCTCGGCGAAGCGCTGGCCGAACCATGCTTTGTGTTGCGTGATCGATACGAGTTCACTGGCCCCGTAACAACGGTACTCAGGCGCCTGCGGTTGACAAACCGGTTCCAGTTTGCCCGGGTCCGCGTCGCAACGCAGCGAGGACCGGCGGAGGAATGGCGATGGGCTTGATCGCGGTCCGATCGACGCAACCGACCCGGATGCTCCCCATAGCAAGTAGCGTACCTTCACGCCAGGCTTCCTGCGCGAAATCGACCGACGCGCGGCCCAGGCGCTCGATCCGGCTGATGACCGTCACGACGTCGTCGAGGCGGGCTGGAGCGCGAAAATCAAGCGCAGCGCTACGCACAATGAACATCGTGCCGGTTTCATCCGTAAGCCGGGCCTGGTCGACGCCGCACGCTCGCAGCCATTCGGTGCGCGCGCGCTCGAAAAACTTCAGGTAATTCGCGTAAAACACGATGCCGCCGGCGTCGGTATCTTCGTAATACACCCGGATCGGCCAGGTGAAGCCGATTTCGGTGCCGGGATGGCTGGTAGACATATCCATACCGCGCATTTTACCGGAACGCACGCCACCCCCGTGATTTCGGGGGCACGTTCCGCCTGGCGTGACCTAGCCGCGATGGATGCTCAGCCCGGCAAACGACTGCGCGACGGGCATCAGCTCGATCGTGTTGATGTTGACGTGCGCCGGGCGCGTTGCGATCCAGTAGATCGAATCGGCGATGTCCTCCGCGGTCAGCGGCTGAACGTTCTGGTACACGTTGGCCGCTTTTTCGTCGTCGCCGCGAAAGCGCACGTTCGAGAATTCGGTGCCGCCGCACAGGCCCGGCTCGATGTCCGTCACGCGGATGGCCGTGCCGGCCAGGTCGGCGCGCAGATTCAGGCTGAACTGGCGCACGAAGGCCTTGGTCGCGCCGTATACGTTGCCACCCGGATACGGCCAGCTTCCTGCCACCGAGCCGAGATTGAACACATGCCCGCGATTGCGCTCGACCATGCCAGGCAGCAGGGCACGGGTCACCTGCACGAGGCCGGTGCAATTGGTGTCGATCATGGTTGTCCAGTCGTCGAGCTCCGCGCGCTGCGCGGGCTCGAGGCCGAGCGCGAGCCCGGCGTTGTTGACGAGCACGTCGATGCCGGCGAATTCTGCCGGCAGTGCAGCGGGCGCGGCCTCGACGGCAGCACGATCGCGGACATCGAGTTCGAGCGGCAGAAGCGCGTCGCCGAGCTCGCTGGCGAGCGCGTCGAGGCGATCCTTGCGGCGCGCGGTGGCGACGACCTTGTGGCCACCCTTGACGAAAGCGCGGGCGATGGCAGCGCCGAACCCGGCGGACGCCCCTGTAACGAAGACGATCATTGCTGTTCCCTGGTCGGAGGAGAAAAAAGGAAGGTGCAAAGCCTACTTCCAATGCGGCGCTGCGGCAAGGAAGACCATGGCCCAAAAAGGCTGTCTCCCCGCCCGGTTTGGCCCCCCGGGCGGCCGCCGCAAGCCGTTGCCCGCGGCGGTTGCCTATTCGATGCGCTTCCAATACACTAACGCGCTCATCCCTGCGTGACTGGCGATAGAACCCTCGGGGGTTCAAGGTGGAGCCACCCACCGTGAAGCGCAGGGTGCCGTTTTGCCGTTCGCCTGGGCAGCCAAGATCCGCGCGCCGTCGTTTGCGCTGCCGGTGGCTGTCCTGCCTCGCGTGTGCGGCGCCTCTTCATCCGCAACGTCCAAGGCTGGCCCAGTCGCCAGCAGCGCCGCGTAAACGCTACGCTTTCTACATGAAATTCGGCGCACGATCCGGTCAACCTGAAAACACTTAACGGAAACCGTATGTTTGACAGAGCCCAAAGCACCATCGCCAACGTCGATCCCGAAATCTGGAAGGCGATCGAGCAGGAAAACCGCCGTCAGGAAGATCACATCGAGCTGATCGCGTCGGAAAACTACACGAGCCCGGCTGTGATGGCCGCGCAAGGTTCGCAGCTGACCAACAAGTACGCTGAGGGTTATCCCGGCAAGCGTTACTACGGCGGCTGCGAATACGTGGACATCGTCGAGCAGTTGGCGATCGACCGCGTGAAGCAGATTTTTGGCGCCGAAGCCGCCAACGTGCAGCCGAACTCGGGTTCGCAGGCGAATCAGGGCGTGTTCTTCGCCATGCTGAAGCCGGGCGACACGATCATGGGCATGAGCCTCGCGCACGGTGGCCACCTGACGCACGGCTCGCCCGTCAACATGTCGGGCAAGTGGTTCAACGTGGTGAGCTACGGCCTGAATGAGGCGGAGGATATCGACTATGACGCCGCCGAAAAGCTCGCCCAGGAACACAAGCCGAAGCTGATCGTGGCCGGCGCGTCGGCGTTCTCGCTGCGCATCGACTTTGAGCGCCTGTCGAAAATCGCGAAATCGATCGGCGCATACCTGATGGTCGATATGGCGCACTATGCGGGCCTCATCGCCGCGGGCGTCTACCCGAACCCGGTGCCTCACGCCGATTTCGTCACGACGACCACCCACAAGAGCCTGCGCGGCCCGCGCGGCGGCGTGATCCTGATGAAGGCCGAATTCGAGAAGCAGATCAATTCGGCGATCTTCCCGGGCATCCAGGGCGGTCCGCTGATGCACGTGATAGCCGGCAAGGCCGTCGCGTTCAAGGAAGCGCTGTCGCCGGAATTCAAGGAATACCAGCAAAAGGTCGTCGAGAACGCACGCGTGCTCGCGGAAACTCTCGTGAAGCGCGGTCTGCGCATCGTGTCGGGCCGTACCGAAAGCCACGTGATGCTGGTCGATCTGCGTGCCAAGAAGATTACCGGCAAGGCTGCGGAAGCGGCGCTCGGCGCAGCGCACATTACGGTCAACAAGAACGCGATCCCGAACGACCCCGAAAAGCCGTTCGTTACGAGCGGTGTGCGTCTTGGCTCGCCGGCCATGACGACGCGCGGCTTCGGCCCGAAGGAAGCCGAGCAGGTCGGCAACCTGATCGCAGACGTGCTCGACAACCCGGAAGATGCAGCCACGATCGAACGCGTACGCGGGCAGGTTGCCGAGTTGACGAAACGCTTCCCGGTTTATCGCTAACAGGCCATGCGCTGCCCCTTCTGCCGGCACGACGACACACAGGTGGTGGATTCCCGCGTGTCGGAAGACGGCGCCGCGATTCGCCGGCGCCGTCGCTGCCCGGCCTGTGACAAACGCTTTACGACGTATGAACGGGTCGAGCTGGCGTTGCCATCGGTCGTCAAGAAGGACGGCAGCCGCACGGAATTCGATCGACGCAAGATCGTCGCGAGCATGCAACTGGCGCTGCGCAAGCGCCCGGTTGCAGCGGACGCGATCGACGCGGCCGTCGCCCGCATCGAGTACCAGTTGCTGGGCAGCGGCGAGCGCGAAGTGCGTAGTGACCGGCTCGGTGAGCTCGTCATGAACGAACTGCGCGGGCTCGACACGATTGCCTATGTCCGTTTTGCATCGGTCTACCGGCGCTTCGAGGACGTGTCCGAATTCGAGGACGTGATCGAGGAGTTTCGCCGCATGGCCACACCCGCCGCGGCTCCAGGCAAACCTTCCCGCAAGCGCTGAGTCTTCGCGCATCCGCATTTTTCATCCCGTCCAGTTTCCGTTACGCCTGAATTCTGGCGTGCCCTAGCGCCCGTTCGCTACCTGGCCGTTCGGCAGATTGTCGTTGCGTTGAGGCCTCAGTAGATTGTGTGCATTCTTTGATCAATCAGGAATGCAGATGAAACTGAATGTCTTTAGACGATCTGGTGGACGTGGCTTCACGCTCGTCGAATTGATGGTCGTTGTCGTGTTGCTCGCGGTGATCGCCGTCATGGCAACGCCGGCGTTCGTCGCATGGCATGTACGCGATCAGGTCGATGCGCGCGCGAAGGCGCTCGTCTCGACATTCGCCTATGCGCGTAACGAGGCTCTCAGGCGCGGCGCGCGGGTGACGGTTTGTCGTATCGATGCGGCACGCCAATGCCTTGCAGCGAGCAAGGCCTGCGCGAATGGATCGCTGGACTGGTCATGCGGATGGGCGGTGATGATCGAGCGAGCGGGAGGGCAGTCGGTGTTGCGCGCGCAACCAGAACTTGCCGCGGTCAGCGTGACCGGAACATTAACCGATATTGCTTTTACTCCGCCGGCCGGTCAGATCATCGGTAGCTTTCGCAGCCTCGATATTGCGCCACGCACGCCATCGGCGGCAACAGGCGGGTCCCGCTGGCGACGTTGTGTGCGCATTGCCGCTGGCGGTCGCGCACGCAGCGCCGAGGGCCCTTGCAGTGGGACGGCGTCGTGACGCGCCGGAACGCGAGATGTTGTTCAGGCGGGACGCTGATCGAAGTGATGCTCGCCGTGGCGCTAACCGCCGTGACCGCGCTCGCTCTAATCGCAACGCAACTTTGGATTGCGCGTCATGCGAATGCGACGGCGGCGCGCGAGCGGGCGGTATTCGTCGCCGACTCGATCGTTGAAGCGATGCGTGCGCCTGGTGCGAGTGGCTTTGACGCGACTCAATGGCAGGCGCGTGTCGCGAGCATTCTACCGAAGGGCGAAGCGTCGGTCAGCGTGCAGGCTGCCGGAATGTCGAGTGCACGCGTGACGTGGACCGCGCTGCGGGAGGCGCGCAGGTCGGGCGAGGTGATCGACGTGCCTGATTCGTGCGGTGACATCACGGCTGCGCCAGGCATGTCCTGCAGCGCAATAGCGTTTGCGAAATGAAGCGGCGCCGATATCTGAGGCGTGGTCACACGCTGCTCGAGTTGATGATCGCGACCGCGCTTGGCCTGATGGTGACGGCAGGTGCCGTGTCGCTTTATCGGTCGCAGCGCGACGCTTTTACGCGCGCGAGCGACGCGACGCATATCAACGAAGCCGGCGTCGTGTCGCTGACACTGCTCGGGCAGCAGATCCAGATGGCCGGATTCACGCCAGTCGACGCCAGTCCCGAGAACGCAGCGCCGGCACTATTCGGCTGCTCGGGTGGGCGTCCCACGGGTGGCGACGAGAGTCCCGGCTGCGAGGCGCTCGCGAGCCACTCGGACGGGATCGTCATCCGCTATGTCGGCGACAGCATATCCACTTGGCCTTCAGCCACCGGCCAGACAACCGACTGCCTCGGTCAAGCGGTGGAAGGCTCGGTGGCCAGCGAGGGCGCGTCTGGCGTATTGGTCTCCAACCGGTTTTACGCGAACAAAAGCGGATCAACCAGCGAGACCGAACTCTACTGCGAAGGTAACGGGCGGCCGGGCTACGGACAGCCGCTCGTCGAAGGCGTTGAGCAGTTGCGGATCAGGTACTGGCCTGCTGGCGCGCTGCAACCGCTTGACGCATCCGCAATCACGTCGAACCAGTGGTCCAGGATCGTGGCGGTCGACCTTTGCGTGCTGGTGCAGGGTGCACCGCTCGGTCGACGTATGCGCTATGTCGATTGCGACGGCGTCGCCAGTCTCGGCACCGATACGCGTTCAAGGCAGACGTTCTGGCGTCGCGTCGCCGTGCGCAACAACGAAGAGGTGTCGCAATGACAGGGGGCTTCACCGGACATATCTCGCGCCGTAGCTGTCACTTCGCGCACCTGCGCGGCGCGGCGTTGCCGCTGGTGCTACTGATCTCGTCAATGATGCTGACGACGTCGGCCATCTGGTTCGAGACGTCGCTCGTCGCTGCGCGCAATACGACGAACATATACGACTATCTTCAAGCCTTTCACGCCGCAGATTCGGCGTTGACGTTATGCGGGCAAACCTTGACGACAAGCAGTACACCGGTCGTTCCCGCTGTCGTCGGGGAACCCGTTGCATGGAAGCGCCAGGCGACTTTCGAAGCAAACGCCTTCACGCCCGTTGCGCAATGGTCCGGCTCGAGCCGGCCCCCCCAATGTCTCGTTGAAGCATGGCAACTGGGAAGCCGCCCGGAAGCGCAGGCTTTTCTGCTGACCGCGCGCGGTTTCGGTGCGACCCCAGACACGCAGGCGTGGCTGCAGCTTGAAATCGTAATCGACGGCGAGAGAACAGAGCGTCATTGGCGGCGCGTCGCCGCAAGACCGTACTGAACGGAGGTCAGCATGAACTCGCGAGTTACCGCCTTTACGCTGCTCGAACTGGTCATTGCAATCGCTATCGCAGCAACGCTCGCGGTGTTTGCCGTGCCCTCATATCAAAGTCACGTGGCGCGAAGTCGCCGGGTGGATGCAGCATCGGCGTTGTATCGCGCGGCCCAGTTCGTGGAAGCAGCAGTCAGCAATGACGCGACCGCGTTACCGCCTGGTCTCGATCAGGCTCCGCCGCTCGGGACGGCCGTCTATCGGCTACGCGCGCTCCCGGCAGACGATACCAACGGAGGATATTCACTGGAAGCCCGGCCCGTGGAGACGGGGCCTATGCGTGACGACGCGTGTGGAACCTTCGTTCTCGACGCGACGGGTTTGCGCACAAATCGCGGGGTCGATGACGCAGTTGTGAAGAATGACAACGATTGCTGGAATACCCGGTGAGCTATCCGCTAAACCCGGCGAGAGGCCGACTCGCCTGTCGACGGCCTGCCTTGGCGCCACAACGGGGAATACGCACGTGCAACTCGCGCCCGTTCGCTCACAACCGGGATTGGCCGCCGTTGCGCGAGCCGCCCGAATCAGGGGCGTCAGGTTTAGTATCGGCGCTGCTTTCCTTGACCTGCTGCCAGATCCGATACGCCTCCCATGCGGCAAACGCAAGGCTGCCCCATTTCAGCACCGGCTTGGCGCTCGCGGCGACGGTCCGACGGAGAGGTTTCGCCAGCAGCATAGAAACAAGCGAACTCAGCAGCGGGTACTGCTTGAGCAACCGGCCAATGACGGCGCCCACGCCTTTCTTTGCCGAGCCCCGGCCCATGCCGCCAAAGCCGGGCACAAGGAATCTGAGCCAGCTGAAATGTGTCACCGTCCGCCGCACTTCGACGATTGCATGCACGAGTTCCGCACGCTCGACGTCCGCACGGACGAGCAGCAGCTCCTTGCGCAGTGCGCGCAGATGGGGGGCGCTCAGATTCTTCGAGGGCCGCGGGCTGCTGCGAAATGCGTGGTCCTGGCGGGTTTGGCTCATGAGTGATTGGCGGGCGGCTGTGGATCGTAGAACGGGACGGGCGGACACCTAAGCTCGAGCACGCGTCACGGCTTGCGGAACATCTCGCGATCTTTTTCGAACTCGTTCAGCGTGGCTTCGAAAACGACAGGTGCGTGGTGCAATCCGTTGCGCGCTTTCACACCACAGAACACGGCGGCGAGTGCATAAGCCGCTGTTATGGCGGCCAGCGCCTGCCAGCGGTAGGTGTCCCAAAAGGCAATGGCGACAAGGGCCGTCAGCGCAATGAGCGCCAACATGGCGAGCATCATTGCCGCGATCCCGAGAAAGAGAACGGTGAGCAGACGGTCTTTCTCCTCGGCGAGTTCGATGCCGATGAGTTCGAGCCGCGTCTGCAGGATCGCGAATACAGAGCTGAGGATGCGTCGCACTGGCCCGTGGTCCGCGCGCTGCGATTTTGTATCGATCGTCATGGCTTAAGCGCGTTGCGAGTGGAAATGCTGGAGATGCGCCAGAAGAAGCGGACCGGCCAGGCGCGCACCGGTCAACCATGTCAGCAGCACGCCGGACCGTGGACCGGCGCTTGGGGCGGCAAAGCCTGGATTACCTGCGATTGATCAGCAGGCCGACCAGTACGCCGACGCCAGCCGCAATGCCGATGGACGCCCACGGATGCTCGTGCACGTAGTCATCGGTGGCGCGCGCGGCCTTCTTGCCCTTTTCGACGACGACGACCTGGACGTCGGCCGCCTTTTCCTTCGCCTGCTTCAGGCGTGTGAGCGCCGTTTCACGCAGTTCCGAAGCGCGCTCGCCCGTGGCGCTCGCGGCCTGCTTGAGCAGGTCTTCAGCGTCCGCGAGGACTGTTTTGATATCCGACATCAATCTCTCCTTGTTGACTTCCGACATTGACAGCTCCCTTCGTGTCACGCTACGCGTTTAATCCTAACTAAAGAAACGGTTGCTGGCGAGCGCAGCGCGTCGTTTGCCAATCTTTTCGCAGAAACCGTTCCCGGAATCTGCACTGCCATCGAATCGCCGGCGCCACAAAGAGGCGGGCGACTAATCGTATTCTGATGGAGTTGATCTGGCACGCAAAGTTTCGCTCAAACCAGAGAAAATTACAAAAACTCATAAAGTAGTGAAGGGATCTTCGTTAGCTGTGCAAGCCGCATTCCGTATGCTCTAATTTTGCGGATCCCGCAGGTTTAATCCTGGTCGGACCAATCGAACACTTCAAGGAGAGGATTATGAGTCTACGTCTTGGCGACGTCGCACCCGATTTCGAGCAGGATTCGAGTATTGGCCGGATCAAGTTTCACGAATGGCTGGGCGATAGCTGGGGCGTGCTGTTTTCGCATCCTGCCGATTTCACGCCGGTTTGCACGACGGAACTCGGTCTGACGGCGAAGCTCGCCAGCGAGTTCGAAAAGCGCAATGTGAAGACGATCGCGCTGTCGGTTGACAGCGCCGAGTCGCACAAGGAGTGGATTAGGGATATCAACGAGACGCAGGCGGCGAGCGTCGGCTTCCCGATTCTGGCCGATGGCGACCGCAAGGTGTCAGAGCTTTACGACATGATCCATCCGAACGCGAGCGAGACGTTCACGGTCCGGTCGCTCTTCGTGATCGACCCGAAGAAGAAGGTGCGTCTCATCATCACCTATCCGGCCAGTACGGGCCGTAACTTCGACGAAGTGCTGCGTGTGATCGATTCACTCCAACTCACCGACTACCATTCCGTCGCGACGCCAGGCAACTGGAAACAGGGCGACGACGTGGTGATCGTGCCGTCACTGAAGGACGAAGAGGTGATCCGGCAGAAGTTTCCGAAGGGCTACAAGGCGTTGCGTCCTTATCTGCGCATGACGCCGCAGCCGGACAAATAAGCCAGCCGGCAAATGCCGGAGGCACAAGCAAAAACAAAAACCCCACGTTCGGTTCCGAACGTGGGGTTTTGATTTAACCGCAGACCTCGCGCCAAAGGTCAGAAAAACGCCTGGATCCCAGTCTGCGCACGGCCGAGAATCAGCGCGTGGATATCGTGCGTGCCTTCATACGTGTTGACCACTTCGAGGTTCACGAGATGTCGCGCGATGCCGAATTCGTCGGAAATGCCATTGCCGCCAAGCATGTCGCGGGCGAGACGCGCGATATCCAGCGCCTTGCCGCATGAGTTGCGCTTCATGATCGACGTGATTTCGACGGCGGCGGTGCCTTCATCCTTCATTCGTCCGAGGCGCAGCACGCCTTGCAGGCCGAGCGTGATTTCGGTCTGCATGTCGGCGAGCTTCTTCTGGATCAACTGGTTGGCGGCGAGCGGCCGGCCGAACTGCTTGCGGTCGAGCACGTATTGCCGGGCCGTGTACCAGCACGATTCCGCCGCCCCGAGCGCACCCCAGGCGATGCCGTAGCGCGCCGAGTTCAGGCAGGTGAACGGCCCACGCAGGCCTTTCACGTTCGGCAGAATGTTTTCTTTGGGTACGAACACTTCGTCGAGCACGATCTCGCCGGTGATCGATGCACGCAGGCCGACCTTGCTGTGGATGGCCGGTGCGCTCAAGCCTTTCCAGCCCTTCTCGAGGATGAAGCCGCGAATCTCATCCTTGCCGTCTTCCTCCAGCTTCGCCCATACGACGAAGACATCGGCGATCGGCGAATTGGTGATCCACATCTTCGAGCCGGACAGCGAATAGCCGCTGTCGACCTTCTTCGCCCGCGTGACCATGCTGCCCGGATCCGAGCCATGGTTCGGCTCGGTGAGGCCGAAGCAGCCGATCCATTCGCCGGTGACGAGTTTCGGCAGGTATTTCGATTTTTGCGCATCGGAGCCGAATTCGAAGATCGGCACCATCACGAGCGACGACTGCACTGACATCATCGACCGATAGCCCGAATCGACACGTTCGACCTCGCGTGCGATCAGCCCGTAGCTGACGTAATTGAGGCCGGGGCCGCCGTATTGTTCGGGAATCGTCGGGCCGAGCAGGCCGAGTTCGCCCATCTCGCGAAAGATTTCGATGTCGGTCTTTTCGTGACGGAAGGCTTCGAGCACGCGCGGAGCCAGCTTGTCCTGCGAGTACGCCTCTGCGGCGTCGCGCACCATGCGTTCGTCTTCGGTGAGCTGCTGATCGAGGAGCAGCGGGTCTTCCCAATGAAACTGCGCGGCGTCGGCCATGATGTGTCTCTCCTGATTCCCTGACTTTTCTGCTTGACTTAAGTTCCGCACTGCGGAACAATGTTTTGCAAATGAGATTTGAGTGTACCACCCGATGACGCCGATATCTACCCCTTCCGATCCCCTCGATGAACGCAAATTCGTCGTTGCTCTCGCTCGCGGGCTTGATCTGCTGCGCGCGTTCCGTCCGGGGGAGTCGATGCTCGGCAATCGCGACTTTGTCGAACGCACGGGTTTGCCGAAGGCGACTGTCAACCGTCTCGCCTATACGTTGACAGTGCTTGGCTATCTGCGCTTCGACGAGGCGCTGGGCAAGTACGCGCTCGATGCCGGCGTGCTGTCGCTGGGCTTCGCGCTGTTGTCCGGCACCGACACGCTCGAACTGGCCCGGCCGCACATGCGGACCTTTGCGCGTGAAGTGGGCGCGGCGGTGTCGCTCGGCTGCCGTGACGGGATGGACATGATCTATCTGGAGACGATCCGCAGTGAAACCGCGCTGACGCTGGGTCTCGCATCCGGTTCGAAGCTGTCGATGCTCACCAGTTCGATGGGCCGCGCATATCTGGCGGTGCAGCCGCCCGACGTGCGTGCGGCCTTGCTGGCCGAGCTGAAGAAGGCGGCGGGCAGGAGCGGGGCGGCGCTTGTCGCCGGTGCAGAGCGGGAAATCGAAACCTTCGCGGCACAAGGCTGCTGCTATTCGTTTCGCGACTGGCACGACGACGTGAACGCGGTCGCCGTGCCATTTCGCGAGCCGCGTGAAGGCCGCTGGCTCGTACTGAGTTGCAGCGGGCCGGCTTCGTCGATGGGCGTGGATGTGTTCCGGGAGAGCGTTGCGCCGCGTCTGAAGACGCTCGCGCGCCGGCTTGGCGACACGGCCTGAGCCAGGCATCCGGCGCGCCATTTTTTGAGGGGCTCAAAGCACCTGGCGAAAAGACCCGAAAAAAGACGACGAACCCGGTCAGTCAAGGCACCGGCAGAAAACCAGTTGCCCGCCTCAAACCGCCTGATCGCGCGCCGCGAACAGCGTCCCTTGCACGAACCGCACATCGTACTGCTGCAAAAGGTCGAACTGATGCTCGCTCGCGACGTGATCGAAGATCAGCGGAATCTTCAGCCGTCCCGCATAGCCAACGAGCGGTTTCACCGTTGAATCTCTGAGTGCCGTGCTGGCGTCCATCTTGATGAAGTCGAGCCGCGCCATATCCGACACCGCCAGGATCTGCCCTGCGTTCTGAAGGTTGCCCGCCACCTTGAAGCCGTGGCGCTGATAACTCTTGGTCAGATAGCCAAGGAAGGTCCGATGCGCGACGGCCGCCGACGGCAGTTCGATGACAACACGCGCCGGATTGAGTCCGAACGAGATCAGCACATCCGAAAAGTGCCGCCCGTGATCGTATTTCACGCTCTTCAGAAGCCGCTCGTGAACCTTGAGAAACAGTAGCCCGTGACGCTGCGCGCCAAAGAAGTTGATCGCGTGCAGCGCGCGTGACATCCGGTCCAGCGCCACCAGTTGTTGATCGTCGGCGACGCGTTCGAATGCGTCGAACGGCTCGCCGTCAATGCGCTGCGTGAACGCCTGAAATCCCAGTTCATCGCCGAACCGGTCGACGCTTTCGGGCGCCGACGAAAGCGACTGCGCGAGCGCATGCACGGTGATATCGAAGATCGGCTCGTAGGCGCTGCCCAGGACGATGTTGTCGTGGTGCGCGACTGCGTAGTCATGTTGATCAGCCGTTCCCATCGCCAGATGCTCGCCGAGAAACGGGTGGCTGGCAGCACGGGCGACGAGTTCGGGAATGGTCGGCGGGATCATGGATTCGGATGGGTGGCCGGTGCGGCGCATCGATATCGCGGCGCGTTGCCGCATCCCTCGATGGTAGCAGCGAGTGCCCCGGCGACATGAACAAAATCCATATATCGATAGTGCGGTGGCAGAGTCTGTTCAGGGTTTACGTTAATTTCACTATCCGTAATTAGTTTTACTATACGTAAATTACAGGGTCGGCTGCCGAATGAGGGAGCCTTCCCGAACCAGGCATCCCGGTCGACCAAACGACCAGCGAGAACGAGGAGACAACCCATGACGGCCCATCCGGCGCCTTCCCCCGTCATCGAAGTCGAGCGTGTGCTCAGTGAAACGCGTCATCCGGCCTTCCATTTCCTGCTGCTCGCGCTGTGCGGGCTGTGTCTCGTGATCGACGGCTTCGACGCCCAGGCGATGGGGTATGTTGCGCCGAGCGTGATCGGCGAATGGCACGTGTCGAAGGCCGCGCTCGGGCCGGTGTTCAGCGCGAGCCTGTTCGGCATGCTGCTGGGCGCGCTAGGGCTGTCGGTGCTGGCCGACCGCATCGGCCGCCGGCCAGTACTGATCGGCGCCACCTTCTTTTTCGCGCTGTCCATGCTGGCGACGCCGTTCGTGACGACCATCCCCACGCTGATTGCCTTGCGCTTC
The DNA here is from genome assembly GCF_004361815.1 of Paraburkholderia sp. BL10I2N1. Taxonomy (NCBI): domain Bacteria; kingdom Pseudomonadati; phylum Pseudomonadota; class Betaproteobacteria; order Burkholderiales; family Burkholderiaceae; genus Paraburkholderia; species Paraburkholderia sp. BL10I2N1. The sequence goes on along the minus strand of NZ_SNWA01000001.1, from coordinate 686,002 downwards.
ATTACCGGCCTCGGGCTGGGCTGCATCATGCCGAACGCCATGGCGCTGGTCGGCGAATTCTCGACGCCCGTACATCGCGTGAAGCGCATGATGCTCGTGTCGTGCGGCTTTACGGTGGGGGCAGCGCTCGGCGGCTTCATCAGCGCGGCGCTGATTCCGTCTTACGGCTGGCGAGCGGTGTTCTGGGTCGGCGGCGCGGTGCCGCTGCTGCTCGCTTTCGCGATGCTCGTGGCGTTGCCCGAATCGCTGCAGTTCCTCGTGCTCAAGGGGCACACCGGGCGCGCAAGACGGTGGCTCGCGAAGTTCGATCCAGCGCTGCCGATCGACGGGAACACCCGCATCGTCGTGCGCGAAAAAGCAGATGACGGCGCACCGGTCGCCGAACTGTTTCGCGCCGGGCGCGGCCGGGTGACGCTGATCCTGTGGGCGATCAGCTTCATGAACCTCATCGACCTGTACTTTCTGTCCAACTGGCTGCCGACGGTGATGCGCGACGCAGGCTATTCGCCTTCCACGGCGGTGATCGTCGGCACGGTGCTGCAGACGGGCGGCGTGGTGGGCACGCTGCTGCTTGGCTGGTTCATCGAACGCTTCGGATTTGTGCGCGTGCTGTTTGTCTGCTTTGTCGGCGCGGCGTTGACAGTCGGTGCGATCGGCACGGTTGCACACGCGCTGCCGTGGCTCCTCGTCGTCGTGTTCGCGGGCGGCTTTTGCGTCGTAGGCGGCCAGCCGGCAGTCAACGCGCTTGCCGGTCACTATTACCCGACTTCGCTGCGCTCGACCGGCATCGGCTGGAGCCTCGGCATCGGTCGGATCGGCTCGGTGATCGGGCCGCTCATCGGCGGCCAGCTGATTGCGCTCAACTGGTCGAATGCGTCGCTCTTTCACGCGGCCGCGGTGCCGGTGCTGTGCTCGGCCCTCTTCGTCCTCGCGTTGGCCGGTGTGACGTTGCAGCGTGGCGCGGCGACAGCGCGCGCGACCTGAGTATCCATGGAGAATCTGCTTGACATCTCCCCTACCTGACGGAAGGGGATTCCCACTTCACAGAACGCAACCCAACATCATCTCAAAGGGACATGGGACTTACGCTTTCTCCATGGGCTGACACCGCCAGTCCGGCGGCCAGAACATTACGCGCAGCGTTGACGTCGCGATCGTGGATCGACCCGCATTCCGGGCATGTCCATGCACGGACCTTCAACGACATTTTGGCGACGGTATGCCCGCAATCGCTGCATCGCTTGCTGGATGGATACCAGCGGTCGATACCGATCAGCGTGCGCCCATACCACCGCGCTTTGTACTCCAGTTGTCGTGTGAACTCGGACCAGCTCGCATCGCTGATCGACTTCGACAGGCAACGGTTCTTCTGCATGTTCTTGACGGACAGGCTTTCGATGGCGATCACCTGGTTTTCGTTGATCAACCGGGTCGAAAGTTTGTGCAGGAAGTCCCTGCGGGCGTCTGCCGTCCTGGCATGCATGCGTGCGACTTTGAGCCTGGCCTTCCTGCGATTGGCCGAGCCCTTTAGCTTCTTCGCGAGGCGCCGTTGCAGCTTCGCGAGTTTCTCCTCGTTCTTGCGGAACACATTCGGCGCGGCAATCTTCTCGCCGGTCGACAGACTCGCGAAGTGCGTGAGCCCGAGGTCGATGCCGATCTTTCCAGCGACGGCAGGGCGCGCGCTCACCACGTCGTCACAAAGCATTGAGACATGGTATCGGTCTGCCGTGTCCTTCGACACGGTGACCGTCGTTACCTTCGCGCCCCTGGGGATCGTGCGTGACCAGCGGATCGCGAGCGGCGCATCCATCTTCGCCAGTTTGAGCGTGGTGCCGTCCCACCTGAAAGCGCTCGTGGTGTATTCGGCCGACTGCGGGCCATCCTTGCGCCTGAAAGTGGGGTACTTCGCACGCCTGGCGAAAAAGTTGGCGAACGCGGTTTGCAGGTGCCGAAGCGCCTGCTGCACCGGCACCGAACTCACTTCGTTCAGCCACGCGTGTTCTTCGGTCCTTTTGAGCGCCGTCAACGCCGCGGAGGTCTCGTGATAACCCATGCGTTCCTGCCGCTCATACCACGCATCGGTGCGTTGCCGGAGCATGTGGTTATAGGCGAAGCGTGCGCATCCAAACGTCCGGGCAAGAATCACTTCCTGCTGGGGCGTGGGATAGAACCGGAATCGGTATGCACGCTTGATGTCCATTCTTCACACAATACCATGGGCATGCTTGAAGACGTTAAATGGAGCACGGAAGCAACGTCAAAACCGTCTCCTTACCTCCCCGGCCTGAAGGCCGAGGTTTCTCGGAGACACTGATGAACAACACGTCTACGCGACATGAAATCGAACTCGGCTATCAGTCGGGCTTCGGCAACGAATTTGCGACTGAGGCGCTGCCCGGCGCGTTGCCGCGCGGGCGCAACTCGCCGCAGCGCGCGGCCTATGGGCTGTATGCGGAGCAGCTCTCGGGCACGGCGTTCACTGCGCCGCGCGGCCACAACCGCCGCTCGTGGCTGTACCGCATCCGCCCGGCGGCCGTGCATCCGCCGTTCACGCCGATACCGTCGCACCAGCTGGTGGCGAATTTCGCCGACATGCCGCCGACGCCGCCCAACCAGCTGCGCTGGGACCCGTTGCCGATGCCTGTGGAGCCGACTGATTTCATCGACGGCTGGGTGACGATGGCCGGCAACGGCTCGGCAGAAGCGATGAACGGCTGCGCGATTCATCTGTACGCTGCGAACCGGTCGATGAAAGACCGCTTTTTCTACACGGCCGACGGCGAACTGCTGATCGTGCCGCAGGACGGGCGTCTCCATATCGCAACCGAACTCGGCCGCCTCGATATCGAACCCTTCGAGATCGCCGTCATTCCGCGCGGCGTGCGCTTCTCGGTCGCGCTGCCGGACGGCGCGGCGCGCGGCTATATCTGCGAGAACTTCGGCGCGCAGTTGCGCCTGCCGGATCTCGGGCCGATCGGCTCGAACGGCCTCGCCAATCCGCGCGATTTCCTCACGCCGCATGCTGCCTACGAAGATCACGAGGGCGCGTTCGAACTGGTGGCGAAAATGAACGGCCACCTGTGGCGCGCGGATATCGGCCATTCGCCGCTCGATGTGGTCGCCTGGCACGGCAACTACGCGCCATACAAATACGACCTGCGCCGCTTCAACACGATCGGCTCGATCAGCTTCGATCATCCTGATCCGTCGATCTTCCTGGTGCTGCAGGCGCAAAGCGACACGCCGGGCGTTGATACGCTCGACTTCGTGATCTTCCCGCCGCGCTGGCTTGCCGCCGAAGATACGTTCCGCCCACCCTGGTTTCACCGCAATGTCGCGAGCGAGTTCCTGGGCCTCGTGCACGGTGTGTACGACGCCAAGGCCGAAGGTTTCTTGCCGGGCGGCGCGAGCCTGCACAACTGCATGTCGGGGCATGGTCCCGACGCGGAGACGTTCGAGAAGGCGTCGCACGGCGACACGTCGAAGCCGCACAAGGTCGGCGACACGATGGCCTTCATGTTCGAAACCCGCAACCTGATCAGGCCGACGCGCTTCGCGCTCGAAACCGCGCAACTGCAGGCGCATTACTTCGAGTGCTGGCAGGGTCTCAAGAAACACTTCAATCCGGAGCAACGATGAACGCATTGAGCGATCTTCAGGCGACGCTCGATCCGTCGCGCAAAAGCTGGGTCGAGACGGCAAACCATCCCGCCTGCGACTTTTCGATCCAGAACCTGCCGTTCGGTATCTTCAGTGACAGGAAGAATCCCGCGAAGCGCGTGGGTGTGGCGATCGGCGATTGTGTCGTCGATCTGCCGGTTCTGGAAAACGCTGGCTTGCTGCGCCTGCCGGCGTCGGCGCAAGGCGTGTTCGAACGTGATGCGCTCAACGATTTCATCTCACTGGGTCGCGACGCATGGCGCAGCGTGCGGATCCAGTTGAGCAGCCTGCTCGCGCGCGACACTGCAACGTTGCGCGATGACGCCGCATTGCGCGACCGTGCGCTGGTGCGTCTCGCCGATGCGGCGCTGTATCTGCCCGTCGAGATTCCCGGTTACACGGATTTCTATTCGTCAAAGGAGCATGCAACGAACGTCGGCTCGATGTTCCGCGACCCGAAGAATGCGCTGCTGCCGAACTGGTCGGAGATGCCGATCGGGTACAACGGAAGGGCGTCGTCAGTGGTCGTGAGCGGCACGCCGGTGCGGCGCCCGAACGGACAGCTGAAGCTGCCCGACGCGGAGCGCCCGGTGTTCGGCGCGTGCCGGAAGCTCGACATCGAACTGGAGACGGGCTTCATCATCGGGCGCGGCAATGCGCTCGGCGAGCCGGTCGCGTGCAAGGACGCTGAGGCGCATATTTTCGGCATGGTGCTCCTGAACGACTGGAGCGCACGTGATATCCAGCAGTGGGAATACGTGCCGCTCGGGCCGTTCAACGCGAAGACCTTCGCGACAACGATCTCGCCGTGGATCGTCACGCTCGACGCGCTCGAACCGTTCCGCGTCGCGCAGCCGGCGCAGGAACCGCAGCCGCTCGACTACCTACATCACGACGGCCCGCATGCGTTCGATATCGCCCTTGAAGTGCAACTGAAGCCGAAAGCGGCATCCCAGGTGACCACCATCGCGCGCACGAACTTCCGTCACATGTACTGGACGATGGCGCAGCAACTTGCGCATCACACGGTGTCGGGGTGCAACACGCGGGTTGGCGATCTGATGGGATCGGGGACGATCAGCGGACCCACGGAAGACTCGTTCGGCAGTCTGCTGGAACTGACGTGGAACGGCAAGAAGCCGCTCGAGCTGAAGGAAGGCGGCACCCGCACCTTCATCGAGGACGGCGACGAGCTGACGCTCGGCGGCTGGTGTCAGGGCAACGGCTACCGGGTGGGTTTTGGCACTTGCGCCGGAGAGATTCTGCCGGCGCATCGGTGAGCGGGGGAAGGGAGACCGGCCGCTGCGGTTTCCCCTGTTCTTCCAGGCGCCTGTGAGGTGGCGCGCGCGCACGAGCCGGCGTTACTGCGAGGCGCGCACCGCCATTCGCCGCCGCTCCCACAGCGCCGCGCCGAGAAACGCCAGCGCACTGGCAAGCAGCACGCCGACCATCGCGTCATTGCCTTCGCTCTTCATCAACGCGCCGGCCACGAGCGGGCCGCCGAAACTGGCCGCGCTCCACGAAGCACCCACGAGCGAACTGGCCGACACCAGCGCCGCGTCGCGAAACCGCTCACCGCACGCGACGAGCGAAAGCGTATAGATGGCCCCAGCCGCCGCGCCGAGCACATAAAGCAGCGGCCAGCATAGCCATGGCGATGACACCGCCCAGGGCAGCAAGGGCAACAGGAGTACGACAATCACCGCGCAACCGATATGCACGCGCTCGCGGCCGAGATGGTCAGCCAGCCAGCCGATCGGGAAAGCCATCGTCGTATCGCCGAGCAGGATCGCCGATGCAAACAGCACCGCGACTTCGGCCTCCATCCCATGCGACATTGCGAAGAGCGGCATCAACGACAGCGCGATCGTGTCGAACAGCGCGAAAAAGCCCGTGCCGATCACAATCGCCGGCATCTGCGGCAACACACGCTTCCAGCTGTCGTGGGCTTCTTTCTGTCCGCCTGCGTGCGGCGCGACGCGGATCGTCGCCAGCATCGGCAGCGCCGTCAGAAAGATCACGCCGCATAGCAGGAAGCGCCAGTCCGTCAGATTCGAAATCTGGCTCACCAGCACCGGCCCCGCCATCTGGAACAGCGTGAAATTGGTCGCATAGATCGCGACAACTCGGCCGCGCGACGCATCGTCGGCGAGCTGGTTGACCCAGGCTTCGCTGATGGTGAAGAGCATCATCAGCGCGGCGCCGCACAGCACGCGCAGCACAGCCCAGACGAAGAGGTTCGACGTGACCTGCATCAACGCGGTGGCGATAGCGACGATCACCACCGTGGCAACGATGACCCGTCGTCCGCCGAATCGCACCGCGATCCAGCCGGCAAACGGTACGACGATGAGGCCGCCGCCGGCCTGCGCAGCCGTCAGCAGGCCGACGACATCGCTGCCGTAGCCTGCCTGCGTCAGGGCCAATGCGGTAAGGGGAAGCGTCGCGCCGGTACCCAGTCCGACGACCGCGACGCTCAGGATCAGCGCGAGAAAATCGCGCGTAAAGATAGCCTTCATCGGGCCAGATGCTACTACGCGGATGTCGTGTTCAGGCTGCTCCAGCCGATCCCGGAAGGGCGGTCCGTTGCGCGCGGCGCTCGAGCGACACGGACCAGAGTGTCAACGCGAGTGCGCCGCTCACCATCGTGACACCGACCCACGGCAGCGACGTCAAGGGCAAGCCCGCGCCGATCGCCATGCCGCCGAGCCACGCGCCCGTCGCATTGCCGAGATTGAAGGCGCCCTGATTGAGCGTCGAGGCCAGATTCGGCGCGGCGCTCGCGCGGTCGACGATCAGGATCTGCAGCGGCGGCACGATTGCAAAGGCGAGCACGCCCCAGACGAAGATCGTGATCATCGCGGGAACCGCGGCGTGCATCGTACCGGCGAACACGGTCAGGACCATGCCGAGCGCAAGCAGGAACGCGAGCAGCGACGGCATCAGCCGCCAGTCCGCCAGCTTGCCGCCGAGCGTGCTGCCGACGGTCAGCCCGAGCCCGAACAGCAGCAGCACCATCGTGACGGCGTGCGGCGTGAAGCCGGTGACGTCTTCGAGAATCGGCGTGATGTAGGTGAACACCGAGAAGAGGCTTGCCGAAGCGAGCACGCTGATGCCCATCACCATCAGCACCTGCGGGTTTTTCAGCACGCTGAATTCATGCAGGAGGCTTGCCTTTTGCATCTCGATTTTCGCCGGCAGGCAGACAGCGAGCGCCGCTGCGGCCAGCACGCCGATACCCGTCACCGCCCAGAACGTCGCCCGCCAGCCCACCGCCTGGCCGAGCGCGGTGCCGAGCGGCACGCCGAGCACGTTGGCGAGCGTGAGGCCGGTGAACATCAGCGCGATTGCCTGCGCGCGACGGTTGGGCGCCGCGAGACCAGCGGCCACCACCGAGCCGATGCCAAAGAACGCGCCGTGACAGAACGCGGTGACGATGCGCGCGGCCATCAGCACGCCATAACCCGGCGCCACCGCGCACAGCAGATTGCCGACGATGAACACGCCGATCAGGCTCATCAGCGCCTTCTTGCGCGGCATGTTCGCCACTGCGATCGCGACGATCGGCGCACCGATCGTCACGCCGAGCGCGTAAGCAGACACCAGCATGCCGGCGGCCGGAATCGACACGGACAGATCGCGCGCGACGTCGGGCAGGAGGCCCATGATGACGAATTCAGTGGTACCGATTCCAAACGCGGCAACAGCAAGGGCAAGGAGGGGCAAAGGCATGATGGGGAGCTTCGGCGCGGCAGGCAGGAGCGGGCGTGCGTTTTCGGGGCGAAGAGCGCAAGCGCCGGCAAGGGTAAATCAGTAGGGGATTGTACCTAAGCCAATAGTAAGGTGCTGGGGACGGATCGACCTGTTATTTTTTCGCGACATACCGCGCCCTGGCGCGCCTGGCTGGGCGAGCAGGGGCGAGGCGTTTCTACGGGAATCGGCTGGGCTGTCCGGAGATACGTGTCATGCGCTGGCCGGGGGGCCGGGGGACCTATACGACATCCCCGTGTCGCCCGGCACCACCCGCGAAGCGCGCGGCGCCAGCGACACCTTCTTCGAACACGGCCGGGTAGCCTCCCGCACCTTCGCGGCGTAACGCTTCGGCCAGATCGTCGAGCGGGCTGTTGTCGAGCGCGGAGCGCCGGTCGGCGAGCAGGGCGGCCTGGGGAAGGGCCGCCAGTTCCGCGGCCAGTTGTTCGGCCGCCTTGCGCGCGGTGCCTGTCGGCACCACTCGGTTCGCGAGGCCGAAAGCGAGCGCTTCATGCGCATCGACCGGCCTGCCGGTCAGGATCAGATCCAGCGCCCGTGACAGGCCAATCAGCCGGGGCAGCCGGATCGTCCCTCCGTCGATCAGCGGAATGCCGACGCGCCGGCAGAATACGCCGAGCACGGCATCGTCCTCGACGACCCGCAGATCGCACATTGCCGCCAGTTCGAGACCGCCCGCGACGGCGTATCCTGCAATAGCGGCGATGACCGGTTTCGTGAGCGCCATGCGCGTCGGACCCATCGGCCCCGGGCCGCTGCCATCGGGATGCAGTTCGTTGCGGCGGGTGTCGTCGGCGAGCGCGGTCAGGTCCGCGCCCGCGCAGAACGTACCGCCTGCGCCGAACAGCACCGCCGCGTGCCACGCGGCGTTTGTCTCGAAGCGCTGGAACGCGGCGCTGAGCGCCTCGGCGGTCGGACGGTCGACCGCGTTGCGGCGCGCCGGCCGCTCGAGGACGATGGTGGCGACGGCGTCGGCAGGTTCGATCCGGACGTGTTCACCGAAGGCTTCCGTGGTCATGACTGTCTCCGTGCCTCGCGTCAGGCCGCGGAAGAGGCAAGCGCGCGCACCCTGGCGGTGCTCAAATGTAGTGAGTGGGGGCCTGATGTCACATGATTTTCACATTCGAACACTATTGTGAGCAGCTTTTTAACTGGCCGGTTGCCTGAGCCCGGCATATTGAGGCCGCCGTGCCAGTGTCCAATAACCTGTCCGGGTCGAATGCAGTGCAGCCGGTTGCCCAACCGTTCTGGATCGTGCCGCTCGGCGCCCATCCGTATTACGACCACGTGCGCCTGAAGCGTGTCTTCGCCGCCGAAGGCGCACGCCACGAAGTCGTGCTGGTGGACGCTCGCCGGTTGCTCGTATGCGCCGATCGCGATGACACCGATTACGTGCTCAGACCGGTCAACGAATGGCATTCCGGGAAGATACGCGGCATCCGTGAGTTTCTCGATCCGGACAACGTGCGCGTGCCGGAGATGCCGTATGTCACCGTCACGACCCGTCGCGCGCGCGGACTGTCCGGATGGGTCGGACTGGAGCGCGAAGGCGTGGTGGGATTTCGCAATGGCCAGCACCGTGCCCGCTATCTGGAGGCCGCGGGCGCCCGCTGCTTTCCGGTCGAAGTGCATGAGCGCGAAGCGGCGTTGCTGCACCAGATGTGCGGTGCGTCCGACGAGGCGCGGGCGGCCGTCGAAGCGGCCACCGCCGCTCAGTTGCGCCCCTGAACGACGTTCACAGGCGCAAATTCGCGCCATGCCTTCACGTTGTTGAGCGTCGTCTGGGCGATTTCGTTCATCGCTTCGCGGGTGAAGAACGCCTGATGCGCCGTGACGATCACGTTCGGGAACATCAAGAGGCGCGCAAGCACGTCGTCCTGCAGCGGCAGGTTCGAGTGATCTTCGAAAAAGATCCCACCCTCTTCCCCGTACCCCCAGCGATGACGATACGCCCGCTATATGCCCGCTATACGCCCGGTATCTCATGCAGATCCGCGAGGACCGGTTCTGCGGGCGCAGGCGCGGGCGCAGCCGACGTGGCCTTGCCGAGAGCGAAGTGCTCGAGCGCGTAATCGATGAACGCGCGCGTCCTCGTGGGCAGGTATTGCCGGCTCGGATAGACGATCGACACTTTCGCCTCGGGATCATCCACCGTGTAGTCCGGCACGACACGCTTCAGGGCACCCGAGGCCAGATCATCAGCGACGAGTTGCGACGGCAGGATCGCCACCCCCATGCCGGCGAGCGCCGCAAGGCGCACCATCAACGCGCTGTTGACGGTATAGGACGGTTGCAACGTGACCTGTTCGGCTGGTCCGTTGGCGCTCGCGAAATGCCACGTCGGGCTGCGCTGGTCGGCGGGCAGCGCGACGAACGCATGCTGCGCGAGCTGCTGAGGCGTGCGCGGCTCGCCGTGTTCGGCGAGCCAGGCAGGCGACGCACACGGCACGAGCGTGTTGGTGCCGATCGGCCGTTCGACCAGTTCCGTGCCCGTCACCATGAACGCGGTAACGATGCCGACGTCGTAGCCGTCTTCAACCAGATCGACATGACGCTCCGCGACCGTGAGGCGGATCCGGACTTTCGGATAGAGGCGGCTATAGCCGTTAAGCAAAGGCGTGAGCGCCAGCAGCGACAACTCGCCCGAGGCCACCACGCGCAACGTGCCACTCGGCTCGCGGTCGGAGTGGGCGACGGTGCTTTCCAGGTGATCGAGTTCCTCTAGCAGTCCGCGGCATCCTTCCAGGTAGCGGTTGCCGGCTTCGGTCAGAGCGAGGTTGCGGGTTGTGCGGTTAATGAGCCTGGTCTGCAGATGGGCTTCGAGCATGGCTACGTATCGGGTGACGAGCGCATTCGATACATCGAGCTGCTGGGCTGCGCGGCGAAAACTTTGGGTCTCGGCGACTCTGACAAATACGCGCATGGCATGAATCTGGTTCATGGGATTTCGCCTCGTATTTGCACGGCAAAGCCGTGCGGAGTTGGCCTTACGGCATTCAGCGGGCCGATTACCAGAACGATCGGCTCGTCTGCAAAAATGCGTCTCCGGTTAAAAATAATATTGACAGTTGCGAGGATTTACAATATTTAGTTAAAACAGCGGTGAAATTTGACAATTTCACAAGCCGGCGTGTTGCTTCGCGGTAATGGACCGCCAGAAAAGTTGTTGGCTTACGGTAATCGAATCGACATATATACGGCTTATCAGTACGGATAGCGGTTTTCCCGAGTTGCTGGACAACTTCACGAGGAATCGATGTCTGACACGCCAGACGAGTGGTTCGCGCCATTGTCGCTTTTACCCTGCATCCGCCGGGCATCTGCTGGTTCCGCCATCGCAGCGGAATAAATATTGAATGCAATCAAGGTTATTCAGCCTCCGTGCCGGAATGATTGCGCTCGTTCGTAAGTTGTAACCGATTCATTTGACATCGTTTTATTTCGCATTTTTTATGCTTTTTGCTAAATAACCCGGTTAAAGAGCAAACCGGCATATGATCGCTGATTTGCTCAGGTTTCAACCAGAGATTGCGCTGTTCGCAAGCCTCGCGCTCGGATACTTCATCGGCTCCTTCAAGATCGGTCCGATCCAGCTGGGCGGCGTATGCGGCACGCTGATCGTCGCTTTGGTACTCGGGCAGACCGGCGCCCGCATTGCCCTCGACCTTAAAAACATTGCATTCGCGCTATTCATTTTTGCGCCGGGTTTTACTGGCGGTGCGCAGTTCTTTGCCAATATTGGACGAGGGTGGCGTTACGGGCTGTTATCCGTCGTTGAAATCGTTTCCGTGACGGCACTCGTCATGATCGCGGTGGCGTTGCTTGGGTTAGACCCGGGCACAGCTTCCGGACTGCTCGCCGGCGCGGCGACCGAATCCGCCGTGATGGGCACGGCGTCTCAAGCGATCGCGAAGCTCGGGCTCAGCGACGCCGAAACCGTGCGGCTGCAGGCCAATATTGGCTGCGAAGAGATATGCAAAAGGCGCGGTGCCGCACGGCGACGCACGCAGTGCGGAGTCGGATGAATGAGCCCTTTGTCGCTGGCGCTGCTGTGCGAGGGACGGTCTGGCGTAGCACCTGTGTCGCTTCCTTGCGAGGGCGACACTTCATGAGTTGCCATTCCCCGTTGGCCGCACACCAGGAATAGACGAGTTTTCGGCGCCTTTCTTTTGCCTACTTTTCTTTGGCAAGGCAAAGAAAAGTAGGTGCCGCCCCGCACAGGGGCGACGCCAATAAACCAGAAGCAATTCAAGGAAAGGCAACAAATCAAGGAAAGGCACCAAACCAAAACCAGGAAACTTGCACAAACCCCCAGATGGGTGAATCATCAACGATTCCCGCCACCACGGCCAGCAGCCCGCAAAACCAGCCGCCTGCAAGGCAAAAAGCACCCGATCTCACCATGTCGACAACCATCCCTTGCCCCGATGTCGAATCCCTCGACGCCATCCTCCCCGAAGAACCGCTGTTGATGATGGGCGCAGGCCCGGTGCCGATTCCCGCCGCGGTGGCCAAGGCGAACACGATCGTCATCAATCACCTGGGTGGCACGATGGTCAAGGTGATCGGCCAGGTCAAAACGATGGCGCGTTACGTCTTTCAGACTCATTCGAAATGGGTGCTCGGCGTCGCGGGCCCAGGTTCGGCCGCGATGGAAATGGCCATCTCCAATCTCGCCTGGACGGGCACGCGTGTACTCGCGATCAAGAACGGTTTCTTCAGCGAACGGATGGCTGAAATGGGTCGTCGCGTCGGTGCACACGTCGCCATCCTCGACGTCGCGGATCGATCCGTGGCCAGCCTCGAACAGGTAGCTGATGCCATTCGCCGCGAGCGTCCGGAAATCGTCACGATCGTCCAGGGCGAAACGTCGAACACGGTCTGGAATCACCATCTGAAAGATGTCGCCGCGCTGGCGAAGGCAGCAGGCGCGCTCGTCGTCGTCGATGCGGTCTGCACGCTCAGCACCATGCCCCTCGAAATGGACGCCTGGGGTATCGATGCAGTGATCACGGGTGGGCAGAAGGGCCTGTCGTCGATTCCCGGTGTGTCGCTGATCGCGTTTTCCGATACCGCCTGGGAGCGCGTCAAAAACCGCAGCCAGCCGAATGCACACTGGTGCCTCGATGCATCGCTCGCGGAAAACTTCTGGCACAACGCCGGCTATCACTACACGGCACCGGTGTCGGGCGTCCTCGCGTTGCACGAGGCGTTGCGGCTCGTGTGCGCGGAAACGCTCGAGAGGCGTTTCGCCCGCCATCTGAAGTGCTCAGTCGCTCTGCAGGAGGGCGTCACGGCGCTCGGCCTGCAACTCTATACACCGCGCGATTGCCGTCTGAATTCGGTGGTCGGTATCGAGGTGCCGGCGGGACTGAGTCCGGGCGACATCTGCGGCCACATCTCGCGGCAGCATCAGGTGGAAATCTCAGGATCGTTCGGCTTGCCGATTGTGCGCATCGGACAGATGGGCGAGCAGTGCCGGGAGCACAACCTGTTCAGGACGCTTCACGCGCTGGGCCGCACAATGGTCGATCTCGGCGTGGCAGTCGATCTGCCGGCGGGCGTGGCGGCGCTGGAGAAGTCGCTATCAGGTGGTTCGCGCGCTTCGGCGGCGCGCTGAAAGTGAACGGATACGCGTGCCGTGCTGCCGCGCGTATCGCCCGTTGACTATTGCGTGGGCCTTAAGCGAGGCCTGCAGGAAGGTCAGGTCGCTGCGGGTGCATTCGGCACCCGCGTGTGGCGCAGATACAGCATGGTCGAAAGCGCGACGGCTGCGGCCGAGGCGACCGCGGCGAACAGAAACACCGACCCGTACCCGAACTCTCCAGCGATATATCCCGCGAGCGGCCCGGTAATTCCCAGCGACAGATCGAGAAACACGGAATAGGCCGACAGCGCCGCCCCACGGCTCGCCGGCGGCACGAGCGCGACCGCTTCGACACCGAGAGCGGGGAAAACCAGCGCGAAACCGAAGCCCGTCAACGCTGCACCGGCAAGCGCAAAATGAGGCTCAGGCGCGAGCCACAACATCAGTAAGCCCACGCATTCAAACGAAAACGACGCTATTGCCACGCGAAACCCGCCATACGTCTTGATCGTATTGGCGAACAGGAGGCGTGAGCCGACGAACATGGTGCCGAACACGGTCAGCGAAAGTGCCGCATTCGGCCAGTGCCTGGCGGCATAGAACAGCGTGATGAAGGTCGCAATGGAGCCGAAGCCGGCCGAGCCGAGTGCGAGCCCGATCCCATGCGGCAGCACACAGGTGAACACGCTGCGATACGACATCCGCTCGCCGTGTACCAGCGGCACCGCGGCAATCAGCCGGGCGAGGTAGTAGCCAAGCGCCGCGAGCGTGACCACCACAAGGCCCAGCGCCTCGAATCCGACCGCATGAACGATCGCCACGCCAAGCGGCGCGCCGATCGCGAGCGCGCCGTAGGTCGCGATGCCGTTCCACGAAATCACCCGCGCGTTATTCGTCGTACCGACCCGGCCGATGCCCCACAGAATCGCGCCGGTACCGCACAGGCTCTCGCCGAAGCCGAGCACAAGCCGGCTGAGCACCAGAAGCGTCAGGCTCGCCACAGGCCAACGTCCGCACAGCACGGCGAGCAGCAGCAGCACGCCACTCACCCCGCAGCCGACCAGGCCGATCGAGACGGTCTTCTTCGGCCCGAGCGTATCGGCCGAGCGCCCCGCGAGAGGGCGCGACGCGAGCGTCGCGAAGTACTGCACGCTGATCGCCAGTCCCGCGAGGATCGCGCTGTATCCGAGGTCGTTGTGTACGTAGCCCGGCAGGACCGCGAGCGGAATTCCGATCGTCAGATAGCAAAGGAACGTGAAAAACACGACCGGAATGATATGGAGCGTGGTCGCAAATTCGCTGCGGGATGTGGCTGAGTCGGCGGACATGGGGAAAACGAGACTTGAAAACGGCAGGAAGGCGTGATTTTCCCATGGAACCGGTTCTTGTGCAGAAGCTGCTTAATTTATTCGCGGTCAGAAAAACAGGTGCCGAACGCAATTTGAGTCTTAGGCGCGCCAATCCGCCTGGCGGCGCGGTTTGCACGCAGTCCGCCGTGCCGACGTCGCCTGCAGAAAATCAATAAATAAGCCAAAAACAGTCTGAAAACGACATGTCTGCATAAGCGCGTACGGAAATTCCTTACGCAATTTATCGCGCTGACGATATGTCCCGCATGCGATTCAGCCTATGGGTTGTGAATATTGATGGTGTTAGTTTTCGAACCATTGCGTAGCACTGACCCCGTGGACGCACAAAACCGGGAAGAACCATGAGCCAGCCGATCCGCTTTTACCACCGCAACGCGATTCGCGAAGTCAGCGATGCGCCTGTCACCCGTACCGTCCTGCAATACCTGCGCGAGGACGCGCACTGTACCGGCACCAAGGAAGGCTGTGCCGAAGGCGACTGTGGCGCCTGCACGGTCGTGATCGGCGAGCGCGACGAAGCGGGCGGCGTCAACTTCAAGGCGGTCAACGCCTGCATCCAGTTCCTGCCGACGCTCGATGGCCGCGCTCTGTTCACGGTCGAAGACCTGCGCCAGCCTGACGGCTCGCTGCATCCGGTGCAGCAGGCGATGGTCGACTGTCACGGCTCGCAATGCGGCTTTTGCACGCCGGGCTTCGTGATGTCGATGTGGGCGCTGTACGAGAAGCATGGTCACGAACAAAGCTGCGCGAACAAAACGGTGCCGTCGCGCGCCGATATCAGCAACGCGCTGACGGGCAACCTGTGCCGCTGCACCGGCTACCGGCCGATCGTCGATGCCGCGGTGCGCATGTTCGAGGCGCCCGCGCCGAAAGCGCCGGTCGATGTCGCCGCACTCGCGCGCACGCTCGCCACGCTCGGACGCGACCACACCTTCCACTATGAACATGCCGGCCAGCAGTTCGAGGCGCCGCGCACGATCGGTGCACTCGCGCAGATCAAGTCCGCGCAGCCAGCCACGCGCATTCTCGCGGGCAGCACCGACATCGGCCTGTGGGTCACGAAGCAGATGCGCGATCTCGGCAACATCGTCTACGTCGGCCAGATCGAAGCGCTGCAGCGGATCGCGACTTCGGCTGACTGGATCGAGATCGGCGCGGGCGTGACCGTCGAAAGCGCTTATGGCGAACTCGCGAATCACTATCCCGAACTGACGGAAATGTGGCAGCGCTTCGCGTCGCTGCCGATCCGCAACGCGGGCACGCTCGGCGGCAACATCGCGAACGGCTCGCCGATCGGCGATTCGATGCCGGGCCTGATCGCGCTTGGTGCGTGCGTCGTGCTGCGTGGCGGTGAAACTGAACGTGAACTGCCGCTCGAAGATCTGTACCTCGCCTATCAGAAGAAGGATATGGCGGAGCACGAATTCGTCGTCGGCCTGAAGGTGCCGACGCGCACCGGCGCCCGGAAGAATCTCCAGTTCCGCACCTACAAGATCTCGAAGCGTTTCGACTCCGACATCTCGGCGGTCTGCGCGGCGTTTTCGTTTATCGCCGATGGCGAAACGATCCGCGAACCACGCATCGCGTTCGGCGGCATGGCCGCGACGCCGAAGCGCGCGACGCACGCCGAAGCCGTGCTGAAAGACGCCGACTGGCACGAAGCCACCGCGCAGGTCGCGATGATCGCGCTCGCGAACGACTACGCGCCGCTCTCCGACATGCGCGCGACGGACACGTATCGCCTCGACGCGGCGAAGAACACGTTGTACCGCTTCTGGCTTGAAACGCGTCCGCACGATCCGCTGCCGAAGGAAGCGCTCGACGTGCGCGCAGTGCAAGCCGCAGGCGCCTGAAGAACCTCGAGGATACGGAGACCCATTCGAATGAACCAGCACGCCGAACCGTTCCTGACGGACGCCCGAGAGCTCGAGGACCTCAAGAATTTCACGCAGGTCCATGTGTCGCGCCCCCATGAATCCGCGCATCTGCATGTGAGCGGCCGCGCCACCTATACCGATGACATTCCGGTCGTCGCCGGCACGCTGCATGCCGCGCTCGGTCTGTCGGCGAAGGCGCACGCGAGAATCGTGTCGATGTCGTTCGACGCGGTGCGCGCAACGCCCGGCGTCGTCGCCGTTTTCACGGCCGACGACATTCCCGGCGCCAACGACTGCGGCCCGATCATCCATGACGACCCGGTGCTCGCGGACGGCGTCGTGCAATACGTCGGTCAACCGATGTTCATTGTCGTTGCGACCTCGCACGAAACGGCACGGCTCGCTGCGCGCCGGGCGCAGGTCGTCTATGAAGAACTGCCGGCGATCCTGACCGCGCAGCAGGCGCGCGCCGCGAATTCGTACGTGCTGCCGCCGATGAAACTCGCGCGCGGCGACGCCTGCACGAAAATCGCGCGCGCGGCGCATCGCGATGCCGGCGAGATGACGCTTGGCGGACAGGAACAGTTCTACCTTGAAGGTCAGATCTCGTACGCGGTGCCGAAGGACGACGACGGCATCCATGTCTGGTGCTCGACGCAGCACCCAAGCGAAATGCAGCATCTCGTCGCGCACCTGCTCGGCGTGCAGTCGCATAACGTGCTGGTCGAATGCCGGCGCATGGGCGGCGGCTTCGGCGGCAAGGAGTCGCAATCGGGCCTCTTTGCCTGCTGTGCAGCGCTCGCTGCATGGAAGCTGTTGTGCCCCGTGAAGCTGCGCCCGGACCGCGACGACGACATGATGGTCACGGGCAAGCGCCACGATTTCCACTACACGTATGAAGTGGGCTACGACGACGACGGCCTGATCGCCGGCGTATCGGTCGACATGACCTCGCGCTGCGGCTTTTCCGCCGACTTGTCCGGCCCGGTGATGACGCGCGCTGTCTGTCACTTCGACAACGCGTACTGGCTGCCGGATGTGTCTATCGCCGGTTTCTGCGGCAAGACGAACACGCAGTCGAACACCGCGTTTCGCGGTTTCGGCGGACCGCAGGGCGGCTTCGCGATCGAATACGTCATCGACGATGTGGCGCGCTCGCTCGGGCTCGATTCGCTCGATGTGCGCCGCAGGAACCTCTACGGCAAGACCGAACGCAATCTGACGCCGTATGGCCAGACCGTCGAAGACAACGTGATCCACGAACTCCTCGACGAGCTCGAAGCCACCAGCGACTACCGCGCCCGCCGCGACGCCGTGCGCGAATTCAACGCAAGCAACACGGTGCTGAAGAAGGGTCTCGCGCTGACGCCGGTCAAGTTCGGCATCGCATTCAACGTCACGCACTTCAACCAGGCGGGTGCGCTCGTTCATATCTACACCGACGGTTCGGTGCTCGTGAATCACGGCGGCACCGAGATGGGCCAGGGGCTGAACACGAAGGTGGCGCAGGTCGTCGCGCACGAACTCGGCATTCCGTTCAGCCGCGTGCGCGTCACCGCGACCGACACGAGCAAGGTGGCGAATACCTCCGCGACGGCCGCATCGACAGGTTCCGACCTGAACGGCAAGGCCGCGCAGGATGCCGCACGCCAGTTGCGCGAACGCCTTGCAGCGTTCGCCGCCGAGCGCTTCGGCGCGGGCGAGGTGAGCGCCGCGAGCGTGCGCTTTGCCGCCGATAGCGTCGTGGTGGGCGATGCCGTCGTGCCGTTCGAAGAGATCGTCGCGAAGGCGTATCTTGCGCGCGTGCAGTTGTGGTCGGACGGCTTCTATGCGACGCCCAAGCTCTACTGGGACCAGGCGAAGCTGCAGGGCCGCCCGTTCTACTATTACTCGTATGGCGCGGCTGTGTCGGAAGTCGTGATCGACACGCTCACCGGCGAAATGCGCGTGCTGCGCGCCGACGCGCTGCACGATGTGGGCGCGTCGCTGAATCCGGCGCTCGATGTGGGTCAGGTTGAAGGCGGCTTCATTCAGGGTATGGGGTGGCTCACGACCGAAGAACTGTGGTGGAACCCTGGCGGTAAGCTGATGACGCACGCGCCGTCCACCTACAAGATTCCGACCGTCAACGACACGCCGCCGGACTTCCGCGTCAACCTCTTCAAGAACCGGAATGCGGAAGACAGCATCCACCGCTCGAAGGCGGTCGGCGAGCCGCCGTTGCTGCTGCCGTTCTCGGTGTTCTTTGCGATCCGCGATGCGGTGGCGAGCGTCGGCGACTACAAGGTCAATCCGGCACTCAACGCGCCCGCGACCAGCGAGGAAATTCTCAAGGCCGTCAACGCAGTGCGGGCCGCGACAGCGGATCGTCGCTGAAAGCTGGAGTCGCAAAGATGCTGGCAATGAACGCACACCCTCCCGTCCAGATCGGCCGGCGCGGCCTGGCCGCACCGGTTCTGCCGCCGATGCGCGTCGTGCTGTTCGGCGCGGGTCATGTCGGCCACGCGCTGGTGGCGCTGCTGGGGCGCCTGCCGTGCGTGGTGCAGTGGGTGGACGAACGTGACGAACTGTTCCCCGACGAAGTGCCGGCAAACGTGCAGATCGAAGCCACCGACACGCCCGAAGCCATCGTCGACGACGCACCACAAGGCGCGTACTTCCTCGTGATGACGCACAACCACGCGCTCGATTTTTCGCTCGCGGCGCGCATCATGCGGCGGCGCGACTTCACCTACTTCGGAATGATCGGGTCGAAGACAAAGCGCGTGAAATTCGAGCGCAGGCTGATTGGACGCGGCATCGATCCGGAACGGCTCTGCGAGATGACCTGTCCGATCGGTTTGCCCGGCATCGTTGACAAGGCGCCGACGTCGATCGCGGTTGCCGTGTCCGCCGAACTGTTCAAGGTGCGGTCGCAACAGGCGGCGCGTGTGCCTTGCGTCGCTTCGCTGGAAAGGGTTTGAGGAAGCGTTATCACCCGAAGCAGGTCGCCCGCGGTCGCACGACGCCGCCGCGTGACGCCGATCGACGCTTGCCCTTCGCGGTACTCAACTGACCGCAGAGGCCGCCTTCACCGCCTTCACCGACAGGGCGCGCTTCCTCGCCCGCCCCGTCCCGCGCGTCACCAGTTCGTCCGACACCCGCGCCATCAATCCACGCAGCCAGCCGACATCGCTTGGCCGGTCCGGCTGCGGATGCCACATCTGATAACACTTGATGCGCGGAAACGCGACCGGCGCCTCCACGACCGCCAGCGGCAGGATGTTCGCGTAGTGCGTAGCGAAGCGGCGTGTCGTCGTAAAGATCAGATCCGATTGCAGCAGCACCTGAGGTACGAGCCCGAAGTAGGGCAGCGTGGTCACGATACGCCGCGCGACCCCCGCTTTCGCGAGACCGAGATCGATCGCGCTGGCGCTCGCGCCGGTGTACGGCGTGGGCGCGAGGTGCGCGGCAGCCAGATACGCTTCGCGCGTGAGCGGGGCCAGCGCGAGCGGGTGATTGGCGCGCATCAGGCAGACCACGGTGTCGGAGAAGAGGTCGCTGCGTTCGAAGCGCGTATCAGGCCTGGGCCAGTTGCCGATCACCAGATCGAGTTCGCCTGCGTCGAGGGCGGCCGTGTGATCGAGCGTCGGATACAGCGAGTCGATCTCCAGACGCGCATGGGGCGCCGCTTCCCGGAAACGGGCGATCACGGTCGGCATGAAAAAATCGTTCAGATAGTCGGGCGCCGCGACCCGGAACGTGCGCCGCGAGCGCGCCGGATCGAAGTCGCCGTGCGGCGTGGCAACGAAATCCACGTCACGCAGTACCCGCTGTGCCGAAGCGAGCAACGACTCGCCGTATTCGGTCGGCACCATGCCGGCCTTGCCCCGCACGAGAATCGGATCGTTCAGCGTTTCGCGCAGTCTGCGCAAGGCGGTGCTGATCGCGGGCTGCGTCTGGTTCAGCCGCAGGGCGGTTTGCGTGACGCTACGCTCGACAAGCAGCGTGCGCAGCACGCGCACGAGCCAGATATCCAGTGAGGCGGCGGTGTCGTCCATACTCGGGTAGGCAGATGAGCCGGCAAGATCAGCAGGCAAGGGAACCCAGGTGGTGTGTCGTACGTAACCGGGCGCGAGGCGCGCAAAGTCCCTCACCGAAGTCCATAACCTTAGGCCTCTTCGCCACGCGCCGGCCATAGCGTACGTGGTATGGCCGGCATCACGGGAGAGTAGAGCGGCCGCTGTCCTTCGAGCCCCAGCGACGCGTCATCCAAATCAGCTGCGCTGGCTGGCGACGCGTCAGCCAGCAGCGCCCATCACGAGTCTTTCTTCAGACCCGACGGCAGTGTACTGATCCGCTTCACTTCCTTCGAGTCCAGCCAGTTGGGTGTGCGCGCGCAGTACAGCACCATTGGCAACGCGTCCTCGCCCCAGAAGAGCTGTTTATTGAGCCAGAAGGTCGGGACGCCGAACACGCCTAGCGCGGCCGCGTCGGCAGTGTTCCGGCGCAACTGCTCCTTCGTTTCCTCCAGTTCGACGAGTGCAGCGCCGTCCGGCGCACCCACGCGCTCACACAGCGCGGCAAAGCCTTCGTCGGTGGTCGGATCACGGCCGTCGTGCCAGATGAAGCGAAAAATCTCGAGCGCGCACGCGACGTCCGCCTTCAGTGCAGTGGCGAGCCGCATGACTTTCGTCGTATCGAACGGATGAGCGGGTGGCATCTTGAACGGAATACCAAGCTGCTCCGCCCTGAACAGCGCGTGCCGATAGATGAACACACGCTTCTCCGGCACGGCCGACGCCGGGAGTTGCCCCCAGTGCCTGTACAGGTCGGCCAGCACCACCGGCGTAAAAACGAATGGCATCCCCGGCCACTTGTCGTGCTGTTCGAGCAGCAGATAGGTGAACGGCGAACCAACGTCGTAAAACCACATCGGGTGCGTGGGGTCGATGGGGTGAGTCATGTGGGTCTCCCTGATTTCCCTGTTCCCAGGGCGCAATGTCTGCTCGCCTGGCGATTCCGATTAGATCTTACGCAAACGCGCACCCCAATGCGCAGCGCGCATGCATTGCTTTATCTTTTCAGCGCGCGCCTAATGGCCAGGTCGCCCGGTCGTTCAAGCCGGCCTGGCTGGCGGAGCGGTACGGTCGTCGCTGCCGGCAGCGCCTGATGGCACCGCGTCAGACGATGCTTGCGGCGTCTCCTCCATCGCCGTTTCGAGCGGATGGATGAGGCGCCCGCGGACAAAGCCGATATGCTCGCGCAGCACATAGAACTGGTCGGCGTACGCGAGCGGCATCTTGAGACCGTTGACCGAATCTTCGATTGCATCGATCCGCGCCAGCAGCGCCTTGCGGTCCGCTGGCGAAGTTTCACCCATCGCCTCACGCTCGATCGCAATCAGCGCGCCATACCAGCGGTAGATGCGCGACTTCACGCGCCATGCGTACAGCGACGGCACCAGCCGCAAGCCCGGAATCAGCACGACGATGATCGGCACGAGCAGCACGAGCAGCCGGTCGGCGAGGCTCGCGAGCCAGAACGGCAGCGTGCGGTAGAGAAAGCTCTTGCCCGACTTGTAATAGCGAGCGGCGTCGTCGCTGATCGGGAAGTCTTGCGCGCGCGGCGCCGGGAATTCACCGGCGCGCTGTAGGATGGTCGCATTGCCATGCACTTCACGGGCCGCCTCGATCAGCAGATCGGAGAGCGCCGGATGCAGCGAATCGCGCGCGATCAGTTCGGCGGTCGGCGCGACCGTATGGATGTCCAGCGCAGGCTGATTCCGGCCAAGGTCGAATGAGCCCGTCGGCAGGGTGACTGCGGTCAGGTAAGGGAAGCGCCGCGTGAAGGCGTCGATCTGCGTGAAGCTGTAGAACGTGATGTTCGGCGTGCGGTAGAGCTTGCCCATCACGGGCGGTTGCGCGGAGTCGCCGGTCAGAAACGCCGCGTCTATCTTCCCGTCGATCAACGCCTGCGCGGCGTCGTCGCCGGAAAGCGGCAGCAGCTTCGTTGGGCCGCCCGGCACGATGCCGTTCGCCTTCAGCAGCGTGAGCGCGAGTTCGCGTGTGCCGCTTCCTTCGGCGCCGATGGCGATGCGCTGACCCTTGAATTCCGACAGCCGCGCGACGAACGGGCCGTGATAGAAGATCGCGAGCGGGATATACGACACGCTGCCGAGTGACATCACGCCCTTGATCATGCCGGCTGGCGCGACGCCGTCCTGCACGAAGCCGACATCGACGTTCGAGTTGGGATCGGTGAGGCGCTTGAGGTTGTCGAGCGAGCCTTCCGACGACAGCACGTTGAGCGTGATGCGGTTGCGCGCGAGGATGGCCTTGTACTTCTGCGCGGCGTTCCAGAATGTGCTGCCTTCGGGGCCCGCGCTGATCGTCAGGGTGCTGGGCGGCGCCGGCTGGATGAGACGCACGGCAAGCCAGATCGCGGCGGCGCTGATGAGCAGGATGGGTCCGAACGACACCGCGAGGTCACGCCACGAAATGGCCACGAAGCGGGCGACGAGACGAGGTGGTTTCCGTCTGGCGGGGGTGGAAGAGTCGTTAGGATCATTGGGGCCTTGGGGGCCGTTGGGAGACTTCATCGGATCGGCTGACGGCTGATTGCAACAGAGACGGTGAAAGGTCGCCACGTCCTGCGACAGGGCAGGCGGGGCATGCTCGCGCCGATGGTACCTGAGATTCGTCCCGCAACGGCACGCCAGGCGGCCGCTGCCGGGACAAACGCGTAACAAAACGTGAAACGAGCGTGCAGCCGGTGCGAAACGGATGTCAAGCGGGCGTCAAACGCGCCGGAACCCAGGCGTGAAATGCGGTCGCGTTGCGCACCCGCTTCGTTTCACGTGACGAAACAGTGTCCTGTAAACCCTTTGCGCTTCTGTCGCGCGTGGATTAAATTGGCATCGCTGCCGCGATCAACTATTGCGCAGCGCGACCCGGCGTTCAGAGACGAACCGGGCGTGCTGTGCGACTTCGCGGCAGGCAGGCCAGCGCTCGCCCAGCGGTTCGCGCCGGCCGCCGCCCCGCTTGCCTCTCGCAAACCGTGTCGAAGTCAAAGTCGGCCGTCGCAAAGCTGCGCCCCGTGAGCGCCGCGACAGGCCGCCGGTAGTCGTAACGAAGCCGCGCGGTTGATGCGGTCCAAAACCGAAGCAAAAGGAGAAATCATGAAATCGGTCGACTTTTTGAAGGCGCTGGGTG
Source organism: Paraburkholderia sp. BL10I2N1 (assembly GCF_004361815.1). Classification (NCBI taxonomy): domain Bacteria; kingdom Pseudomonadati; phylum Pseudomonadota; class Betaproteobacteria; order Burkholderiales; family Burkholderiaceae; genus Paraburkholderia; species Paraburkholderia sp. BL10I2N1. The sequence continues at coordinate 662,547 of NZ_SNWA01000001.1, read as the reverse complement.
GAGTGGTGTGTGTGGTGCTGGCGTGCAATGCGTATGCGCAATCGAGCGACGCCATGGCCGCGAGCGGTACGATGGCCGCTCCCGGTGCGACGAGCACGAAGAAGGCGGATCGTTCGCTCGGCCTCGCCGTGCGTAAGGCGCTCTCCAAGGGCAATATCGACGTGTCGAGCGTGGACGTGCGGGCGCGCGGCGGCGTCGTGACGCTGACCGGCAAGGTGCCTGAAGCCGATCAGATCGAAAAGGCGGGCACGGTGGCGCAGGGTGTCGCTGGCGTGACTTCGGTCACGAACAAGCTGTCGCTGAAGGAGCAGTAAGCGGCAGTTCGCCGGTGGCGGGCAGGGTGCCCGGAATGCCCTGAAGCGTCCTGACGACGCCGGTCACGCCTTTGTCACATAGCCGCGCGCGTGCGGCTGGGGCACTGGTGCCGATGGTGAACCTGATGACGAGCGGGTCCCGGTGAAAACCGGGACCCGTTTTTACCTGTGCAGACGTGTTCCAGTCCTCCTTTCAGGCGGGCCGTGCGATCCCTGTCAGGGCGGCAGCGCACGCGCCGCGAGCCAGTTCCGGCGGTTGTTTGAAGCGTGCCTCGCGGTGTCGCGTTCGTCCTGGGTGCGCCGGGCCACAGAAGATCGGTTATTCGGGGCATACTCTGATAACGCCTGATGCGAACTCTGCTGGAGGAACGACATGGAACAGCGACAGGGTTTCCGCGAACTGCCGGCCGGTGAGCAGGCGGCGTTCGAACTGGCATGCGAACGCTACGGCTTTGCGCCGACACAGTTCGAGATCACGGGGTTCACCGAAGAGACCGACGTTGCGCACGGCCGTTTTGTGACGGTCCGGCGCTACGGTGGCCGCGCGCAGTCTTACCACGCGGACTGCGTCGGCCAGTGGGTCAGGGAGTTCGAGGTCGACCTGACCTGCCGGTTCTTCAAGTAGCGGCGCTGGCCGCGGCGGGCCATCAGGCATCGTCATCAGGCCATCACCAGCTTCACGCCGACGAGCGTCAGCGTGGCGGCGAGGATGTTGCGCAACAACGCGTCCGGGGCCCGTGACGACAGATAGCTGCCGAGCGCAATGCCCGGCAGCGAGCCCACCAGCAACGACAGCAGCAGCGACCAGTCGATCGAACCCAGCAGCCAGTGGCCCGCGCCCGCGAGCAGCGTCAGCGGCACCGCGTGGGCGATGTCGGAGCCGACGATGCGCGTCGTCGTCAGTGTCGGGTACAGCAGCAACAGTACCGTTACGCCGATTGCGCCCGCTCCCACCGAGGTCAACGACACCAGCGCGCCCAGCACGGCGCCCGTCAGGATGGTCAGCCAGAAGGTGCGTACCGGAGCAGGCGCCCGCTGGTGGCGCGCCGCGAAGGCGGCAAGTTGCGGCCGGAACACGAGCGCCACTGCGGTGATCAAGAGCGCGACGCCCAGCACGATCTGGATCAGCGAACTCGTGCGCGGGGTGTCCATGCCATAGCGATGCAGCAGGATCAGCGTGATGGTGGCGGCCGGCACGCTGCCGCAGGCGAGGCGCAGCGTGATACGCCACTCGATCGAGCCTTTCAGCCCATGCACGAGCGTGCCCGTCGCCTTGGTCGCGGCCGCGTAGAGCAGGTCGGTGCCGACAGCAGTCGCCGGGTGGATACCGAACAGCAGCACGAGGAGCGGTGTCATCAGCGAGCCGCCGCCGACGCCCGTCAGCCCGACGAGAAAGCCGACGCCGAGGCCGGATGCGGAATACAACAGGTTGATATGGGGTAGTGGCATCGTGCTAACCGCGGGCGGCCTGATCGGGTGGCGAACCGCGTCGAACGCGATGTGCCGGGGTGGACACTCGAGGTCGTGCGCGGTGAAAATCCGCTATTGTCGCAAAAACCGGCGGTGTCGCGTATTGGGCGCGCGCCATGGCCGACATCGCATCGTCTGTTTTCGCTGGCCGTGGCTGGCTGCGAGACACGTTGGCTCTCGTCCCGCACACCGATAAAAATGAATCCCGGCGCCGTCTACGCATTTCTCGCATTCACGCTCTGGGGGCTGTTTCCCTTCTATTTCAAGGCTCTGCACCAGATCTCCGCGCTCGAGATGCTCGCGCACCGGATGGTCTGGTCGATGCTTTTCCTGTTCGTCGTGCTGACGGTGCGTCAGCAATGGCGCTGGCTCGGTCCGGTGCTGCGCGACCGGCATTTGCTCGGGCGCTTCGCGGCGAGCGCAGTGCTGTTGTCGACCAACTGGGGCATCTATATCTGGGCCGTCAACGCGGGGCATATCGTCGAGGCGAGTCTCGGGTACTTCATCAATCCGCTGATCAATGTGCTGTTCGGCCTCGCATTCCTGAATGAGCGCCTGCGTCGGGTGCAGTGGCTGGCGGTGGCGATAGCTGCGGCCGGCGTGCTCTGGCTGACGTGGGAAAACGGTCAGCCGCCATGGATTAGCCTTGCGCTGGCGGTCAGCTTCGCGGGCTACGGGCTCCTGCGCAAGACCGCGAGGCTCGGCGCCCTCGAAGGGCTGACGCTCGAGACTGTGCTGCTCTTTCCAGTCGCGTTGCTCTATCTCACGCTCCTCGCCTTGCGCGGGACGAACGCGTTTGTCAACGCTTCATGGGGCGTCGAGGTGCTGCTCATGCTGGCAGGGCCGATCACGGCGATCCCGCTGCTGCTTTTTGCGGCTGGCGCCCGGCGCATTCCACTGTCGATGCTCGGCCTGATCCAGTATGTGACCCCGACGTTGCAGCTGCTGATCGGCGTCGTGATCTATCGCGAGCCATTCGGTCAGGTTCAGCTGATCGGCTATGGTGCGATCTGGATTGCGCTCGCGGTGTATTCGCTGGACGGGCTGTGGCGCGCGAAATTCCGGCGTGCATAGCGCAATGCGAAAGGCGCGCGGATAGTCAGGGCGCGTGACCCGGCGGGGCGCAGAACCGGTGCTATTCACAGGCGCTGCACAGCGCCGGTTGCCAACAAGTAGCGAAATTTTTTGTTCGCGTTGTCGAAGTGCCGCTCGCTGGCACGTCATTGTATTGAGCGCAAATTGCGTTTGTACCTTCGAGAGACAGCGATGAACTTCAGGATGCCGCTTTATCACGCGGCTGCCGGCTTCACACGTCGCACCGACCCGGTTGCGCAAAAGCGCAAGGCTTCGCGTGGGGCGGACGTCTTTGTCAACGCTTCGTTGAGCGCCGAGGCGTTGCTCATGCTGGCAGGCCTCATCACTGCGATCCCGCTTCTGCTTTTTGCGCCTGGCGCGCGGCGCATTCCACCGTCGATGTTCGGTCTGATCCAGTATGTGGTCCCGACGTTGCAGTTCCTGATCGGCGTCGTGATCCATCGCGAGCCATTCGGTCAGGTGCAACTGATCGGCTTTGGGGCGATCTGGATCGCGCTCGCGGTGTATGCACTCGAAAGACTGTGGCGCGCGAAAGTCCGGCGCGCATAGCGAAATGTGGACAGCGCATGACGGAGGCAAAGGCGGCACGCGATCGCGCAATCGGCCTGTGCGAAGACCCGACGATGCATAAGTTTCTGGTGAACGAAGGGACAGCGAACCACTGAATTGACAGAGCCGGCCGACGCGTAAAACGCTAACGACGCACCCGGGAGCTTCGATTGACCTGCCTGATGTCCGGGCGGACCGAGCCGCCCGGATGCCGTTTTTTTATGCGGCTCAGCGAGCCCTAGCGCTTCTTCTCCGTTTCGGACAGACGCGGTGCTACCTTGATCGGATTCGCGCTAAGCGGACCCGAAGCGGGCGCTGCCTTCTTCGGCTGCTTGGGTTTTTTCGCTTCGCGATTGCTTCGTAGTTGACCTTTTGCCATGACCCTGCTCCCGTTGTTGTGGACGCTCGCCAGATGGTTCGAGCACCTCACCAGTGTGCGCTGATTCGGCCCTGCTGTCGCGCATCATTACTTTTTTCAGCGAGACAACTTGCGTCTGAATCCTTCAGACGCGCGGGTCTGGCGCGACCTGATACGGTGGGGGGCGCCTGATGAAACGGCTCCGCCCGTGCCTTTCACGGCGTACCGCAGCGGTTGAAGCGTATCGAAGTCGGCCGCGCAGCCCTTATCAAGAGAAACCCTGATTGCTGCAATGAATGGGCCACTGCTATCGTTCGCTGGTCTTGTGGAAGCGCTTCCACCCAGCGCTCGTTCAACGGTTTTGCGTGAGGAAAACTCGTGGCTAACGACGTATCCGCTTTGCCTGTCGACCCGTTTTCGCCGCCGGCCGACTCCGCGCTCTGGCGCAAAGATTTCCTGCTCGGCGCCGCGACGGCGGCCTATCAGATCGAAGGCGCCGCCAATGAAGATGGCCGCCTGCCGTCGATCTGGGACACGTTCTCCGCAACGCCTGGCAAGGTGCTGGCCGGTGACACGGGCGCTGTTGCCTGCGACCACTACCATCGCTGGGAATCCGACCTCGATCTGCTGTCGGCACTGAATGTCGACGGCTACCGGCTGTCGATTGCCTGGCCGCGCGTGATGGACGCAGCAGGCCGGCCGAACCAGATGGGTCTCGATTTCTATAAACGTCTGCTTGGCCGCCTGAAAGAGAAGGGCCTCAAGACTTTTGTCACGCTGTATCACTGGGACCTGCCGCAGCATCTCGAAGATCGCGGCGGCTGGCTCAATCGCGACATCGTGTACCGCTTCGCCGACTATGCCGATCTGATGAGCCGCGAACTGGCGGGCCAGGTCGATGCATGGGCGACCCTCAATGAGCCGTGGTGTTCGGCGTATCTCGGCTATGGCAATGGCCATCACGCGCCGGGCCTCGCGAACGGGCGTTTCGCAACGCAGGCGATGCATCATCTGCTGCTCGCGCACGGCAGCGCGATCCCGGTGTTGAGGGCGAACGATCCCGCCTCGAAGAAGGGCATCGTCGCGAACGTCGGCCGCGGCACGGCGAATTCGGATAGCGAAGCCGATCGACGTGCGGCGCATCTCTTCGAGGTTCAGCACAACGCGTGGATTCTCGATCCGCTCTTCAAAGACGCGTATCCCGAGGATCTTTTCGAATTGTGGCCCGGCACCGATCCGCTGGTGCTGGAAGGCGACATGCGGAAGATCGCCGAGCCGCTCGATTTCCTTGGCATCAACTATTATTTCCGCACGAATGTGAAGAGCGACGGGGCGCACGGCTTTGTTGAAGTGCCGCTGGCGGGCGTCGAGCGCACGCAGATGGGCTGGGAGGTGTATCCCGATGGTCTGCGTGACCTGCTGATCGGGTTTAATCGTACCTACGCCAGCTTGCCGCCGATCTACATCACCGAAAACGGCATGGCGTCGGACGACAAGGTGATCGACGGCCGCGTCGACGATCCGCAGCGTATCTCGTTCCTGAAGCGCCACCTTACCGCCGTCGACGCGGCGATCAAGGCGGGGGTCGATATCCGCGGCTATTTCGTGTGGTCGCTGATGGATAACTTCGAATGGGCGTTTGGCTATGAGCGGCGCTTTGGCGTCGTGCACGTCGATTACGACACGCAGAAGCGCACCCTCAAGCACAGCGCTGAACTGATCGCAAAGTTTCTGACAGAGCGCAACGCACGCTCCTGAGTTCACTGGTTTTTCCCTGTATCGGTCTGCAAACACAGGCGTGAAGCCTGGAGGAGACGGAATGAACAGCAAGAGAAAGATCGTGACCTGCATGGTCGCAGCGCTGGTGATGAACGGCCTCGTCGCGCACGCGGCCGAGCCGTTGAAGGCGAACGTGATTCACTGGTGGACCTCGGGCGGCGAGTCTGCCGCGATCCGCCAGTTTGCGGACGCCTACAACAAGGCCGGCGGGCAGTGGGTCGACAACGCGGTGGCCGGCGCCGACCAGGCGCGCTCGACGGCGATCAACCGCATCGTCGGCGGCGATCCACCGACGGCCGCGCAGTTCAACACATCGAAGCAGTTTCACGACCTGATCGATCAGGGCCTGCTGAACAACGTCGATGCCGTGGCTGCGAAGGAGAACTGGAGCGGCATCTTTCCGGAATCGATCCTGAACAGCATCAAGGTGAATGGGCACTATTACGCCGCGCCAGTCGACATTCACATGCAGAACTGGTTTTTCTATTCGAAGCCAGCGTTCCAGAAAGCCGGCATTGCGGGAGAACCCAAGACCTTCGATGAATTCTTCGGCGACCTCGACAAGCTCAAGGCGGCGGGCCTGATCCCGCTCGCGCTTGGCGGTCAGGCCTGGCAGGAGAAGATCACGTTCGACGCGGTGCTTTCCTATGTCGGCGGCACGGATCTGTACCTGAAGGTGTATCGGGACCGCGACGCGAACGCCGTGAAATCGCCTGCGTTCAGGAACGTGCTGACCACCTTCAAGCGTCTGCACAACTACGTCGATCCGGGTTCGCCTAACCGCAACTGGAACGATGCGACGGCGCTGGTGATTTCGGGCAAGGCCGGCGTGCAGATCATGGGCGACTGGGCCAAGGGCGAGTTCTCCGCGGCGAAGCAGGAGCCGGGCAAGGACTTCGGCTGCTTCCCGGGCTTCGGTGCGCATTCGCCGTACATGGTCGCGGGCGATGTCTTCGTGTTCCCGAAAACGGACAATGCCGCCGCCATCAAGGCGCAGAACCTGCTCGCGACCGTCATGACGTCGCCGGAAGCGCAGGTCGCGTTCAGCGCGAAGAAGGGCTCGATTCCGATCCGCCCGGATGTCGACACGTCGAGCCTCGACGTCTGCGCGAAAGAGGGCATTGCGATCATGAAGGACAAGTCGCGCCAGCTGCCTAATCCGGAAATGCTGATTCCGCCGGACGTGCAAGGCGCGTTGCAGGACGTGATCACCAACTTCTGGAACAAGGACCAGTCGGCCGACGATGCGCAAAAGGCGTTTGCCAGCGCGCTGAAAGGATGAGCGTAGCGATGCGCGCGCTCCCGTTGCGACGCAGGCGGTTTCCGCTGACTGCCTGGGTCGCGATGATGCCGATGCTGTTGACGGTCGTCTTCGCGTATCTCGGCACGATGTTGTGGACCGCACGGGTCTCGCTCAGCAATTCGCGGACGTTCCCTTCCGGCGACTTTGCGGGCGCGCTGCAGTACGCGCGGCTTTTCCACAACGACCGCTGGCTGCTGTCGCTGCAGAACATCGTGATCTATGGTGCGTGCTTCATTGTCGCGTGCATGGTGATTGGTTTGTTGCTGGCGATCTTCATCGATCAGCGCGTGGTGGCGGAAGGCGCGTTGCGCACGGTGTTCCTGTATCCGTATGCCATGTCGTTCGTCGCAACGGGCCTCGTGTGGCAGTGGATCCTGAACCCGCAGCTCGGCGTGCAGGCGGTGCTGCACAGGATGGGCTTCGAGCATGTGCGCTTCGACTGGATCATCGATCAGGACTGGGTGATCTACACGATCGTCGTCGCCACGGTGTGGCAGGCGTCGGGGCTCGTGATGGCGCTGCTGCTGGCGGGCCTGCGCGGTATCGACGACGAGATCTGGAAAGCCGCGCGCATCGACGGCATTCCGCGCTGGCGGGTCTACGCGAGTATCGTCGTGCCGATGCTGGGGCCATCGCTGTCGACTGCGTTCGTGCTGCTGTTCGTGATGGTCGTGAAGCTCTATGACGCTGTCGTCGCGATGACGCAGGGCGGTCCCGGCACCGCCAGCGAAGTGCCCGCGAAGTTCATCATGGACTATCTGTTCGGACGCGCGAATATCGGACTGGCATCGGCTGCATCGATCGTGCTTCTTGCGACCGTGCTCGCGATTCTTGCGCCGTTCTTCTATGTCCGCAGCCGCGCCGCGTTGCGAAAGGACGTGTGATGAACACGCCTCGCTCTCCTGCCAAGAGGCGCTCGCATTTCACGCCGGCGCGTATCGGCGTGTACGCGTTTCTGCTGACCGCCGCGTTGTTTTTTCTACTGCCGCTCTATGCAATGCTCGTGACGTCGGTCAAGCCGATGGCCGAAATCCGGCTGGGTAACTTGCTGTCGCTGCCGGTGCACTTCACGCTTGAACCGTGGAGCACGGCCTGGCAGTCCGCGTGTACAGGGCTCGATTGCGATGGCATTCAGGTCGGTTTCTGGAATTCGGTGCGTATCGTCGTACCGAGTACGATCCTGTCGATCCTGATCGGCGCGATCAATGGGTACGCGCTATCGTTCTGGCGTCCGCGCGGCGCGGGCGCGCTCTTCGCGATCCTGTTGGTCGGTGCGTTCATTCCGGTTCAGGTGATGGTGTATCCGCTGGTGCGCGTGCTTGCCAGCGTGCATCTCTTCAGTTCGCTGCCAGGCATCGTGGTCATTCATACGATCTTCGGCATGCCGGTGATGACGCTCCTGTTCCGCAACTATTACGCGTCGATTCCGCTCGAGCTGTTCAAGGCGGCGCGCATCGACGGCGGCGGCTTCTGGCGCATCTTTCTGCAACTGATGCTGCCGATGTCGGTGCCGATCATCGTTGTCGCGGTCATCATGCAGGTGACGGGCATCTGGAACGACTTCATACTCGGGCTGGTGTTCGCCGGCACGAAGAACCTGCCGATGACGGTGCAGCTGAACAACATCATCAACACGACAACCGGCGAGCGGCTCTACAACGTGAACATGGCAGCGACGATCCTCACGTCGATGGTGCCGCTCGCGATCTACTTCATCTCGGGCCGCTGGTTTGTACGCGGCATTGCTTCCGGCGCGGTCAAGGGCTAACGCATGTCCAACGTTTCGAATGTGTCGATCCGCAATCTCAGGATCCAGCTGGGTGCGAATACCGTCATCGAAGCGCTCGATCTCGAAGTCGAGCCCGGCGAATTTCTCGTGCTGCTCGGCCCTTCCGGATGCGGCAAGTCCACGCTCCTGCATAGCATCGCCGGCCTGATCGACGTCAGCGACGGCAGCATCGAAATCGGCGGGCAGGATATGACGTGGGCCGATCCGAAGGATCGTCGCATTGCCCTCGTATTCCAGTCGTATGCGCTCTATCCGACGATGAACGTCAAGCGCAATCTGTCGTTCGCGTTGCGGATCAACGGCACGCCGAAAGCGGAAATCGAACGGCGTGTTACGCGGGCGGCGGACATGCTGCAACTCGGACCGCTGCTGAAGCGCCGGCCAGCGCAACTGTCGGGCGGACAGCGTCAACGGGTGGCGATCGGCCGTGCGATCGTGCGCGAGGCCGATGTGTTTCTGTTCGACGAGCCGCTGTCGAACCTCGACGCGAAGTTGCGCACCGAACTGCGCCGCGAGTTGAAACATCTGCACCGGCAACTCGGCGCGACGATGATCTATGTGACGCACGATCAGGTCGAAGCGATGACGCTCGCGACCCGCATGGCCGTGATGCGCGGCGGCGTGATCCAGCAGATCGGCACGCCCGCGCAGATCTACGCGAAGCCAGTGAACCTGTTCGTTGCGACGTTTCTCGGCTCGCCGCCGATGAATCTGCTGAAGGGGCACCTGGAGCGGCGCGAAGACGGCGTGTGGTTTCGCCATCCGCATTTCGAACTCGACGTGTCGCACTATCCGTTCAGGACGCTGCCCGACGTGAATACCGCCTGCGTGCTGGGCATCCGTCCGGAGGACGTGAAGGTTGGCGCAGGTCGTGCGTATCAGGGAACGGTTTCGCTGGTCGAGCCGATGGGCAACCATCGCGTCATGTGGGTCGATTATCATGGCGCCCAGATCGCATCGATCGTGCAGGACAAGATCTCGATCGCAGTAGACGAAGTCGCAGCGTTCTCACTCGATGGCGAGCACGTGTCGCTGTTCGACGAGGCAGGCGGCGCGCGTCTTTAGCGGTATCTCGCCGCATTGAGTGCACCTGGATCAACGGAGAATACGTGACCACCCTGAAAGACGTCGCGGCACTGGCCGGCGTGGGTATGTCGACGGCATCGCGGGTAATTTCCGGCAAAGGCCCGGTATCGGCCGACGCCGCTGCGCGGGTGCAGGCAGCGATCGAGCAGCTGAACTTCCGCCCGTCGTCGATCGGCCGCGCGATGGCAACGCAGTCGCTCGGCATGATCGGCCTCTTCGTGCCGACGTTTTTCGGCTCGTATTACGGCACGATCCTGAAGCAGACCGATACCGAACTGCGCGAGGTCAACCGCCACGTGGTGGTCGCGACCGGCTGCGGCGAGTCGTCGCCGCGCGAACTGGCGATCGAGGCGGTGCGCTTTCTGATCGCGCGCGATTGCGACGGGGTGGTGGTGGTCAGCCACGATCTGCATGACGAAGATCTGGTGATGCTGCATCGGATGCATCCGAAGATCGCGTTTCTGAACCGCGCGTTCGACGAGTTGCCGGAGGCGTCGTTTTGCGCGGACCATCATCGCGGCGGCGTGCTTGCCGCGCGCACACTGATCGAGCACGGGCATTGCGATATCGCCGTGATTTCTGGGCCGTCTACGGCTTCGGATAACGTCGCGCGGATCGACGGCTTTTTCGCCGAGCTGGCGCGGCATGGAATCGATCGGGCGTCGGTGCCGTTTGTCGAATCGGATTTCTCGCATGAGGGTGGCTACGCCGGCGTGCAGACGCTGCTCGATTCGAAGCGACGCTTCACGGGTCTCTTTTGCGCCAACGACACCATGGCTGTCAGCGCGCTGTCGCGTCTGCAGCAGGCGGGCATTTCGGTGCCGGACGACGTGTCCGTGATCGGCTACGACGACGACTATTCCGCAGCCTACACCGCGCCCGCGCTGACTTCGGTACATATTCCAACCGCCGAACTGACGCAGAATGCCGTTCGCTGGCTGGTGAACCAGTGCTACGGCACATCGTGGGACATTCTCCGCGACTTTCCATTGACGGTGACGATGCGGGCATCGGTCGCAGCGCCGCCGCAGGTCTGACGCGCGTGGTGCGTCATGGCTGCCATGACGCACCGTCCGGACGGGCCAGCCGACGCTGGCCGTTGGCAGTTGCAGGCGCAGCAGGTTCAGAAGAAGCCGAGCGGCTTGTCGCTGTAGCTGACGAGGAGGTTCTTCGTTTGCTGGTAGTGGTCGAGCATCATCCTGTGGTTCTCGCGACCGATGCCCGACTGCTTGTAGCCGCCGAATGCCGCGTGCGCGGGATACGCGTGATAGCAGTTGGTCCACACGCGCCCGGCCTGGATCTGCCGGCCGAAGCGATAGGCGCGCGTGCCGTCGCGGGTCCAGACGCCGGCGCCGAGACCGTAGAGCGTGTCGTTGGCGATCTCCAGCGCTTCTTCCTCGGTCTTGAAGGTCGTCACGGAAACGACCGGTCCGAAGATCTCTTCCTGGAAGATGCGCATCTTGTTGTGGCCGCGGAACACGGTCGGCTTCACGTAGTAGCCCTTGCTCAGCTCACCGGCCAGCGTGGTGCGCTCCCCACCGATCAGGCATTGCGCGCCTTCCTGCCTGCCAAGATCGACATACGAGAGGATCTTCTCGAGCTGCTCCTGTGAAGCCTGCGCGCCGATCATCGTCTTCGTGTCGAGCGGATGCCCCTGCGTGATGGCGGCCACCCGCTTGAGCGCGCGTTCCATGAAGCGGTCGTAGATCTTTTCGTCGATCAGCACGCGCGACGGGCATGTGCACACTTCACCCTGATTCAGCGCGAACATCGCGAAGCCTTCGAGCGCCTTGTCGAAGTAGCTGTCGTCGTGGTCGATCACGTCGGCAAAGAAGATGTTCGGGCTCTTGCCGCCGAGTTCGAGCGTCACCGGAATGATGTTCTGGCTCGCGTACTGCATGATCAGACGGCCGGTCGTCGTTTCACCGGTGAAGGCGATCTTGGCGATGCGCCGGCTCGACGCGAGCGGCTTGCCGGCTTCCAGGCCAAAGCCGTTGACGATGTTCACCACGCCCGGGGGCAGCAGGTCGTGGATGACCTCCATCAGCACGAGAATCGACGCCGGAGTCTGCTCGGCGGGCTTGAGCACGACGCAGTTGCCGGCGGCCAGCGCGGGCGCGAGCTTCCACACCGCCATCAGGATCGGGAAATTCCACGGAATGATCTGGCCGACCACGCCGAGCGGCTCATGGAAGTGATACGCCACCGTGTCGTCGTCGATCTCGGAGATCGAACCTTCCTGCGCACGCACACAGCCCGCGAAGTAGCGGAAGTGATCGATGGCGAGCGGGATGTCGGCGGCCATCGTTTCGCGCAGCGGCTTGCCGTTGTCGATGGTTTCCGCGACGGCGATACGCTGCAGGTTCGCTTCCATGCGATCGGCGATGCGGTTCAGGATGTTCGCGCGATCGGTGGTCGAGGTCTTGCCCCAGGCGACCTTCGCACGATGTGCGGCGTCGAGCGCGAGTTCGATATCGGCTTCGCGTGAACGGGGAATCGACGTGAACGGCTCGCCGGTGATCGGCGAGAGGTTGTCGAAGTATTCGCCACCGACGGGCGCCACCCATTCGCCACCGATGAAATTGCCATACTGCTTTTTGTACGGGAATTCGACGTTGAGAAACTGCATGTCTGCGTGATTCATGCCTGACTCCTCCAGTAATTGTGTGACTGATGCGATGGGGCGCAAACCGGTTGCATGAAACAGGCTCGCCGCGCGGATGCGCTTCATCGTGAGTCCACAGTCAGCGAGAACCGTGCCATTCGAGAACGAGCCGACGAGGCAAAGGCCGTCCTGAGCAGATCAGGTCAGATGGCTTTCGGAAGGACTGCGCAGCGACGTGTCAGGTGTCTTCTTTAGCAACACAAACGGCGTGCGATGTATCAAGGTGCAACACCGTGACGGCGGCTACGGTCGCTGGATAACGGTCGCGTCGCCCCTTCCTTCGACGGCGGCCCGCCTCGAAGCCGTAGCGACACAAATGGCACGCGATTTGCCTTGATGGGTGCGCAGCCATGCTGCGAAAGACCAGACGAGGGCGCCGCACGGCATCGCGTCAACAACTCAACAGGGAGACAAGCATGAAAGCACGTTCAGCTTCGATGACGCGAAAGAGGGCGCTTGCGATGAGCATCGCCGTCGCGGCCGGTCTGGCGCCCGGATCGGCCGTATTTGCAGACGCCTATCCGCCCGTTACCTACGAGCGACTGAGCTCTGCGCAGGCGGACCCCGGCTGGCTCACGTACTACCGCACCTATAACGGCCAGGCGCATTCGCCGCTCAAGGAAGTCAACACGTCCAACGTGAAGGATCTCAAGCAGGTGTGGAGCTACAAATTTCCCGCCGATCTGCAACAGGGTTTCGAAGCAACGCCGATCGTTAACGGGCGCTTCCTGTTCGTGACCACACCCAAGGACAACGTCTACGCATTCGATGCGACGACGGGCAAGCAGTTGTGGAAATACGAGCCCAATCTCGGCCCGGAATCGTACAAGACCGCCTGCTGCGACGTGATCAATCGCGGTGTGGCGCTGTATGGGAAGAACGTCTATGTCGCGATGCTGAGTGGCGAGGTTGCGGCGCTGGATGCGCAGACCGGCGCAGTCGTGTGGAAGAAACAGATGTTCGAGCCGGGCATCGGTTACGCGTTCTCGCTCGCGCCGCTCGCCCTTGACGGCGCGCTGGTCGTCGGCAGTGCAGGCGGCGAGTATGGTGCGCGCGGCTTTATCGCCGCACTGAATCCCGACAATGGCAACGTGCTCTGGAAGCGCTTCACGATACCCGGAGCGAACGAGAAACACGGCGACACATGGCCCAAGGGCATGCAGGAGCACGGCGGCGCGCCGGCGTGGCTCACGGGCACCTACGATCCCGCATCGAAGACGCTGTACTGGGGCGTGGGCAATCCGGGGCCGTGGCTTGCGGACCTGCGTCCGGGCGACAACCTGTATTCCGATTCGCTGCTCGCGCTCGATCCAAAAACGGGCGATCTCAAATGGCACTACCAGTACACCAGACACGACAGCTGGGACTATGACGGCGTCAATACCCCCGTCCTCGCGAACATCAAGTACCAGAACAAGGACTACGACGCGATCATTCACGCAGACCGCAACGGCTTCTTTCACGCGATCGATCGCACCAACGGCAAGCTGATCTATGCAAAGCCGTTCGTGAAGGCCACGTCGGTGACGGGCTATACCAGCGAAGGCGCGCCGATCCAGGACGACTCGAAGTATCCGAAAGCCGGCACGACGATCGAGACGTGTCCGAGCTTCCTCGGCGGCAAGAACTGGTGGTCGGTTTCGTACGATCCTGAGAAGCATCTCGCGATCGTGCCGACACTGCACGCGTGCATGTCGCTGTCGGGCAAGTCGGTGAACTACATGGAGGGCTTGCCGTATCTCGGCGAAGGCTTCGAGATCAAGCCCGAACCTGGCAGCAAAGGCTACGGCGAGTTGCAGGCAATCGACGTGAACACGGGCGAGAAGGTCTGGAGTCACTGGTCCAAACTGCCGTGGAACGGCGGTGTCGCGACCACTGCGGGTGGCGTCGCGTTTAGCGGATCGCTCGACGGCCACCTCTATGCCTTCGATGAAACCACCGGCAAGGTCCTCTGGCAAAGCCCGAAGCTGGCCAGCGGCGTCATCGCGCAGCCGTCGGTGTTCGAAATCGACGGCAAGGAGTATGTCGCGATTCTCGCGGGCTACGGCGGCGCCAATCCTATCTGGGGCGGCCCGATGGCAAAGGTGGCGGAGAAGGTGCCGCGCGGCGGCACGCTCTACGTATTCGCGCTCAACCACGGCTGATTTTTGCGGCATGGCCACGGTGCCGCAGTCGCGCAAGCGGATAGGCCGTGGCAGCCGGGCTTACATCGGAAGCGTTGTCATGAAAACACCACTCAGATTCATTGCATGGGCCAGCCTCGCCATGGCGGGCGTCCCGTTTGCATCAGGCGTAGCGACCGCGGGCGTGCGCGTCTGCACCTTTCCCGGCAGCCCGTCGACAGTGCTCGATCAGGCCGTCGCACGCGAAGCCTTCAAGACGGCGGGCATTGCGGCTTCGCTTGCTGCGGGCGGCTTTGACGGCAGCGACGACGACGGCGTCTCGGTCAAGGAACTCAACGAGGCGCTGCGACACAGTTGCGACGTGATCGCGGGATTTCCGCGCTCGACGGTCGCGGATGGCTCGGGCAGCAAGCTGTTGTTCTCTCGTGGCTATCTGCGCTCAGGCTACGTAAGCGTGACGAAGAAGAATCCCTCTGCGGCGCAGACAGCCGCTAATGTGGTCGCCGCCACGTATGCGAGCCCGGCGCAGTTGATCGCCGTGCAGCAACGCGACGTCACGCTTGATATCGAGAACACACCGGAGCTTACCGTCGATGCGGTCGTCAAAGGGCATGCACGGAGTGCGATCGTCTGGTATCCGGCAGTGGTGGCTTATACGGCAAAGCATCCACAGCAACAGTTCGACGTGGCAGGCTCCACGTCGCCGTACGCAGACTGGCATCTTGTGTTTGCCTTCGGCGCAAACGGCACGGCGATGCGGCAACGCATCGATACCGCGCTGGACAGAATGGCCTCGGACGGCCGGTTAGCTGAACTCACACGCAAATGGGCACTGCCCGAATCAACGCAGGCAGCCCAACCTTCGCAGCCTTCATTTGCGTACCGCGACGGACCGGCATCCGGCCGTGTGAGTGCGTTGCGCGCGCAACTGGCGAGTGCGGCGGGCCGGCAGCATGGCGGGTTTATCAAGGTCGACTCAAGCTCGTCTGCCGACGCGCCGTCGTTCGACAGCGCCCAGGTAGCGCATGGCAAGAGTCTCTATTCGGGATCGTGCGCGAAGTGCCACGGCGCGGAGCTTCAGGGGGTCAACGCGCCGGCGCTGAAGGGGCCAGCTTTTGCACCTGCAGCGAATGCGCATCTGACTATCGGCGGCGTGTTCGGCTATATGGCTTCCAACATGCCGGCCGATCGTCCCGGCAAGATGAAACCGCAGGACTACGCGGACATCATGTCGTTTCTTTTGTACTCCAACGGCTATCGGGCCAGCAGTGCGAAGCTGACCGCAGACAGTGCCCGTGCATCTTCGACGCCGCTCAACGCGGGTACGTCGCACTAGTGGAAGGCGGAGTACCTGCCGCATGTCGCGGTTGGGTACTTCGCGCAGCGGTAATTCAAGGCTGGACTGTCAGGCGCGTTTGCCTTGCCGGATGTTACGGGAGGGTCAACGCGCCGCTTTGCTTGTCATTCCAGCCAGCCGCGCTGGCGTGCGTGATCGAGAAAGCGGTAAACATCGGCGGCTAGATCGGAGGCGCCGAACAGGTCTTCGAGTTCATCGATGATGTCGTCGAGCTCGCGCGTACCGTCGCAACGCGCGAGTATTTCGCCGGCGCTCGGATTGAGGTTGATCGATCCCTGGGGATAGAGGAGCACGTAGCCATCCTGCACGAATTCCCGGTGCAGCCGGAACATGGTTCGCAGACGCGGGCGCTGACTCGTGTTGCTGTCGTTGTTCGGCGAGTTCATACGGGGTACGCCTTGTCGATAGACCTGCATGTTGGCAAGGGGCATCGCGCCTGAAGTGTCAGGACGCCGCTACGTCCGATAAGGCACACGTAGCGGCGACGCTCGCGTTACTACGTCAACGTGTCGCGATGTACATCGTGATCTCGAAGCCGAAGCGAAGGTCGGTGTACGTAGGGGTGGTCCACTGCATGACTGTCTCCTTGGTGAAGTGCGTGTATGACGGACCGCATGTGAAGAGCGGCCGACGCTTTAAACGCAAGCTCTGTGCCGAGGGGCAAAGCACCCAGGGTAGAACAGCATGCGGCCATTCGATCGCGCCACGGATTCTTGCGATGAGATGGCGCTGCGCTGAAAGTGCCGGCGCGAGGAGAGGAGAACCGTCGCGGGTTGTTGCGCAATGACGCAGGGGTGCCCAAAAACTGAACAGTAGTGAAACAGCCCTGCAGGTTGGATGATTCCAAGGTAAAACGTTGAACGTGGTCTGAGCGAACAGCCAGAACGTGACGACTGCGAGCACGATTCCTGCGATGAGCCTGTCGCCGCCCGCGTATCCATTGCTTGAACAGGCCATTCTTGTTCTCCTCATTTTCGAGCGGCGGTACCGCGACATTTCTCCGGCGAAGGCTGCCCTGCAAGGCGGCGATAGAGGACCAGGGTAGCGCCAAGCCCGCATACCGCCGCGAACGTCAGCCAGTAGCCGGGGGCAGCCTTGTCACCGGTAACCTCGATGAGGTAGGTCGATATCGCGGGCGTAAATCCGCCGAACACCGCCGTGGCAAGACTGAATGCCAGCGAGAATCCCGCCACGCGGATATTGACGGGCATGACTTCGGTCAGCGCAGCTTGCATCGCGCCGTTGTACATGCCGAAGAAGAACGACAGCCAGAGCAGCACGATCAGCATGCGGCCGAAGCTCGGCGCCGCCGCGAGCCAGGCGAGCGCGGGATACGACGTGCAAATGGCAAGTACCGTGATCCCGATCAGCAGGGGTCGTCGCCCCACGCGATCGGAGATCGCACCGCCGATGGGTAACCAGACGAAGTTCGAGATGCCGACGCATAGCGTCACCATCAGACTGTCCGCAGTGGTCAGCTTCAGCACCGCCTTGCCGAAGGTCGGCGTGTAGACGGTGATCAAATAGAACGTCGTCGTGGTCATCGCCACCAGCAACATGCCGGCCAGGACGAGCTTCCAGTTCCGCAGCAATGTGCGGAACACTTCCGGCGCGGCCGGGTGATGCACGCGCGCCTTGAACGCTTCCGTCTCCTGCAGCGAGCGCCGCAAGACAAAGAGGAGCGGCACGATCGCGCAGCCGATGAAAAACGGAATACGCCAGCCCCATGCGCCAATATCGCGCGCCGTCATCGAGCTGTTGAGCGCATAGCCGAGCGCCGCGGCGGCCACGATGGCGACCTGCTGGCTCGCCGATTGCCAGCTCGTATAAAAGCCCTTGCGGCCCGGCGTCGCTATCTCCGAGAGATAGACCGATACGCCGCCGAGCTCGGCGCCGGCCGAGAACCCCTGCAACAGCCGGCCGATCAGCACGAGCACCGGTGCGACGAGGCCGATCGTCGCGTACCCCGGCACGCATGCGATCAGGATTGTGCCGCTTGCCATGATCGAGAGCGTCACGATGAGCCCCTTGCGGCGCCCTACTTCGTCGATGTATGCGCCGAGGAAGATCGCGCCGAGCGGCCGCATCAGAAAGCCGGCGCCGAACACGGCGAACGTCAGCATCAGCGAAACGAACTCGCTGCCTGCCGGAAAGAATACCTTCGAGATGTACGTCGCATAAAACCCGAACAGAAAGAAGTCGAACTGCTCGAGGCAATTGCCGCTCGTTACACGCAAGACCGCGGCGGCCAGCGACGCGCGCGAGGGAGCCGCCGTTGCGATGGCCGATGTGGACGGGTTCACGCTGACGTCTCCTTCAGTTTCGATATATTTCTATGGCGGTACGGCCCGCCAGGCCGTGCTTGTCAGTCCAGGTCAGTCCGAGCCCAATTGCGGGCCGCTCGTTTGACGTTTCTCGATTGGCGCTTTCAACAAGGATGCCTTGGCATCGAATGCAGGTTCGGCTCGTAACCCGAACCTGAGCGTTGGGATTCACCACCCGAAACAAGGGTTGGGCGGGAACGCGTATGCAGGACTGACATAGGCAGCGAGGCCGCCGCCCAGGAACGCGACTGCCAGCAGGGACATGATCAGGCGTTTGGTTTTGCTCATAGGACCCTCCATACGGTAGAAGGGTGGCGGCCCGGGGATCCGGCCGCTACCGGTGATAAACCTCGTCGGGCAGGAACGCGCAAGCGGGACTGACCGTGGCAGCGAGGCCGCCGGCCTCGCGCGCCATGAGCGCCCCGCAGAGCGCCGCATTGCCTCCACCGATGACAAGAACGTCAACCATTTGAGTTTGTCTCCTTTGATACGAACTCTATTAGTCGACGGTCCAGGCCGCCATCGGCAAAGCGGTAACAGGTCTTAAGTTTTCGTGAAGACGATCTAACGCAAGGTCGCGCCTGACCAGCGGCCTTCGGCAACAAGCGCTCGCGCCACATCGGCGAGCACGACGCGCGCCGCCAGTCCCGCGGGCGACAGTTCGTCGTCGGACACGCTGACAATCAGATTGGGCCTGATCGCATCGGCTTCCGCAATCTGCACGCTTGCAAGCGAAGCGTTCCCGGCACGGGCAAGCGCGGCGCCGGGCTGTATGGTGGCACCGAGACCGCCGCGCACGGCATCCATCAACATGGCGAGACCGTCCACTTCGGCTACGATGCGAGGTTCGCATCTCGCACGCTTGAACGAAGCATCAAGCAGCGGCCTGAGCCCGTGCGGGCCGCTGGGCACGATGAGCGGCAGCTCGCCGAGCTCGGCGAGGCGCACGTCCGGTCCCTCAGGCATGCCTCGAAGATCAGGGTTGCCGATCACGAACAAGCGTTCGTCGAGCAACGGCATGACGCTCCAGCGTTGCGCGGGCTCTTCAAACAGAATGGCCAGGTCGATCTGCCTTGCCCCGAGCATCGAACCGAGATGGCCGGACAGGCTCTCCACCATCCGCAAGCGCACATCGGGATAGCGCTCACGCATCGCCTTCATGAAGGCGAGACCGAGCACGCCGGTCGTGCTCGGCGCCAATCCGACGCTGACATGGCCAGAGAGCCGCGCTTCGCGTGCCGCAAGCACGGCATCGTCGGCGTGACGCAGTGCAAGCTGCGCCTGCCGCCAGAACGCGAGCCCCGCATCGGTCGGCACGACGCCGCTGGACGTGCGTTGCAGCAGGCGCGTCGACAGCTCGCTCTCGAGCCGGCTGATCTGCTGACTCAATGCCGATGTGGCGACGCCGAGCTCCAAGGCAGCCTTGCCCATGCTGCCATGCTCGACGACGCAGACGAAATATCGCAACTGCCGCAGTTCCACCGATTCCCCGTGCGATAAGCCATGCGTCGCATTTTCGCAGGAAGTGGGAAAACACGCGACCAGTACTCCCGGCCCCCGTCGGATCCGCTCACGGCGAAGCCGAGGGTTGTTCACGGAAAGCCGCAGCCACGATCCGGAGTGCTTCCCGGTTCTTCGCATCGGTCAGAATCGAATAAAGCACGATCGACGAGCCTGCCGCTATCCATCGCATGCGATCCACGAGACGCACTCGCTCGCGCAACGCTTCCCAGACATGCGCAGCGGGTTCATTCCGGTAATGCACTACCATCTCAAAACCTTCCTCGCGCTGCACAACATGCTCGGCGCTGCAGACGACCAAGCGCCGCAACGCGGGCCACGAGAGGTGCGAATGTCCTCGAACGACCCGAGGACGAAACCGCTCGCGCGGTATTGGGGCTCGCACCTTTATTGATCCACGCTCGCCTCGATCTGCCGATGCGCAAGATTCTGATTCCGCATTAGACCAAGCCTTTCACGTACGTCTGAATCAGCACCGCCCGGTGCCCATCTGTCAAATACCGCGATTGCCTCGCTAGCCCCTTTGGATAGTTGCCCGTACTTGATCTTCGAATCCGGTCAGCGTCATGTTGCTCTGTTGACGTAGCGTGCCCATGCGGTCAGCGACGAGCGCATCGATGAATTCGTTGTCGCCAATCGCGGCGATCACGAGTTTGAGTCGAACCGAATCCTTCTGACCGTCCCAGACTCGCATCAGCGCAAGCAGAACCTTGCGCCGGAGCGCGGTTCGGATCGCAAGGAACGCATGCGATGCATACGACGCGCCCATATGGGGCATTGCTTACGTGGTCGGCAGCGCTCGCAAAGTGCACTAAAAATGTAAGGCGTTTGGCTAAATGTGAGCAACGGCGTTTGAAGCATGCATGCAATACAGCTGCATGACGGCAAACCTCACCGATATGGTCAGCGAACCGTTGCAAAAAAGCGTCATCCTTCCGCCGAAAAGGGCCTATAAAACGCCGCTTTTCATCGCACACCGCCTCGGCAGCCTTGCAGGACGGGCGCATCGAAAAAATTACCGATTTCGCCGAGGTTAAGTAGGGTTTTCCTGATCTAACAAGTCGTTACAATGGCGGCGATCGTAACAAGGTATCGACATAGCAAACGCAATAGTAGGAAGGAATGAGCAGGGTGACGCAACCGGGAGATGTAATTGGCTGAGCTTTTGAGTGTTTTGGTTCGGCTCACCGTCGCGTTTGGGTTCGCGGTGGCCCTGATAACCGCATTCGTGTCGGGCGCCGAGGCGCTGGTGTGCATGCTGGGCCGTCGAAATGCGCTCCGCCGCAACCTGCGTCGCTATCGGCGCAGCTGACCTTCCTTAACATGCGCCGCTGAACGCGGGAAATAGCACGTATAAATGATGCGCGGTGATTCGTCGTGTTCGGGCAAACCCATAACAGCATGGGTTCTGATCTACCCAACGCGGTTCTCATGTAGAACGTCTATCCGTTTGCCGTCCCCCTTTCTGCTGCCCGAACGGAGCCTTCGTATTGCAGGGAAACGGAATTAGTGAGACTGCCTGGATTCGGGAGTATGGCAGCCGGGCCGGGGACCGACTGCTGACGACCCATTATAGCGGTCCCACAGCATATCGTCCAAGTAATGGCCGTTTTCAGAGTCAAACGGTCGTCCGTATATCGCCGCGCGATCGGCCGAGTTGCATTGACTACGACCACCGGCTTTCGCGAGACTGGCCATTCATCGCTGTACGACGCGGACATCGAGAGCCCATTCAGCGTCGTATATTTGCCCCCCGATACGATAAGCGGTTGTTCTAGAGGCCAGTGGCGATGGTCCTCGGCTTAGGGTTGATGTCATGTCCGCTGTACAACTGGCACGCTCTATCAACAACACAAAGCCAGAACAGCCTGATGCAACTGATCTTGAGGACTTTGCGCTCAAATGCAGTCAGGTATACCGAGGGCTTTGTTTGAAGGGTGCCTCTAGGCGGACGCATCGCGGGCGCCCGCATTTCGTTGTGCGTTTTTGCGGCGCCACGTTGAAACGCTGCAACCGAAACGGCCGCCGAACCAGCGGGAAAACGCGCTGAGCGACGAGAAGCCCACCAACGCCGCGACTTCGGACAACGGCCGGTCGTCGCTATCGACATAACGCATCACCAGTTCGACACGCACCGTATCGACAATCGACAGGTAGCTGTCGCCGTGCTGCGCGAGATGACGATGTATGGTCCTGCGATCCACGCCCAGGTGCTGCGCTATCCGGTCGACCGAACAGGTGCCGGACGGCAGCAGCGCGACGACCATTTTCCGGACCTTGTCGGACGTTGTCGCGTTGGCCTGAAGCAGCATCGAATCCAGATATCGGCGCACCTGCTGCGCCATGACCGGATCGTAAGCAGGAATGGCGGCGTCGAGATCGGCTGCGAGGCACACGATGCCGTCGAAATCCTGGTTGAACTCGACCGGAGCGCCAAATACACGCGTGTGCATGGCGAGGCTGGCTGGGGCACTGTGCGTGAAACAGATGGTGCGGGGCTTCCAGGTCGCGCCGAGCACCATGCTCAGCACCCGGTACAACACGGCGAGCACCAACTCCGTTGCCTGGCGCATCGAGCCGGGCACAACGCCCATGAGGTCTTCGCGGATGATGGCGAGTCCTTCCGTTTCCTCGATGCGCATGACGACCGCTTCGTTCTGTAGCCTCAGGTAGTGCGCCATCGATCCGAGCGCGCGGCGCAACGTCGGCTGCTCACGCATCGCGAAACCAAGCGGACCCAGGTTGTAGAGCTGGCGCGTTTCGGCCATGCGAAGTCCGAAATCCTCGATCGCGCCGGCCCGTGCCGATCTCTCCAGCAACCTCGCTACCGCCTCGGCCGGAATCATGATGTCGGGGTCCAGCAGCACAGACCGATTGATCCCGGCATCGCTCAGCTTGCGATAGGGATCGAGGCCCACCGATCGCGCCACTTCGACGTAATTGGTCAGGGCCGCGCTGCGAAGCAGATAGGACATATGGTTTTCCCCGTTGTCCCAAAATGTAAATTATTTGTCTCAAGTTGTCAAACGGCAATTTGCCAGTAGCTGATACTTGTCTCCAGAGACGCGACGCACCACCGCACCGCGCGATTCGAGACTGTTGAGGAGACGAAACAAATGAGCAATGAGACGGGCAGCAGCGTGACACCAATTTGCGATCAACTGCGTGCCACGGGCACCTGGAATCCTGCCTGGGACGCCTTTGCCGAACTCGATCCCGTCTGGGCCGAGAAATTCATGGCGATGGGCATGCACACCGTGATGTCGGGCGTGCTGGAACCGAAGGTGCTGGAATTCCTTGCCATCGCCGTCGACGCGTCCTGCACGCATATGTATGCGCCGGGCACACGCCGTCACATCCGCCGCGCGCTCGAACTGGGCGCCACCAGGGAAGAGATCGCTGCGGTCCTGCAGGCGGTCAGCGTCCTGGGCATTCATTCCTCCAGCCTCGGCGCGCCGATCCTGCTGGAAGAACTGGCCGCCTTCGAGAAGGCAAACGCCGATGCTGCGCAGGCCGCTGCCTGACCAGCGCCGTCACTCCACAAATTTTCAAAGAGGAACACACATCATGCATTTCCTGGACGACTCCCTGCTGCCTGAAAATCAGGAAAAACTCGTGATTCAGGTCGCGCCCTACGGACCGCAATGGATCCCCGGCGATTCGGACGATATTCCGGTCACGATGGACGAGCAGGTCCAGAAAGCCGTCGACTGCTACAACGCGGGCGCGACCGTGCTGCACGTGCACGTGCGCGAAGAGGACGGCAAGGGCAGCAAGCGCCTGTCGAAGTTCAACGAGATGCTGGCGCGCCTGCGCGACGCGGTGCCGAACATGGTGCTGCAGGTCGGCGGCTCGATCTCGTTCGCGCCGGAGAATGAAGGCGAAGCCGCCAAATGGCAGAACGACGATACGCGTCATATGCTCGCGGAGCTGGACCCGCGGCCGGATCAGGTCACCGTCGCGATCAATACCAGCCAGATGAACGTAATGGAACTGATGACCGAAGCTGACATCGCGGGCACGTCGCTCATGAATCCGGCGCTTCAGGCGGCTTATCGCGACATGATCGTGCCGTCCAATCCGTCGTGGCACGTCGAGCACATCAGGCGCCTCGTCGCAAACGGTATCCAGCCGCAGTTCATGCTGGGGAATCTGGCGCAACTGGAAACGCTCGAGCGCCTGATCCGCAACGGCGCGTATAGCGGTCCACTGAACCTCAATTACGTGGCAATCGGTGGCGGTGCGGCCGGGCTGCATCCCGCCGACATGATCGAGTTCGCCCGCCGTACGCCGGACGGCGCGGTGCTCACGTTCGAAACGCTGAACCGCAATGTCGTGCCGATGAATACGCTGGCCATTGCCCTGGGCCTGCACGTACGGGTCGGTATCGAAGACACGCTGTTCGGTCCCAACGGCGAACGGGCGACTTCGGTGCAGCAGATCCAGAAGATGGTGCGCATTGCGCGTGAGCTCAACCGCGATATCGCGAGCGGCGAAGACGCACACCGTATCTATCAGACCGGCACGCAATGGGGTTCGGTCGATGAGACGCTGGACAACTTGCGCATGCCGCCAAACAGGACAATCGGTCAATGCGACGTGCCGGCGCGCAAGGTCGCCTGATCGGGATAAAGAGGCGGCCTGCGGCAGCGTATCGCATCCTGCCTCGCTTGCAATGAATCCCTCAGGCATGGAGACAGATGATGTTCTGGAAGAAAAGCCCCCCTGCAGTTCTGGTGTCGCTCATGGTGATTCATCTGCTGGCGCACATCGACCGCAATATGCTGCTCGGTTTCTCGCCGCAGATTGTCAAAGATCTGGCGCTCAGCAATGCGCAATACGGCTTTCTGGTCGGCGCAGTATGGGTGATGAGCTTCGGCGTGATGGCGATGGTGATGGGTTCCCTTGCGGATCGCTTCAGCCGTCCACGGGTCATCGCCGCCGGCGTGCTGATCTGGAGCGCGTGCACGCTGGCCTCGGGCCACGCGCAGACCTTCGAGCAACTGGCGGTCGCGCGCTTCTTCGTGGCCAGCGGCGAGGCGGCACTGGTACCTGCTGCTGCGGCCCTGCTCACGGAACTCTTCTCCGAGAAGAAGCGCGGCACCGCCATGGGGTTGTTCTTCATGGGGATTCCTTTAGGTGTCGGCTGCAGCTTCCTGCTCGCCGGCAGCTTCGGCGCCACGCATGGCTGGCGGATCACATTCTATGTGCTGGGCATCCTCGGCATTGCCATCGCGTTGCCGCTGGGGCTTCTGAAGGAAGACCGCAGCAAGCTCGCACCGCAGGAGCGCGGCGCTCCCTTCGTTCCGCAGACGCTGGCGGTGATGCGTACGGTCAGCAGCGATCGTGCGCTGTGCTTCACGATCGTCGGCTTTGTGCTGGTCCACCTGGTGTTTGCCAGCTTCTCGTTCACGCAGCTATGGCTCGTCAACGAGCGTGGTATGAACTCAGCCGGCATTGCGACCCGGATCGGCGCGCTGCAACTGGCGTTCGGCACGCTTGGCGCGCTGGTGGGCGGTGTCATAGCCGATCGCCTTGCTGCGAAATTGCGGGGAGGACGCGCGAGCTTCATGGCGCTGCTCGTCGTGCTCTGCGCGCCGATGATGCTGGCGTACCGTTTCGTGCCGGCCGGTTCGCCGCTGTTCTACATCGGCATGTGCGCCGGATTCTTCCTGCCGCTGGCGGTGTATGGCCCGGCTGCTGCTGCCATCACGAGCATGGCGCCGCAGAAAATGCGCTCGACGATCTTCGGTTTCACGATGCTGTCGATCAATGTATTCGCTTTCGCCATTGGCAACGTCGTTGTCGGCATGGTCGCCGACCATTTCATCAAGGCCGGGGCCAGCGCTCCTCTAACAGGCGTGCTGATCGCCACCGACGTGCTGGCGATCAGCTCAGCCCTGTTCTTCGCACTCGCGGCACGCGCCACAGGCAAGCAGCGCGCGGTTGCGATGAAAAACGTACAACCTGCGAGGTAATCAAGATGCAAAACCAACCTCAGAATCTGGAAGGGCGTGTAGCCCTCGTTACCGGCGCCGGTCGCGGCATGGGCGGTGCCATCGCCGTCGACCTGGCCCGCGCTGGTGCACGGGTCGCGATCTGCGACATCGACATGCCGGCCCTCGAAGAAACGCGCGCCGCAGTGGAAGCAGCCGGTGCCTCGTGTCTGGCGCTACGCTGCGATGTGTCGTCCAGCAGCGAAGTCGCCAACCTGTTCGCCGCGATCGCCGAGCGCTTCGGCACCTTGCACATTCTCGTCAACAACGCCGCGCTTGTGCCGAACACGCCGATCGATACGGAGCGCCGCAACAGGCATTACGCCTATATCACCACGCCCATGCCGCGGCAGTCGCTGGGTTTCACCAGCAGCATCAGCGACGAAGAGTGGCATCGCTACTGGGACGTGAATGTGCACGGCCTCTTTTATTGCACCCGCGAAGCGCTGAAGTTGATGGAGCCGCAGCGCGACGGCAAGATCGTCAACATCGCATCGATTGCCGGCATCTCGGCTATGAGCGCGCATAGCCCGCATTACAGCGCCACCAAGGGAGCCGTGGTCGCCTTCACGAAGTCGGTTGCGGCCGAAGTGGCCGGTGCCAATGTCTTCGTGAATGCGATGGCACCGGGCGGCGTGGCCACGCCGGAATTCACGAAGTACTTCGAGGCCGCCGGTGAGGAAAAGCGCAACCAGTTCTGGCAGCTCGTGCCGGCCGGGCGCCTCGGCACGATGCAGGAATACGCATCGATCGTGACCTACCTGTGCGGCGATCACTACCTCGTCGGCCAGGTGCTCAGCCCGAACGGCGGTGCCGTGATTTGACCGCAAGAGCCGCATGACCCCAAGCGAAGCCGTTGGAAATCCCTGCATCAATCTTTGCAGGATGGACCAGAACGATAAGTTATGCCAGGGATGCTGGAGAACGCCGGTCGAAATCGGCCTCTGGGACCAGATGACTGACCAGCGAAAAGCCGAGCTTGCAGAACTGCTTGAGCACCGTCGAAGCTTAAGGGTGTCGACGGTGGCGTCACCCTGCGACCCTGTTTCAGAGAATGGACTGCCGAAATGAACGGTTTGATGCTGCAAAAGCAGTTGCTGATTTCCTCGCTGATCGTGCACGCCGATCGCCATCATGGCGATACGGAGATCGTGTCACGCCGGGTCGAGGGTGACATCCATCGCTACACCTTCCGCGACTGTCACCGCCGCGCCCGGCAGATGGCCAATGCGCTGACCCGTCTCGGCGTCAAGGAGTCCGACCGCATCGGCACGCTGGCGTGGAACGGCTATCGCCACATGGAGCTGTACTACAGCATATCCGGCATGGGCGCAGTGATGCATACGATCAATCCGCGCCTGCACGCAGACCAGATCGCCTACATCATCGACCATGCGGAGGACCAGTATCTGTTCTTCGACCTGACGTTCCTGCCACTGGTCAAGGCCATTGCCGCCCGCTGCAAGACGGTCAAGGCGTTCATCGCGATGACCGACCTCGCACATATGCCGCGGGATACTGGCATCGTCAACCTGCTGTGCTACGAGGATCTGCTTGAGCGGAGTTCCGCCACTTACGCGTGGCCGAACTTCGACGAGGATTCCGCCTGTACGCTGTGCTACACGTCGGGCACGACGGGAAACCCGAAGGGCGTGCTGTACTCCCATCGCTCGGCGCTGCTGCACACCTATGCCGCAGCCTTGCCGGATGCGCTGAACTGCTCGGCGCGCGACGTGATCCTGCCGGTGGTGCCGATGTTCCATGTCAACGCCTGGGGCCTCCCGTACGTCGCGTGCATGGTCGGGGCCAAGCTGGTTTTCCCCGGTCCCGGGCTGGATGGCGAATCGCTGCACGAGCTTCTTGAAGCCGAGCAGGTGACATTTGCGGCCGGCGTGCCAACCGTATGGCAAGGCCTGCTGACCCACCTCGAACAGGCCGGCCTGAAGTTCTCGACCCTGAAGCGCACCGTCGTTGGCGGCGCAGCCTGTCCGCCCGCCATGCTGCACAGGTTTCAGGATGGCTACGGCGTTGAGGTATTGCACGCGTGGGGCATGACCGAACTGAGTCCGCTCGGGACGGTCGGCGCACTGAAACAGAAACACCTGGCGATGCGCCCGGAAGACCGTTGCGCTGTGCAGTCGAAGCAAGGTCGTGCCGTGTTTGGCGTCGATATGAAAATTATCGGCGCAGACGGTCAGGAACTGCCATGGGATGGCGCGACTTCAGGCGACCTGCTGGTGCGCGGCCCATGGGTGGTGCGCAACTACTTCCGGAACGAGGGCGGCAACCCGCTGCGCATCGATGCCGATACGCATGGCTGGTTCCCGACCGGCGATGTCGCGACCATCGATGCTGACGGCTTCATGCAGATCACGGATCGCAGCAAGGACGTGATCAAGTCCGGCGGCGAGTGGATCAGCTCGATCGAAATCGAGAACATTGCAGCGGCGCACCCCGCGATAGCGAGTGCGGCCTGCATTGCGGCAAGGCATCCGAAGTGGGATGAGCGGCCGCTGCTAGTCGCCGTGAAAGTGCCCGATGCACAGGTGACGGCAGAGCAATTGCTGGCGTTCCTCGAAGGAAAAATCGCGAAGTGGTGGACCCCCGACGCCGTCGTATTTGTCGATGCGGTGCCCCTGGGCGCCACCGGCAAGGTGCTGAAAAACCAGCTGCGCGAAGAGTTTCAGGACTATCTGCTGCCCTCGTGAACGGGCAGGCCTGTTGTGTTGAGCATGGACGTAGGTCGTTACGGGTTGTTTTAGAGCTATAAAACTGGAGACGCAATGAAACTGAAATGGGTAGCGGCGGCCGCGTTGGCTGCAGTCGGCGGCACGGCGCACGCGCAATCATCGGTGACGCTGTATGGCGTCACCGATTCGGGGCTGTTATATCAAAGCACGGCGGCGGCCTCGTTTAATCCTAAAGCGCCCAACCTGGGCGCGGTATATCGCTACAAGGATGGCGGTATCTACTCGAGTATCTGGGGCATGAAGGGTACCGAGGATATTGGCGGTGGCTATCACGTCAACTTCAGGCTGCAAGGGTCGTTCGACAGCGGCACGGGCAAGTTTGGTCTCGCCGATACGGCGGGCGCCACTGCAATCTTCAACCAGGTGGCGACTGTCGGCGTGTCCAGCCCGTTCGGCTCCGTCACAGCCGGGCGGCAGATCGTGCCGATGGCCTACGCCATGGCTGAGACCGACGTTCGTTCGGCGAATTACTTCGGCAGCATCCTGACCGCGTGGATCGGCATGAACACCGCGGCAGGATGGCCCGGCACCAGCACCAACGGGCCGATCGGCGCGCTGTACGACAGCAATGCGATCGTCTATGAGTCGCCGAAATTCCACGGCGCGAGCGCTTTGCTCGAATACGCGCCCGGCGGCGTCGCGGGGAGCTTCCAGGGCGGCACGCGTGAGTCGGCGGTGCTGAAGTACTCGAACTATGGGCTTAACCTGTCCGCCGTGTACTACAGCGGACATGACACCAACCCTGGTCCGACGAGCATCGCCACCGGTCTCCAGAACAACCGCTTCTGGTATCTTGGGGCGAAATATACGACGCTCAATGGCATCTCGATGTCCGCGTCGTACAGCAACGGCGCGAACCCGGCTGCGAAGAGCGCATCGAATCCTTTTGGTGGCACGAGCCTTGACATGTATTCAGCCGGTCTCGGCTATCAGGTGTCGGCCGCATTGAAGGTCACCAGCGGCGTCTACTACCTGAAGGACAGGAACAACTCGGACAACAAATCGCTCGAGGTGGCCGGGGGCGCGGAGTACAGCCTGTCCAAGAGTACGGTGGTCTACGGCCAGGTGGGTTGGGTCAATAACCATGGCGATATGACCCAGACGATTGCGTACGGCCAGCCAGCCGCGCCAGGAATGGGGACCACGGCGGTCATGCTGGGCATGCGTCACGCGTTCTGAGCGTCGCGGAGATCGGGTCACGCCTATGGATGACCGCTGTACCTGGGAAGTCGTCCCAGGCGCTGCACGAAGACGAGCGACAGGGGTTCGGTTGACTACGACCCCGAAACCCGCCATTCAACGAGCGCAAGTCACAAGCCGCGCAGATGACCGATATGGCTGACGAAGGTGCGCTCGTCTTCGCTAATCGGATGAGCGGAAGCAGAGCGGAGCCGACGTCTGAACGTCCGATCGACGGGATGAGTGAATGACGTTTCATGGCCGCACTGAGACAAAGCAGCGCCGTGCTCACGAGGCGCGCGAGACCGTGGCGGCCGCCCAGTGGCGGTATTCACCACGCCACGGAAACGGCGGTGGGGTGTTGGGTGAATAGCCAGGGTGACGGGTCTCCTTGCGCCCCACTCTCTACCGCAAGTTATGAAGGGCTTGCGGCGCTTCTGAGAGCGTTCGTGGAAGACGGTTCGTCGTTCGCGGCCATGAGCCCGTGATGAAGGCGATCAACGCGCGCGTTGACCGTATCGTGCGAATCTCGATGCGCAACGCAGGCCCATTCGCAGATGATTTTGGACGCAGTCAACCGGAGCACCATATCGCATGGCGCCAGCGAAATTGGCAGTGGCCTCCCTCGCTGAGCGCCCAGCAGCGGACTCCGCGTCAGTGTCTGATAACGCAGACGGCCACGATTTCGTATCCGGGGTCAGCGTGCTCGTTCGCCGCTTTTTCCGCTTCCTCATACGAAAGAAAGGACGTGGCATTTTCAATCGCCGATGCCATGCCGATGTCGCCGTCCTCGGCGGTGCAGAGGAACTGCTCACCGGTCTTCACCACATAGACGGACATCATGTCACCCTCCATGGTTTGCATGGGTAGCTTCCAGCCTAGCAGGCCGGAAGGGTTGCGGGCGGTTCGCTGAGTCGCTTCCGTAATGTCTCCCCCGGAGGCATTCCCGCCTCGATTGTCCGTGCGTCATTCCACGATTCCGTACGCAACCCGGCAGTCAAATGCCTGCGACGAACGTCGGGCAACTGTCGACGAGAATGTATTGGCAAATCCAGTTCCGGACGATTCAGCATCTCCCGTTATCGCAATTACGTTAAAGGCTGTCCGTCGCGCGCCAAAGGGAAAGCTCAGCGATAGGCGGTTGACGACCCGATCCGGCCACTGGATCCCGCGCCCCTTCAATGGCAGCTTCCAGGATTCAACGGTCATCCGCGCCTTTGTGTCGGCCGGCAAGTATGCTTTTCCTTTCCGAGCGGTTGCGGATCGCGGGCAATGGTCGACCAGCGCCGTGACCCCGACGTCCACTTCCGAGAATATTGAGGGAGCACCCCGACCCAATAACAGTCACGTTTGCCGAAAAGGACAGCGGCTGAGTGTGATACAGAAGATTTGGCCCGGGCGGCAGGCGTCTAACCGATCTGCCGGGTACGTCGGCTGGTAACCGACGAATTGCGACGCTCCGGCGCCAAGCGCCACTGCATACTTGAATCGATGTGTCAGCATCGCACCACATCGGTTCAAATATGCACTTACTGCGTGCATATGCCATTCATGCGCTTCCGCGGCGGGCCGAAGTTCTCGCGAACTCGTTCGCAATCGCAATGCGCGCCAAGGGTTCGCGCCAACCCATGCGAACAAAAACGTTGGTGCATTTTTTGCTTTAAAATATTGTAAGGAGTGGGCGGGTGCAGATCTGGTGTGACGCGAGGAGGATGCAAATCTGTCCACGTATTGCTGCAGGCCTCAGGTTCGCGGGTTGCTGCACAGCGCTCACGAAGGTGCTGCCCGACTGATTCAGCATGGTCGTGGCGCTGCTCGAATCATCGGGCAGATAGCTGCGATTGCCGTGCCTGGGGGGCGGACCGCCACGGTCGCCGGTCAAGCTTTGAGAAGGAGTGAATGGTATGCGTACCGGAAGATCGCCGAAGGGTGCCACGCGAGGCTTTATTATCCCTATTGGCGGCGCGGAAAATCGGGTTCAGAACCCGGTTATCCTGCGCCGCTTCGTGAAACTTTGCGGTGGGTCACGCGCGCACATTGCAGTCATCCCCACTGCCTCCTCGCTGGATGACACTGGGGATCTCTATGAGTCGGTGTTCCGCGATCTCGGGGCTGACCGAGTCAGTATCCTGCCATTCAAGACACGCCGCGACTGCGAATCGGACAGATACCTGAAGGTGCTTGATCGCGCCGATGGGGTCTTCATGACTGGAGGCGACCAGATACGCCTCGCCGAGATGCTGAGCGACACACCTGCGGCGGACAAGCTTCGTAGCCGCAACGCACACGGCATGCACGTAGCCGGGACCTCGGCCGGTGCCTCCGCCATGTCCGCTGCCATGATTGCCGGGGGGAAGAGCGGGGCCACGCCCCGCGCCGGGATGGTCGATCTGGCACCAGGCTTGGGGCTCATCAGTCGCTTTGTTATCGACCAACACTTCAGCCAGCGGGATCGGCTCGGACGCCTGCTCACGGCAGTGGCTTCCATCCCGTTTGGGGCGGGCATTGGGCTGGACGAGGATACGGCCGCATTCATCGGTCCAGACGACACGCTGGAGGTGGTAGGCAGCGGCGGCGTCACCATCATCGACGGGTCGACTCTGCGCAATTCTGCAGCGGATTCCGTCCGCCATGACGACCCGGTAGGCTTGACCGGGATCCGTCTGCATATCCTGGTTGATGGCAATATGTATCATCTCGGGACGCATAGCCTGGTGGGCGGTACGTTGTCCGCGAGGAGCTACGCCCCCGGTGAATCGACCGCCACCGCTCTGACATGATCGGTTAGAAGAGGCAAAAGTCGGATCATCCACGAAGCGGGGCAGCGCATATCTGCGCTGCCCCGCTTCACGTTCCGCTTGCTGATATAAAATCGCATATCGGGCATCAATGACTCGGACGACGCAAAGGAAAGGCGTCAGCTGATTCGAGCCCGGCAGTAACAAAGCTCGGGGCGGAAAAGTGGATTACGTGGTGGCTGCACGAGACCGGGGCTACTTCGCGATTTGGCACTCTATGCGGAGTGAAAGTTGAGTCGTGCAAAGGCGCCCATTGGCGGTACACGAGGCTTTATCGTCCCTATCGGTGGCGACGGAAGGCTAATACGAAACGCTGCCATCCTGCGCCGCTTCATCGAAATTTGCGGCGGCTCCCGCGCGCATATCGGCATCATCTCTACGGGCTCCGCGACCAAGGACGCCGGCCGCCGTTATGAAAGGGCGTTCCGCGATCTGGGGGGTGATCGGGTCAGTGCCCTCAAATTTGAGACCCGAACCGACTGCGAGGCGAAGCGAAACCTGGACGTGCTCGATAGTGTCGACGGGCTTTTCCTCACGGGGAGCGACCCGGTCCATCTTTCCGAGACGCTAGGCAGTACTTCAATGGCGCAGAAAATTCGCATCCGGAATGCACAGGGTATGCACGTGGCCGGCACCTCCGCTGGCGCAGCGTTCCTGCCCGGGCAGATGATTGCGGCCGGTGAGAGTGGCACTACGCCGCGTGCTGATATTGTTCAACTAGCACCGGGCTTGGGCCTGATCGAGCGATTGATCATCGATCAGCACTTTCGCCACCAGGACCGGCTCGGGCGTCTGCTCATGGCCTTGACTTACAACCCACTTGCCATCGGCATCGGCCTGGATGAAGACACCGCCGCCTTTATCGGTCCGGATCATAGGCTGCAGGTCCTGGGCAGCGGCGGCATCACCATTGTGGACCCCTCCCAACTGCAACACTCCGCCATACATCCGGATCGCCGCCATGCCCCAGTAAGCGTAGTTGGCCTGCACCTGGACATACTGGTTGAAGGCAGCCTGTATGATTTGACAGCGCATATGGCGAGCATAAGGCGCTAATTCGCATTCATCCCGTCAGGGAGCGACTCGTGCAACGAGGCCTCCCGGAGAATCTTGATCTGAATGTCAGGTACAAAAAAGTCCGAATACATCAGATCGTTACCGACCTTTTCCCAGGAGTCGGGCCTGCATATCTCGCACATCTTTTCCGTCCTGCTGTTTTCTATATAGATCCACGACAGAGCGCCAAAAAACCTTTCGTGCCTTTCCGGCAGATTGTCCGATGAGCTTTCCATAGGTACCCATCCTACCGCGGGGACATAGAACTCTACCCACGCATGATCATAATCCGGCGCACAGACCGAGTTGACCCCTGCATATCTCAGTTTGTACTCGGGAACCTTGAAATCCCCGACCGGCCTGCATGCCACCCCGCAAAGCCTCATTAATCCTATCAACAGCTCCATGTACTTTCCGCAAGTCCCTTCGCCGCTTCTCAAGGTCTCAACGGGACTTGTATACCTGTTGTTGTAGCGGTACCCCAACCTGCTATAAACATATTCACGCACGGTTTTCGCAATCTTGACTACATTTCCGCGCTCTTTTCTCGGGATCGCCGAAATCAGGTCCGCAGCAATGCGTCTTAACTCTTGCCTATCCATATCGTACCTGAGCTCTTCCTTAAGAAATCGCGTCTTAATTTCGTCCGGATAGCCTGAATCCGGGGCACTCAACTTGAACCTTATCCCATATAGTTCAATTACGGCACTGTAGCCGAAGTAACGGCGTTCTTTATCAAGCTCAACGCCCCTAAAATCGAATTCCGCAATCTCGTTGCCGCTTTCGTCCCTTCTTATAACCCCTGGAACATCTCCAATAATTTTTACTGATTTCACCTTCTGCCTTCGCGTCTCGACCGGAATCGACAACCTGACGCACATCTTGACGCCCTTGATCCTTTCCAGAATATCACGGGCAGGCTTGAGCATTTCGGCATAAGAAAATTCCACTTCGTAACCATCCGAAAGCCCGAAATTTCCCGCCATACCAAGCCCCATTATTTTATAATCAAGTTTCTCTATAAAGCCATCTGAAATGTTCCTGTTGAGTTTTATATTTGGACTGTTGTCGACATCCGGCTTCGCGCCTGCATCATCAAAGACGTCCCAACTTTTCTGATTGTAGTATATATAGATGCCAGATCTTTCTATATCTGATGTTTTAAC
This sequence comes from Paraburkholderia sp. BL10I2N1, assembly GCF_004361815.1. NCBI lineage: Bacteria > Pseudomonadati > Pseudomonadota > Betaproteobacteria > Burkholderiales > Burkholderiaceae > Paraburkholderia > Paraburkholderia sp. BL10I2N1. The sequence continues at coordinate 627,869 of NZ_SNWA01000001.1, read as the reverse complement.
TGAAGCTATTCCAGACGCCCCCTCATGGGGTGTCGTCAGCGATGCCAGATGAGCCCCGTCAAGACTGTATATATAAATGGCCCGACTAATGTCACTCAATATGAAGAGGCGATCCCCATGCAAGGTAATGTCGTTTATTCTATTGCCCACATCCACTGACCGTATTGGCCGATCCTCATCCAGAATGAACAAGATCCCGCTACTGTCAGCCACGTAATATCTACCGCCTTTCCAATATAGGCCGACAACATCTTTTGCCTCATCGATTGTGATGGTGTCCATAACTTCATAGACCATCCCATTTTCTATCCCGAGCGCATAGATTCTATTAAAGCGCGAATAATTTATAATGCCATCCGGTCGCATAAATATGGCACCTGCCCCCTTGAACTCGTTGAAGCTCCTGAAGTTGACAACCCCTTGAAAGAATCCCGTCCGAACGTCAATTTTGCCAAGAGCCCCAAGCTCCGGATCTACGACGAAGATAGCATCTTCCTCGTTGCTATCTATTGAGGTGATGTTCTTTGCAAAAAACGGTTTTATCGAGGTGACCACAAATCCCCCGGATCCTTGTGATCGATGAGGCATGGGCCGGGCATACGCCCGACCCATTCTCTCCAAGTCTTGTCGAGGCGGCGCTTGAGACCGCAATAGAACTCCTTGATGGTGTGCGCTGCGCCTTCTGCGCACAAGCCACCAAGACCGCTAATGCTGCCGGCCTCTCGACGTTTCCCTCTCCCTGCCTCTCAGGTCTTCCCTCTCCCTGCCTCTCAGGTCTTCTCGCTCCCTGCCTCTGAGGTCTTCTCGCTCACTGCCTCTCAAGTCTTCTCGCTCACTGCCTCTCAAGTCTTCTTGCTCACCACCTCTCAAGGCCTCTTGAATAAAATCGGCAAAGTCCGAGAGGTGCCTTAGATTAGAATCCAAGGGATTGCGCGAAGACCCGCACATTGCTTCATGACGTATCAGGTCCAGGGCGATTTCGACGGCCATCCTCCGCTTCGAGGAGGCATCCAGCGTGTCGTCGTTATCGTTGTAGAGAAGAAATTTCTGTTTCTCATCCATTTTGACTCTCCAAGGTATTCCATGAAGGATGGACTTCATGCGTCATCCGCCCTGAAGCCCTGTCACCAGGTCAGCTTGCGACCGCCTGGCATATCGTCGTAACCACGGCGAAAACTCATTCAGTCTTCGATCTCTCGCGCCAACCGCACGCCGCGCTCGTCACGGATGATCTCCATGCTACTACTGTCCCACTCGAACCCGCCCAGGTCGTCCAGACGGATCTTGGCCGGGATCGGCCTACTGTCAATGGCGTGCCCTGTTTGCGGATTCGGCCTGAAACGCACGATCTGCTCCCAGGCACGGGTGTAGTCTTCGCTCAACAAGAGGAGCAAGTCGCCAGGCCCGGCCATTTCGAGCGCCGACTGATTCGCCGTCTGTTCATCGGCGATGACCTCGATCTGCTCTGCCCCGACTCCATTCTTGCGTAGTGACTCCCGCAGCATTTCCGGCACTTCAAGGTGATCCCGCCCACGCGAGTCACTGTCCCGGTGACAGATGTAGTGCTCAAAGTGTCCCGCCGCGACACGCCCGATCTCCAGGATGTCCTCGTCACGGCGGTCGCCTGGAACCGTCAGCGAAACGATCTTCGCACGCTCGGCTCCCAACCGGTCTACCAGACCGCACATGGTTTTCACGGCCGCGGGGTTGTGGGCATAGTCCAAAATCACCCTGAAGGGATGCTGATCGTAGATGTTCAGGCGACCGGGGGTCTGGAGGAAGGTGTTGTCAAAGGTGCGTAGACCACGGCGGATGCTCTCGAGATCGATCCCGAGGCCGTGGGCGAGGGCCGCAGCGAACATCGCGTTCTGCACATTGTGGAGTGCGAGCCCGTGCACCGTGGCCGGGATCACGTGAGTCCACAACAATGGAAAACGGTGACCGCTGTCCCACAGGCAGACCATGTGGCCGTTTATCTGTTCCTCCAGCACGACCGCCACGCCGCCCGCCTGGACGTGCTCATTTACCAAGGGGTGAGCAGCATTCATGGTCACGTAGCCCAGGCGGTTTGCGTGGCTATGATCCGCCATCTTCAGGCACAAGGCGTCGTCAGCGTTGAGGACGGCCATCTCCTTCGCCACCTCGATGACGATGCGCTTGACCTCCGCCATTTGCTCCACGGTTTCGACCCCGCGCAGGCCCAGGTGATCGGCGGTCACATTGAGGCAGCCCGCCACGCTGCATTCGGGATAGCCCAGACCCCGCCGCAGCAGGCCGCCCCGGGCCGTTTCCAGTACGGCGGCATCCACGGCAGGGTCCGCAAGAATCATGCGGGCGGACGTCATTCCGGTCATGTCACCTTTCACAGTCAGCAGCCCGTCGACATAGATGCCATCGGTTGTGCCCAAACCCACCGTGTACCCCGCCACCTTCATGATATGAGCGAGCATGCGCGAGGTGGTGGTCTTGCCATTGGTGCCGGTAATGCTGGCAATGGGGATGGTGCTGGGAGCACCGGGTGGAAACAGCATATCGATGATGGGTCCGGCAACGTCCCTGGGCATGCCTTCAGCTGGCGCCAGATGCATCCGTAGACCCGGGCAAGCATTCACCTCGCACATGGCCCCGCCGGTCTCACGATATGACGCGGAGATATCCGTGGTAATGAAATCAGCTCCCCCAACGTCCAGGCCGATGGCCCTGATGGCCCGGACGGCCATCGCCCGGTTGTCCGGGTGCACGCTATCGGTAACATCGATGGCGGTGCCCCCGGTGGAGAGGTTGGCGGTGGCGCACAAGTAGACGATCTCGCCCGGCTCAGGGACCGTCGCGGGACCATAACCCTTGTCAGCCAGGAAGCGTTCTGCCATGCCGTCGAGCTCCACGCGGGTAAGCACGTTTTCATGCCCCACACCCCGGCGTGGATCCTTGTTGACCTCTTCCACCAACTCCTCGATGGTGTGAACGCCGTCGCCCAACACATGTGCGGGGATGCGTCTGGCAACTGCCAACAATTGATCATTGACGACCAGCATGCGGTAATCAGACCCCGGTATATAGCTTTCGACGAGCACTGCCTCGCTGTACTCCTGAGCCCTCTCAAAAGCGAGCTCCACCTGCTCCGAGGTTGTGACCTGAACGGATACTCCCTGTCCGTGATTAGAGTCCAATGGCTTGATCACAACGGGATAGCCGATCTGTTCCGCACTATGGACGGCGTCGCGGGCGCTATAGACCTTGCGCTGCCTCGGCACCGGCAGGCCCGCGTCACGCAGGATCCGGTTGGTCTCCCCCTTGTCCGAAGCCAGGTCTACTGCGATCTGACGGGTCTCGCTGGTGAGCGAAGCCTTAATGCTTTTCTGGAAGCGACCGCAGCCGAGCCGTATCAGGCTCCCGCGGTTTAGGCGCGTACATGGAATCGCGCGCTTCATGGCGGCGCTCACCAGTGCGGCAGTGCTAGGCCCCGCGTCGCAACTCCGCGCATAACGGATGAATTCATCCAGTTCATGTTCAAAGTCGAATTCGTCATCGGAGTTCCGCTCCGGCTTCAGCTTCAGCTTCAGGTCTTCAGGAAACAGATGCTCGAGCAAAGCCAGGGAAAGGTCTCCGGCCTGCCGACCGACATCCTCGTCCAGGTATTCGTAGACTATGTCGTAATGCCCGCACGGCCCGGCGGCGCGCGTCTTGCCAAAACTCACATCCGAGCCCGCCACCTTCTGCAGCTCGATCGCTACGTGCTCCATGACATGGCCCAGCCACGTTCCTTCGCCTTCGCACATGCGCCGCACGAACCCACCGGGGGCTTTATAGGAACAGCCATGTTGCCGAAGGCCGGGCAGATAGCCAAGGAGACAATCGATGAAGCCTTGGCCGAGGCGCCCGGTTGGCCACTCTTCAAGCACCCCCAGATCGATGGTGTATCGAATGACCGGGAAATGGGCATGAATATTGGGTCCTTGATAGGCTACGATTGACTTGACTTCCATTTCATGACCTCCTTGCAGCTCTCGTTTCAGGCCATTACTCTCCAAAGCCGACGAAGTCCCTACGGCCATGGCCTGGTCTGATGCGGTTGTGAGGTAGATAGGAGACGAAATTGGGGATCGTGCACGCCAGCATTGTCCGGGAAGCCGCAAGCACTAACGTG